>DASPQN010000062.1:0-36091 GCA_035624925.1 Thermoplasmata archaeon
TTCGGGTCGTGGCTGAGGATCGTGGAGGTGTCGGGGGCGATGTAGGCCCCCGGCGCGGAGAAGTTCCAGGTGTCCTCCCCGAGGTTGATCGTATCGTTGTGCTGGTAGACGTCGACGGCGTTCTGCACCCAGAACTGATAGCCGGCGACGCCGTGCAGCGTGACGTCGGTCAGGACGGCATTGAGCTGGATCCCCCACATATCGGGGGTGTCGACGTCGAGGTAGAGCGCGTCCATCTGATTCACCGTGAGCGTCCCCTCGACGCTGGAGGCGTCCAGCGTCGTCGCCTGGACCGCTCCCGAGGTGTCGTTCTCGCCGTAGTAGGCGAGCCCGACCGGCGCCGGGGCCCGGGGGTAGTCCTGGGTGACGTTGCCCTGGGCAGCGACGGCGTATCCTGGCACGACCGCGCCATCGACCACCTGGGCGGAGGAGCCGACGTAGGGCAGACGGATGCTGTGGGCGGGGACACCGGCGGCCGCAAGCGAGCTCGCGGTCTGCCGGACCCGCTGGTCGAAGGCTGACGAGATGCCCGACAGGCGCGGGACTAGGCTCGCTCCGGCTGCGGAGGACGAGGGCGGCGAAAGAGCCTGGGGCCCGGACGCCGGGGCTGCCGCCTCACCTTGCGACGTATGTGTGGTTCCCACGGACGGGGGGAGCCCTCCGACCAGCGAGGAGACGACGAGCGCGACGAGGACCGCTCCTGTCGCGACGACCAAGGAAGCACCGCGCATCGGGGAGCCGAAACCCCCACCCACAATAAACTTGTGAACGTGGCTCCTCCGAGCCAGCCCTGGAGCCCGCGAGGCGTCGGCGAATCGCCGTCTGCGGGCGGTCCGCTAGGATAGGGCGTTCCGCGCGGGTTCGCGCGACGACGCAAGAGCCTACATGCGAGCCGCCCTGACGGCCCGGTTCTGTGGAGGTGTCGGGACGATGACCGCGGTCGGGTTGGCGACCTGGGAGGGGCTTCCGGAGCTCAGTCCCGACGATCAGCTCCTGCGCGCGACCCTCCGGTCGGACGGCATCCCGGCCACTCCCGTGGTCTGGAGCGACACGGCCCTACGTTGGGAAGCGTTCGACCTCGTCGTGCTCCGCTCGACCTGGGACTACTACCGGCGCATGACGGAGTTCCTCGAGTGGGTGGACACCGTGGCCCGCCGGACCCAGCTGTTCAACCCCGCGTCCACGGTGCGGTGGAACAGCCACAAGAGCTACCTGAAGGACCTGGAGCGGCGGGGAGTCCCGATCATCCCGACCGTGTGGGGGAGCCAGGTCGCCTCCGCCACGGACACCCTTCGCGCCCGGGGGTGGGAGGCCGGCGTGCTGAAACCCGCGGTCTCCGCGGCCGGCGTGGGGGCGGCCAGGATCACCGTAGGGGACCGGGAGGGCAACGAGACCGCGTTCCGGCGGCTCCGGAACGAGGGAGAGGTGCTGCTCCAACCTTACCTCCCGGGAGTGGACGACCCGGGAGAGCATTCGCTCGTGTTCCTGGATGGGGAGTACTCCCATGCCGCGTTGAAGGCGCCGAAGCTCTCTCCGGGGTCGTCGCTCCGCGAGGGGGTCCCCGTCGTCGCCACACGCAAAGAGCTCGCCGTCGCCGAACGGGCCCTCCGCGCCGTTCCGCAACCTACGCTCTACGCCCGAGTCGACCTCGTGACCGACCGGGCCGGCGATCCACGCGTCATGGAGCTCGAGGTCATTGAACCGTCCCTCTTTCTCGAGGCGGAGGCGGCCGCGGCGGGACGGCTGGCCCGGGCCATCGAGCGTCGCCTACGGTGACGCGTCGGCGACCGGATCGACGCGTCTAGCACGATCGCGCGGCCTAGCTCGAGCGGTGCTCGCTCTGCGCTGCCCGTCGTCCCACTCATCCCCGGGAGCCACCCTCAAGTGCGGGAGGCTGTCGTGGCGAGGGTCGACCGGTTCTCGGCGGGGCGTGCATCGATGACCACACAGGGAACCTGGGCACCCCCGGCCCCCGCGGCAGGAACGCTTGCGATCAGCTCTGCGCTCCGAGAGCTCGAGCGACGGCTCGCCCGGGCCGACCATACTCTGTTCCTCGCCGAGTGGCGGATGAACACCGGGCGTCCGTCCGGCGGCGCGCTCCGTGCCCGGCTAGCTCGGGCGCGACTGCTTTCCCACCCGAGGTTGCTCGGCTGGTGCGACGCCGCGATCCTTCGTTCTAGTGGCGGGGCCCGGCGCCGTCTCGTCCTCCTGCGGCGGCAGGTGGTGGACGCCCAGCTGGAGAGCCATCCCTCGGTCGCCCGGCTCAACGCCCGGATCGAGCGCCGGCTCCTCGGGTTCCGCCCCCGATGGAACGGCCGCCCAGTGAGCCAGGCCGAGATCTGGGACCTGGTCTCCCGCGAGCCCGACCCCGCCCGCCGACGGGCCGGGTACTACGCCAACGAGCCGCTGTTCGTGGGCCTCGAGCCGGACGTCCGCGCCCTCGTGGACGCGAGGAACCACCGCGCGCAGGAGCTCGGCTTCGCGAGCTACCCCGAAGCGCGCCTGAGCCTGGAAGGGCTCTCCGTCCGGTCGCTGCGGGACCTGTCCGCCCCTGTCCTTGCGCTCGGCCGGACCGCGTCGAGCGCCTTGCGGGAGGCGAGCCCGACGGGGAGCTGGTTCCCTTGGGACATGATGTTCGCGCAGCGGCAGGCGACGGCCCATGTGCGACGGGGGTTCTCGGCCGCGGATTGCATCCCCGCGGTGCGGGCCGGCCTCAAGAAGTGGGGGTTCGGACCCGCGGACCTCGCCTTCCGTTTCCGCCGGTGGGACACGCCGACCGCCGGGCTAGCGCTCCACGGCCAGCTGCCCGCGGATGTCGGGGTCGTCTGCAACCCGCGGGACGGGATCGTCCACTACTCGGTCCTCTTCCATGAGATGGGTCACGGGATCCATGGCCGGGCGGTCCGCGGCCCGTCGCCCCTCTTCCGGAGCGTCGGGTTCCCCGGGTTCGCCGAGAGCATCGGAGGGCTCTTCGAGCAGGTGACCTGCGAGCTGAGCTGGCTGCGGACCCGTCCCGGGATCTCGGCCGAGGAGGCGAGGCGCCTGCGGGCCTCCTCCTACGCCGCGCTGGCGTTCCGCATGGCCGAGCTCGTCGGGGAGGTCGAATCCGAACTGCGCCTCTATGGCCGAGCAGACGCCGACCTCACGGGACCGCGGCGTCGGTTCTTGCACGGGACCCTCGGGTACGACGACCACCCGCCGATCTCGTGGGTCGACCCGTACCACCTGAGTCCCGGCTTCCATCGTGCGAGCTACCTCTTGGCGACCTGCTTTACCGAGCAGGTAGTGGCCGCGGGCAAGGCCGCCACGCGCGGGGCGTTGTGGCCGAATCCCCGGTGGGGGCCGTGGCTCAAGCGGACGTGGCTGCGGCCGGGCCAGCGGGATGACTGGGTCCCGAAGGTGAGGAAGGTCACCGGCAAGCCCCTGGGACCAGCCGCCTTTGTCACGACCGCCCGTCAGGAGATGGCACAAGGCCTCGCCGGTTGAGGGTGCCCAAGGAGGTCGGGATGGTGAGGCGCTGGGTCGTGCTCCTGCGGGCCGTCAACGTGGGCGGACGGACCCTCGCGATGGCGAAGATGGAGGCGGCGCTCCTCGCCGCCGGCTGCTCGGAGGTGACGACCGTCGGGGCCGCGGGGAGCGCCGTCGTCACGGCCGCAGGCGCTGCGGAGGGCCTGCGTGACGCCCTCACGACCGCGATCGCGAAGGCCGCCGGGTTCGAGGTCGATGTCCTCGTCCGGACCGACCAGGAGTGGACGGAGGTCGTCGGCGGCAATCCGTTCCCCCAGGAGGCTTCCGACGACCCCGGGCACCTGGTCGTGACCGTGCTCAGCGCGGCGCCCGCGGTCGGGGCCTGGGCGGAGCTGAACGGGGCGATCGTCGGACGCGAGCGGGTCGTTCCGGGGGGTCGGCACGCTTACGTCGTCTACCCGGACGGCATCGGCCGCTCGAAGCTGACCCCAGCACTGATCGAGCGAAAGCTAGGGGTCCGCGGGACGAGCCGGAACTGGAACACCGTGGTGAAGCTGCAGGAGCTGGTCCGCGGCTCACCTTGACCCGAACCCCGGAGACCCCCGGCCGGCGTGGGTCGGACGCCGGTCCACCCTCCCCGTACCCAGCCCGTCACGCCTCCAGGAGAAGGCCCGTTCTTCCCGGTGGCGCTCGATGGCGCCGGGTCGGTCCCCGTGCACGGCGGAGCGTGCCGGTGGCTTCGGGGTCCGGGCTGGCCCGGACGACCCGCGGCCAAGGACCTAGCGTCCCGGACGGCGCGCGTGGCGCACGAGGAGGAACGTTCCCGCGGCGCCGGCAGCCACGACGGCGCCGATGCCGCCCCAGAACCATAGCGGGGCGCCCGTCACGGCTCCCGCGAAGGTCGACGTCGGGCTCTCGGCCGTGACCGTGAGCGTCGCATGGGCCGAGCCGCCGGCCGAGTCGTTGGCCCACACCTGGACCGTGTAGGTTGTCGCGCTCGTGAACGCGTGGTCGGGGTCCGGTAGCGCGCTCGTCGAGCCGTCCCCGAACCGCCAGGTGTAGGTGTAGGGGCCGCTGCCTCCTGTGACGTTGGCGTAGAACAGCGTGGTCGCACCGACGTTCGGGTGGCTCGGCGTGGCCGCGGCCGTGACCGTTGGGGCGGCGACCACGGTCACCTCGAGCAGGACGGTCGACGTCGCGTGGTCGCCATCCGTGGCCACCACGCTCACGTGGTAGGTCCCCGGCGTGGCGTAGGCATGCGAGGCGTTCGCGGTGGTCGCGCTCGCGCCGTCGCCGAACTCCCAGAGGTAGCTGAGAGAGGGAGCGCCGGGCACGACGACCGAACTGACGAACGAGATCGGCACGTGCGCGTCGCCGGTCGGCGTCACCGCATGTGCGGAGATGACCGGCCCCCCGGAGACCGGGAACGACAGGACGCTCGAGGTGGCCTTCGCCCCCACCGCGTCCGTAAGGACGACCGAGACGCCGTACGTCCCGAGGGTGCCGTAGGCATGGGTGGCCGTGAGGATCGGGCCGGGTCCCGAGACGTGCTCGTACGACCCGTCCCCGAAGATGAACTCGGCAGCGTACGGCGCGGTGCCGTCCTGGACGGTCGCGGAGAACGTCACGTTCTCCCCGACCTCCGAGGCGGCGACGCTCGGGGAGAGCTCCTCGACCCCCGGGGCGAACTCGTACGCCCAGGTCGTGTTGTACGGCCCGTCGAACGTCAGGTTGAACCCTCCCACCACGATCGGCGTGGTCCCCGTGCCGTCGAGCGAGAGGCTCGCGGAGTCGACGGAAGGTGGGGCGGCGTCGGGGTTCTTCTCGGTCCACGCCCCGTTCGCGAACACCCACGTCTGGTTCGTCTGGTACTCGGTCTCGTAGCTGTAACCCCCGAAGAGGACGACCCCGTCCAGGCTCGGGTCGTAGACCATCGTCGCGTAGCTGCGCGCAGGCGGCGGCGACGCGGGGGAGACGGCCCACCACTGGCCCGAGTAGAGCTCCCAGGTCTGGCGGTCGTCGCTGCCCGTGGAGAGATAGCCGCCGAACTGGACGATGTAGCCGCTCGCGTTGTCGTACGCCATCGACGTGTAGGCGACCTCCGGCGGCGCGAGAGAGGCGCTCTTCAGCAGCACCCATCCGGCGCCCCCTTGCCAGACCCACGTGTCGTTCAGGTAGCCGGTCGGGCCGTAACCTCCGAAGAGGACCGAGCCGTTCTCCTCGGGCTGGGGGTCGAACGCCATGGCCGCACCGTATCGGGCGGACGGCGCGGTGCTGTAGGACGTAACGTTCGTCCAAACGCCCGCCTGGAACAGCCACGTGTCGTTCAGCTCGGGCCCGGCGGCCGAGCTCCCGCCGAAGAGGAGGACGCCGTGCATGTTGGCGTCGAAGTCCATGCTCGCGAAGTTGCGGGCCGGTGGGGCGTCGAGCGGGTTCGTCACGTTCGTCCAGACGCCGTGGGCGAACACCCAGGTCTGGTTGCCGACCCCGGAACACGTCGAGCTGTTGCAACCGCCGAAGTAGACGGTCTCGTTGTCCGCCGGGTCGTAGGCCGAGCTGCCGCCCGAGCGGGCCGAAGGAGCGAGACCGGTCCCGGACGCCGTCACGTTGATCCAGGTCGGCTGGGGGATGATGACATGGATGGACGGGGAGGCCGCGGGCGCCGGGGCGGCTCCCGTCGGCAGCACCCGGCTCGCGGAGGACCCCGACGCGACCCACCCGGAACCCGCGCCCGTCGCGCTGAGGAGCGTCACGGCCCCGACGATGAGGACGAGCACGACCGCGAGCGACGGACGCCGGAGGACGACGTCAGGCTCTTGGGGGAGGGAGACGGACATGTTCGGCGCCTACCCCCCGGGCGGCCCTGTAGGAGGTCCGCCCGTGGAGGATCCACCGGCGGGTTCGCCCGGGGAACTGGGGGAGGTGGCGCCCGCGGGCGGCGCACTCGAGGAGGCGGTGGGCGGGTGGCGGCGGGTCATGATCGCCACGCCCGCGAGCAGCGCGCCGGCGGCCCCCGCGGCGATCCCGAGGTAGAGGGCATAGTCCGGCGGGGCGGCGCTCGAGCCGGAGGTCTTCACGGCCGACGGCACGGGGACCTCCGGGAGCGAAGCCCCGATCTCGGTCAGCGCCAGCTCCCGGATCGGCTCGGTGGAGTTCCCGCCGGTCGGTGCGATGGCGTAGACGACGATCGAGCTCCCGGCCTGGACGAGCCCGTAGGTGACGACGCCCGGGAGCGCGACCGTCGTGAGGTTGCTGAACGTCCCGGCGCTCTCCGACCAGCCGTCGAGGCCCGCGACCGTGCGGTCGAAGACGTACGTCGCGCTCGGGCCCGTGATCGCCTCGGCCTGGAGCGCGTCGGCGCCGAGGGCCAGGCTCGCCAGAGTCGATCCTCCCGCGGTGTCGTAGAGGACGAGCTCGGACGCCGTCGCGCTGCGGTATAGGAGCACGAGGCTGGTCGACGAGCCCTGCGCGAACGTCGCCGAGATGAGGTTCGAGCCGGCGGCGGGGGTGTAGGCGATGGCGACCGAGCTCCCGGAAGGCAGGCTCAGGAGGGAGTAGTTGCCGCCCAGCGAGTCCACGACCGCGAGGTTCGACGCACCGCGGAGCGAGACGACCTCGGACAGCCCGCTGGTCGACACGTTGGCGAGGACGGTCCCCGCCAGGTTGTACTCGACCAGCCGCTCCGGGGCCTTGTTGGTGAGGAGCGGCTGCTGGGCGGTCAGCTCGAGCACCTCGCCGGAGGTGCCCGTGGCGTCGATCTGGTACGATTGGGCGAAGCCCCCGGCGCTGAAGGTGCGGACCGGCCCCCAGGTGTCGGTGTTGGGGAAGAACTGGGCCCCCTGCAGCTCGATGGAGGTGAGGTTCAGCGGACTGTCGACGTACGCCTCGGAGGTGGGGAGCGCGCTCCAGATCACGTAGAGGCTGCCGTCCGGCAGGGTGACCGCCTCCGGGGAGGCGATCTCGTAGTCCGCCGCGTCGTGGGGCGCGGCGATCGCGGAGAACCGGTTCGTCGAGGCGTCGAGGTGGGCCCCCGAGATCACGAGGCCGTCGGCCGGCGGGAGGCTCGTGTTGTCGTCGGTGTAGAACAGGTCAGCGCCGTTATAGGCCGCGGCCCCGGAGACCTCGGTCCACGGGTAGATGTCGGAGATCGCGGGCCCGGACGAGGCGGCCGCGTTCCAGACGTTGCCGTCGTAGTCGGTCGCCTTGTAGTACTGCACCTGGACGACCCATTTCGAGCTCGTGCCGTTGTTGTAGCTGGTGCCAACGTAGGGTTGCGCGTCCGGACCCCTGGGCCCGGCGGCCCCCCACGAGTAGACCGTCGCGGGCCCGACGATGTTGAAGTTGTCCGACCACCACAGGAACTGGGCCGAGACGAAGATCGAGCCGTTGACCCAACCGGCGTAGACGGAGAACGGGTTGAGCTGGAAGGCGACCGCGACCGAGAGTCCGACCCCCAGACCGATCGAGGCGATGCCGATGCCGAAGTTGATCGCCGCCGAGAGCGCGAGCGAGAAGCTCCCGAGGAACTTCTGGACCTCGACCGCAACGCCCTGGATGATCTGCGTGCCCCCGGCCTGGAGCGGGGCGAGGATCATGTCGAGGGTGATCGTCGGACTGATCGTCAGCTGCAGGGTGAAGCCGATGTTGCAGCCGAGCAGGCTGAACCCGTAGATCGGGATGCTCGCGGAGAGCTGCGCGCTGACCTGGACGGCCGCCTGGGCGCTGACCCACTGCACCCCCGGTACGACGACCTGGAACGTCCCCGCCATCTGGATGCTGGCGGTGACCTTGAGCGAGGCCGGCCCGATGTCGATGGACGGCGGGGTCAGGGAGAACGTCCCGAGGACGCTCAGGTTGCCGGACGAGGTCGCGTTGAACGTGACGTTGACCGACGGGATGAGGCCGTAGTTCCCGCCGACGAGCGGGACGTCGATGGAGAAGTTGGTCGAGTTGCCGAGGTTCCAGTCGTACTCCTCGGTGACCGTGTACGACTTGTTGAACGGACCCGCGCCCTGGGACGAGACCGACTGTTTCGCCCCGGTGGCCTTGAACAGGGTCAGGAGCCAGGCCGGGGTGTTGATCACGGAGATGTACGTCGACGCGTTCTCGGTCCAGTTCGAGAACTGCGCGGTGGCCGTCAGCTGGGTGCCGGCCGAGTAGGCCCCCATGTTGATCCCCGTGGCGTTCCACCACCGCGAGTGGCTCGATTGGGTGAACGTGATCGGCTGGCCGCCGAGGGTCGCCGTCAGGCTCGTCGCGGAGTCGTTCGCGACCTCGGCGTAGATGGTGAAGGTGTTGTCGAAGTCAACGTTGCTGTAGAAGTACCCGGCGTACTCGGAGTAGATGACCATCTTCTCCGGCGGGGTCACGGTGAACGTCCAGTTCGCCGTCGCGGACGGCTTCGAGCCGTTCCCCTCGTCGGTCACGGTCAGCTCGATATGGTAGACCCCGTAGGTCTTCGGCGTGGGGACGCAAGGGATGTCGACCGTCCCGTTGAACGGGAGCGCGGTGCTCGTGCCGTTGTAGAACCAGTCGCAAACGCCGGAGGTCAGCTTGTTGGAGGTGCGCGTGTTCTTGATGGTGAACGAATAGGCCAGGTCGCCCGTCCCGCCGTAGCCGAGCACGACGAACGGGATCTTGAACTGGAGGCCGCCGCCGGTGTCGTAGCCGAGGGGTCCCGTGAGCTTCGCGTAGACGATCTCGTAGAACCGCCAGGTCTCGTTCAGGGCGAAGGCGACCCCGTTCGTGCCGCCGAAGATCTCGAAGTAGTTGTCCGAGAAGTCGCTGGCGTACCCCATGTACGCCCGGGCGGGCGGTCCAGGCGGGGAGCTCGCATTGTTCCAGAGGAACCCGCCCCCGGCAGGCAGATCGTAGGTCCACGTGTCGTTCAGGTAGGCCTCGGTGAACGTGCAGGCGCCGGACTCGAACGTGTAGCCGTACCCTCCGTAGAGGACGAACCGGTTGTTCTTGGGGCTCCAGCCGAGCGCGGCCCCCTCGCGGCCGCAGGGCGGGCCCTGGTTCGGGATTGACGCGTCGGGGTGGACCGCGGTGCCTGAGGTGTTCAGGGGGGAGGCGATGCAGGTCGTCGGGTAGCCCGCTTCCGAGCTCCACTTCCCTTGGTAGAACCACCAGGCGATCTCCGCGCCCGAGGGATTGCACGGATTGAAGAGGATCGTCGAGTTGGAGCCGTTGTTATACGAGTTGAGTCCGCCGTACAGCATGACGTAGCCGTCCGGCGAGTCCGTGATCGCGGCGTTCGCCCGCGCCGACGGAGCGGGGGAGAGCCCGGCCGTCAGGTTCGTCCAGCGCCCGTCCGAGAACTTCCACGTGTCGGCGAGGGCGTTGTCGAGGCTCCCTTCGCCTCCGAACAGGAGGACGTAGTTGTCGGAAGGGTCGTAGGTCATCGCCCCGGAGAACCTCGGCGACGGTGCGTTCCCCGCCGTGGAGGTGAGGTTCGTCCAGGAGCCGTTCGCGAACAACCAGGTGTCGTTGAACGTGAGGCTGAGGTTCAGTCCCCCGAACAGGAGCATGCCGTCCAGGGCGGGGTCGTAGGCCATCATCGCCCCGGCCCGTGCCGCGGGGCACGTGGTGACGGTGCAGGTCGAGTTGCTGATCACCTCGGTCCAGTGGCCCGCGGAGAACGCCCACGTGTCCTGGTAGAGGAGGAAGAAGTCGGCGCCGCCGAAGAGGAGGACCTCGTGCCCGGTCGGATAGTACGCCTCCGCCGGAATGGTCCGGGGCCCGGGGTTCGGCGCGCCCGAAGGCGGGGTGATGTTCGTCCAGGACGACGGCTGGGTGACGAGCGGCCGTGCGGGGCTCGCGGTCAGGGAAGCGTCCGAGGAGCAGTCGGCCTGCAGTCCTAGCAGGCAGAGGGTAGCCCGGGCATGACCGTGGGGGTCCATCGTCTCCGAGCGCAGCGAATCGTGCGGTCCTGCGGGGGTGGACGCGGCCACCGGCGTTGCGGATGGGCCGGACGCGACCGACGGGGTCGCGCTGGTCGGCGAGGCCGAGCGGCTCCCGGCCCGGGTGGCGGGTACGTCAGAAAGGAGCAGGACGACGATCAAGGCGACGATGACCCAGACCGGCGGCGTCCCCAGCCTGCGGTGCACCCGGTGGCGCCAAGACCTCGCGTCCGCCCGGACCGCCCCAGGTGACGGACCGTTCCGAAGCCGCACGCGAGTGCGCTGACCGTAGGTCGACCCCTCTATAGACCTATCGAAAGCACCGGGTGACCGCTTGCCTCACACTGGGGCGGCGGGCGAGGCCCAGCAGCTCCCTGGCGGTGGTCGACCGACGGCGAACGCGAGCGACCTCGGGGAGACCCCGCGGTCGCCGTCAGGGACGGGGTCGAGCTCGCGACCATTACACGGGGCCTCCGTGCCCCTTGTCGCCGTGGCTCCGGATGACTTGCGGCGAAGGGGCCGCCTAGCGTCCTACAGGAACCCGGGGATGGGACGGCCCTGGACATCCGCAGGGACCTCGACGCCCAGGAGCTTCAGGATCGTGGGGCCGATGTCGATCAGGTGCTCCTGAGGGCCGGACGTGCCGCGGCCCTCGGAGGTGCCGCTGATCGCGTAGACCCCATCGAAGGAGTGGACGGAGTCGTCCGGGCCCGTGTCGTTCTCGGCGAGGTACAGGGAGTCGTAGCCGAGGGTGCCCGCGGAGCGCCAGGCGGCGTCGGAGAAGTAGACCATGAGGTCGGGGCTGTCGCCGCGGACCTCCCGGTAGATCGCCTTCGGGACCCGGACATCGACGTTCAGCGATCGGCCGTCTGGCCCGACGATGGCTCGGAGCTCGTCGGTCAACCGTCCCTCGAAGGCGGGGACGTCCTTCGGCGCGAGCACCCCTTCGGGCTCGCGGCCCTTCACGTTGTAGAAGATACGTGCGTAGTAGCCGCCCGCGCCCCAGGCGCGCGTCTTGGACCAGTCGACGGGGACCTTCTCCAGAGGAGTGCCGGCGCGCGGCCTGCCCCCTTTGAGCGCGAGGTACCCCTTCTGGATCAGCCACTCGTTGATCGCAAAACCCCCCTGCATCGCTTGGCTGCCGTGGTCGGAGACGACGAGCACCCGGACGTCGTCCGGGATCTCGTCGAGCCACGCGCCGAGCTCGGTGTCCAGCCGACGGTAGTAATCCTCGCAGAACTCGCGGAACTTGCGGTTCTCCTCGTAACGCGGGTGCGCCGGGTCGAAGAACTTCCAGAACGTGTGATGGAGGCGGTCCGGGCCGATCTCGTGGAGCGCGAAGAAGTCCCACGCCTCCTTTTTCCACAGGTGCCGGGCGACCCGGACGTGCTGACGGGTCATCGCGAGCAGCTCGCGACCGATACGGTCGCGGTCGTCGGCGCGGAACGTCACGTCGAACGTGTAGTCGCCCCCGGCCGCCGAGCGGATCTCGTCGCGGAGCGAGAGCGGGTGGACATAGTCCTGCGCTCCGTCCGGGGTCAGGAAGTCCGAGATGTAGACCCCGTTGACCGTTGGCGGCGGGTATCCGGGGGGCATGCCGACGACACAGACGCGACGGCCTATCCTGGAAAGCCGGTCCCAGACCATCGGCTGGAGGAGCGTCCGCGACGACGGGACGTACTGGTCCCAGTAGGTGCCCGGCCGGCGGTGGCGGAACCCGTAGATGCCGAGGGTCCCCGGGTCCATTCCCGAGAACATCACGGCCCAGGCGGGGACCGTGATCGGCGGGTCGATCGTCCGGAGCGTCCCCCGTCGCGAGCGGGCGAACAGCTCCTTCAGCCGCGGCGTGAACGGCAGGAACCGCTCGAACAACGTCCACGGCGACGCCGAGTCGAGCCCGATGACGACGACCCGCGGCCGCGAAGCCGGCACGGGCGCGGCGAGCAACGAGCCCGATATAACCGCCGCCGGGGCGCTCGAGGGGTCGGACGGCCGGTCGCGGTGGACCGGGGTGCGGTCGCGACTCCGCAAGCGGGATAACCCGGGCCGAACTCGGTCGGGGCGATGCCGGGCATTGCGACCCTCCGAGCCAACTCGAACGCCACGATCGAAGCGACCATCACCGCGGTCTCTCCCGTCCGCGACGTGACGACGTCCCGCGGTCCTTCCCGGGTCGCCGACGCGACGCTCCAGGACGAGACCGGCACGATCACGCTCACGCTGTGGGGGGACGACATCACCCGCTACTCGGTAGGCCAGAAGGTCAAGATCACCGACGGCTGGGTCAAGGACTTCCGCGGCAAGCTGCAAATCTCGATGGGCCGCACGGGGAAGATCGACATCCTGGCCTAGCCGGAGCTTCCCCCGGAAGTCCCGCGTCTCGCGGGGTCCGTAGGCCCGATCGCTGTTGGGAAGGGTAGCTTCGCCTCGCCTCGACGGTGGGGTCCGCGCGTGGGCCTCGGAGCGGGGTCCCGTCGGGTGGTACGCGGTCCGGTCCGAGTCGCTAGGGTCGAACGACCACGCCCCGAGCCACGCTCGGCTGGAGCAGCCCACCGTCGGGTCCGGCGGAGCCCAGCGATCCGGCGCGGCTCGCCCCGGGAGTCGTGACGCGCATCGCGTGCCTAACGCCCTGGGGCTGGGACCGACCGTAGCGGACTCCGGGCTCCTTCGGATGCCGTGCCTTGCGGTAGTGCGGGGCGTGCCGAGCTCCCCGGCCGGCGCGCCGGATCACGTCGCCGAGAACCTCGTGCAGAACGCCCGGGCGCTGAACGGCCGGCCCGTGACAGCCTTCACGTGAGGGACCCACTCGATGACCGACCCCGGAGCGAACCAGTTCCGGGTCAGCCACGGGCCGACCTTCCGATTGGGCCAGAGCGGCTCGCCGAGGTCGTCGCGGATCGCCTGGGCGATCTGGTGGTGGAAGAGCGCCGCCAGCAGGTAGTTCGCGCTGTACACCGGGTCGGCGACATAGAACGAGTCGACGAACGACACCGGAGCGAACGTGTCATACCCGAACAGACGGCGGGCAAGGCGCCCGGCCGCCCCCGCGGGATTGCGGTCCGGGTCCCGGTAGAGGCTGAGCTCGGGCGCGATCCAGGTGTTCAGCCAGGCCGCACTGAGGAGGTCGGAGTCGGCCCGCGACGTCGCGAACTCCTCGGCGAGCGAGCGACCCACGCCCGCTTGCGCGGCAAGCCAGGCGGGGTCGAGGGGGACCTCTTCGAAGAGGCCCCCGATCCCCTCGTGGAACCCCCCGAACCCCGGCACGTTCTCGTGCCAGCGTAGCAGATGTCGGGGCGACCGGATCGACGCCGAGTGGACCGCATGACCGACCTCGTGGAACATCACGAGGTAGGCTTGCCAGCCCCCCTGCGGATGCACGAGGATACGCACGTCCTGGGGCGGGTCCGGCGCGAGCGTGAGCCCGCCGGCAGGGAGGTCGTGGAAAACGACCCGGAACCGCATCCGGTCGGTCCGGAACCCCCACTGCCGGACCGCCGCGAGGATCCTCGGGAGCATCGGCCGCCTCGGGAACGAACGCTCCGGTAGCCGAGCGAGCAGGTGTTGTGCGTAGCGAAGGTCCCAGGGGTACCATCCTCCCTCGCCCGAGCTCTCCGCGAAGACGTCGCGGAGGCGACGAGCCCGAGACCGGGCTGCCCGGGTCGCGGCCTCCCCGAGGTCCAGGACGCGCTCAGGGGAGAACCCTTGGAACCCGAGGCGCATCTCGGCGAACGACCGGAACCCTGCGGCCCGGGCCTTGTCGTTCCGCAGGCGGACCAACCGCCGGAACCGTTCCTCGAGCGCACGGTAGAGGGGCTCATGCGAGTAGAAGGCGCGGCGCCGTCGCGCGCGGTTCGGGTCGGTGAGCAGAACGCGGTGGACCGTTTCCCGGTTGACGCGACGTCCTCCCCAGCTGGGGCGGAACGCGACGATCGTGCGGTTCAGCTCCTCCCGCAGCCGGACCACCTCGGGGTCCTGTTCGACCTGGGTGTCGAGGACTACCCGCTCGAGGAGCTCGAGCCTGCGCTCGAGGAGCGGCGGCCAGGTCCTCGCTCTCGCCGCCCGGAGCCAGCCTAGGAGCCGGGGGTCGGAGAGGAGCTGGGAGCGCGGCAGCTGCCACCGGCCCGAGCCGAGCTCGGAGCGGCCGGTGTAAAGGTCCCATTCGGCGACCAGGATCGCCCGGTCGAGCCGCTCCAGGCGACGGTCGAGGCGAAGGACGAACCGCTCGGCGTCCCGCGGCTCGGTCGACGCCGGCACCGGGATCGGCTTCACACGGTCGAGCGACGGCTTCCGGCGTTATACGCTCCGTCGCGGGGGCGGTGCTCGGTATCCCAGCGTCGCCGTACGCCGCTGACCTCCGCTCCCCGCGACGAGGGTCGCCGACCGGCCGCGGGCCCGCAGAAGGTCTTGTAGCGCCGTGGGAGTTCCCTGACTGTGCAGTCGACGCGGCCGAGTCTGAAAGGCCAGGTCGCGGTCGTGACCGGCGCGACGTCCGGTATCGGCCGCTGGGTCGCCCACGGCCTCTCCGCCCTCGGTGCAACAACGGTCGTCGTCGGACGGTCGGTGCCACGCGCGGTCGCCGCTGCCCGGTCCATAGCTGAGGAGACGCAGAACCCGGAGGTCGTCCCGATCGCGGTCTCCGACCTGGCGTTAAGGTCCGAGGTCGCCCGGCTGTCCGGTCTCCTCCTCGACCGATACCCGAGGATCCACCTCCTGATCAACAACGCCGGGGCCTACTACCACCGTCGCGAGGTCACCGCGGAGGGACTCGAGCGGACGTTCGCGTTGAACGTCCTCACACCGTTCGCGCTGACGGCCCGTCTCCTGCCCCGTATCCTCGAGAGCGCGCCATCCCGGATCGTCATGGTCGCCTCGGAGGCCCACCGGGGCCGCCGCGTCGACTTCGCCGACCTTCAGGGGGACCGCGAGTATCGGGGATTCCGCCAGTACGGCCGGTCCAAGCTGGAGGTGATCCTCCTGGCGCGGGAGTTCTCTCGCCGGGTACGGGGCCACCCCGTGACCGTCAACGCGGTCCATCCAGGGTTCGTCGCTTCCGGATTCGGGCGCAACAACGGCGGCGCGGTCGGATTCGGGATCGGACTGGCCGCGCGGCTGTTCGGCCGGGACGTCCGTGCCGCGGGCGACGACGTCGCGTTCGTCGCGTCGGACCCCAGCCTCGACACGGTCACGGGTCAGTACTTCTCCCGACGCAGGCTCCGCCCTGGCTCGGCGGAATCCGAGGACCCGAACGCTGCGAGCCGCCTCTACGCTGCGTGCGCCGAGCTAGCGAAGCCGTTCGTGTAGAACTCGTGGGGGCCGCCGTCGCGCGCGGCGGGTCTACTCTCCGAGCACCGGACTCCCTTGCTCCGACTCCGCGAACTTGTGGACGACGTCGACGAACGTCGAATGCGACCAGGCGAGCGGGGTCGCGCTCTTCGGCTCGCCGGTCCGGCGATCGAGCTGCTCGGGCAGGAGGTGGGTCGGGGTCGCGTGCGCGACGACCCACTCGATGAGCTCGCGGCACCGGCCGGCGTCCCCGAGCCGCAGCCGGGCCTCGGCGAGCCAGAGGGTGCAGACGATCCACGGGTTCTCGGGGCCGTAGTACGTGTCGCCCTCGTAGCGCGCGAGCCCGCCGAGCGGGGGGGCCCACAGGCGGCGCTCGACCGCGTCGACGACCGACCTCGCCCGCGGATCGTCCCAGGGGAGCAGCCCGAGCTTGAGCGCGAGGAGGATCGACGCGTCGACCTTCTCATCCCGCGGCTCGAGCGAGCGAACGAACCGCCCGAGCGCCGGATCCCAGAGGTGGCGGACGGACGCCTCGCGGACCTCGGTCGCCGCGACGTGCCACGGTCCGGGGTCCTTGCCGATCTCGGCGGCGATGCGCGACGCGCGCTCGAGGGCATGGGCGACCGCGGCGGTCGAGTAGGCGTGGACCCCCATCCGTTCCTCCCAAAGGTCGAAGCTGGGTAGGGGTAGGTGGGTCGTCGGGTCGCGGAATCCCGTCAGGAAGTTCGCGGCGTTCTTCACCAGGGGCCAGAGCGTGACGAGGACATCCGGGTCGCCCCCCCGCTTGTAGTGGTGCCAGGCGGCCGCGACGACCGTCGCCGTCTGGTCGATCTGCAGGAACGGGGGCGGATGCCACGTGCTCCCGAGCGCGCCGTCCGGGAAGTGGCGGTGGAAGAACGAGCCGTCCGGGTTCTGGCACTGCTGGGCGAACTCGAGGAACCGGGCGGCTCCCTCGTAGAGTCCGGCCTCGTCCATCGCTTTCGCGACATACCCGCCGTCCCTCCACCAGCAGTAGTTGTACGTGTCTCCGGCGGCGACGAGGGAGCGGGTGTCCGGTGAGGCGACGATTGCGCCGTTCGAGCCGGTGACGTGACGCATCAGAAGGACGCTCGAGCGGTAGACCTCCCGACCCAGCTCGCTCAGGCCGCGCGGCGGATGCGGGAGCCGTCGCTCGGTCCACGATTCCCAGAACCTCTCCGCCTCACGGACGAACCGGCCAGGGCCGCCGTGACGGACGTAGTCGCGGACCTCGTGGACCCCCGGCAGACTTCGGCCGGCCGCCAGGAAGACCTTCAGCTCCGTCTCGCCGCCGGCCGGTGGCTCCACATCCCACTGCATCGCGCTGTCGGCGGCCCCGTGCGCGACGGTCCGGCCCTCGAGGCGTCCGTCCTCGGCGTCGACGTACGTCCCTTGGAGGCCCTTCAGCGTGTGCTCGCCGCAGACGGCATGCGTGAACGGGGGGTCCGAGAAGAACTCGAAGTAGTAGCCCCGCTTGTAATGGACGAGCGACGGTGGGACGGGGTCGACGTAGGCCGTGTCCTGGTACATCGATTCGGCAATCTGGAACGCGTGGTAGGCGAACAGGCGGAGCGGCCGGGCCGGCTCGGCCCGGACCCTGATCACCCGCACGATCAGGTCGTGGTTCGGGTGGACGTGGTCCCGCATCGAGAGCCGAATCCCCTCGCCGGTCCACGTGGATTCGGGCAGATGGCCCGCGCCGAACGGCCGCTGCTCGATCGTGAACCCGTTGCCCCGGCGCAGCCAGGAGAACTTTCCCGCGCGGACGTCGAACAGGCCCAGGCGTGCCTCGCGAAGCTGCTGGAACTGGCCGGGGAACGGGTAGAACAGCTCGTTCCAGTCGCCGTCCTCGTTGACCGTCAAGAGGAGCCGGCCGTTCCCGGCGACCAGCGTGATCATCGCGCGACCGGGGCGCTCTCGCCGCTCGCTCCCCCGAACACCATCGACCGGGCGAGGGGGGCCCGGCGACCCTTAACGGTTCGGTTCGAGTGCGCCCGGAACCGGCGAGGGCCGGTCGGGCGCCCGAGGACGTAGACCCGTGCTTGCCGGGACTCCTCGACGTCCACCCTCGAGCCGGCGCTAGTGTTTGAGCCCGCGAGCTTAACTCTCTCACCGTATCGGACTCCCGTGGCCCCAAGCCGCCGTCTCGCCGCCGTCATGTTCACCGACACGGTCGGGTTCACCGCGTCGGCTCAGACCGATGAGGCGGGGGCCCTGGAACTCCGGCGTCAGCAGGCGAATCTTCTACGGCCCTTGTTCGGGATCCATGACGGCCGCGAGATCAAGTCGACGGGCGACGGCTTCCTGGTAGAGTTCGACAGCGCCCTGAAGGCGGTGCAGTGCGCCCTCAACGTTCAGCGGCGCATCCACGAACGGAACGCGGAAGGCGGACAGGCGCCGATCCAGATCAGGATCGGTGTCCACCTGGGGGACGTTGTTCCCGACGGGGCCGACATCGTTGGTGATGCCGTGAATCTGGCGGCACGAATCGAGCCTCTCGCCGAACCCGGCGGAATCTGCGTTTCTGGAGCGGTCTACGACCAGGTTCGGGCCAAGGTCCACGAGCGGTTTGAGAGGCTGCAGGCGCAGGCGATGAAGGGGGTTCAGGTCCCGGTGGACGTGTACCGGGTCCTGCTTGCATGGACGTCCGAGACGGCCGAAGGGCCGGAGGACGGAGCGGTCGGGACGGTGGACCGGACCCGGATCGCCGTCCTGCCCTTCGCCAACATCAGCCCGGACCCCAGCGACGAGTACTTCGCCGACGGCCTAACAGAGGAGCTGATCGCGAACCTTTCGCTCGTCCCGGGGCTGAAGGTGATCGCACGGACCTCGATCATCGGCTATCGGAAGACCGACAAGAAGGTCGCCACGATCGGGCGAGAACTGAGCGTCGGGACGGTCGTTGAAGGGAGCGTCCGTCGGGCGGCGAATCGCATCCGGGTAACGGTCCAGGTCATCGATGTCGCCACCGAGGAACACCTCTGGACGGCGAAGTACGACGACGACCTGGCCGACATTTTCAAGGTCCAAACCGATATCGCGACGAAGGTCGCCACGGCGCTTCCCGTCAACCTCTCCAAGACGGCGGCGACCATGCCTACGCTGGAGAAGCCGACCGAGACCAAGGCCTACCTCAGCTTTCTCCAGGGTCAGGCCCTCACGTGGAAACGGGACATTCCGTCCCTTCGCCAGTCGCTCAAGCACTTCCAGGAGTCGATCCACCTCGACCCGACGTTCGGGCGGGCGTACGTGGGCATGGCACGAGCGTACGTGCAGCTGACCACGGAGGGCGACATCCCGTGGGCCGAGGCGATCCGGCTCGGGAAGTCTGCGGCGGAGAAGGCGGCCGCCATGGACCCGAGCCTCGCCGACGCGCACGCGATCCTCGCGGAACTGGCCTTCATGGCCGACGACACCGCGGATCTCTTGGACAACGAGCTCCGCAGGGCGCTCGAACTCAACCCCAACCTAGCGGAAGCGCTCAACACGTTGGGCGGTCTCGCGGGCTCCCTCGGCATCCTCGAGGGGTACGTGGCCCAGGCTGAGGCGGCGTATCGTCTGGACCCTCTGTCCCCCCCGACGATTCGCTCTATGGGGAATGCTCTCTACTTTTCCGGGCAGGGGGAGGAGGCCCTGGCATTCTGGAAGAAGCACAAGGAGTCGAACCCCGTGGACATGCTCCGAGGGATGGCCGATTACTACTTCGAGGCCAAGGACCTCGATCAGGCCGAGACCTGCGTCGCCGAAATGGAGCGGATCGCGCCCGAGAACTCGCTGACCGAGCAGTGCCGGGGCTACCTCCTCGCCCTGAGAGGGGACCGCGCGGGCGCCATGAAGGTCATCGAGAGAATGCAATCGCATCGCAGCGACGCGCAGCTCGGGAATATCGGATTCGTCTTCCTCGGCCTAGGGAATCTCGACAAGTTCTTCGAGTACATGTTCGCGTCCGCTCGGGCCCACACGTTGCAGATGGCCCGCGTACGCTTCTCGCCCTTGATGGCGACCGCACGCCGGGACCCTCGCTTCATCCAGCTCCTCTCACTCTACGGCCGGCCGGTCCAGCCGGTAGCGCGTTAGGGCAGACTCCGGGCTCCGAGTCGCCGGACCGCCGCGCGCTGCCAGGGTAGAAACCGCGCTTGCGGTGCGCGGGACACGGCACCGGACCCACGGGCCAACTCTTGGCTCGGATCGTCAACCCCCCCGCGGTGCCCCGGTCCTTGCATGGTTGGACAGGTGCGATGTCGAAGAGGACACCGGTGCCGTCCGGGCCTACCCTCGACCGGGCTCACCTCCGGTGGGACGCGTTTGACCGAGGGCGGCAGACGAGGAGTCTCCCGGGGGATGGGTACAGGGCCGGCTTTGCCCTGCGGCCCGCCGGGATCAGCGTGAGGCGTGTTCCCTTCGCAGACTCGCCGGGACGACCGCGAGGGACAGCGGCAGCTCAAGCAGGCCCGCCGGTACTCCCGACTTCCCCTTCTTCGCCGTGTACACCACTGTCACCGTCACCCCCGCTCCGGTCACCGCGACCTTCTTCGGCGAACCGCTGCTCGTGTAGCCGGCGACCGGCCCGATCTTGTAGCCGTAGCTCCCGTTAGGCGCATTCAGCGTGATCGCGGGGATGGTCGACGAGGTCCGATGGCCCTGTAGGGTCACCGCCCAGGTCGTTCCGGCCGGAAGTCCCGTCTCGGAGAAGGTCACCGGGTACGGGTAGACGTACTTCAGCGAGACCGAGAGGCCCTTGCTGACGAGGTCGAGAGCTCCCGAGAGGGGAACGCCCGACCCGCCGCTCTTGGCTGTGATGTTCTGCCCGGACAAGGGGGCGACCTCGTACGAGTAGGGTCCGGGCGTGAGATTGCTGAACTTGAGGCTGCTTGACGTGGACGTCCCCGACCACCCATCCAAGGAGACGGTCCACCGCTGCCCCTTCGGCAACCCCGACTCGTGGAAAGCGATGGAGAAGGTCCTCCCCTTCTCGAAGGTCGGCGACTCCACCGTGAACCCGGTCACCGCCACGGTCCCGCTCGCCGGGATCCCTCCGACTCGCAGGTTTGCCGGGCCTCTCACCAGGTAGGTGTAGTTGCCCAGGGGTTCCAGGAACGTTACCGTCGCGTTCGTCGTCCCGGCGACCGACCCGTTGAGCACGACCGTCCAGGCGTCGCCCGGAGGAAGCCCCGTCTCCGAGAACACGACCTGGTAATGGATCAGCGTGAAGACGATTGGAACGTCCACGGCCACGCCCGTGACGTCCACCGTTGCGATGTGCGGGGTCGAGTTGTATCCGGGCACGCCGTTCACGCCGTACGTGTACGTCCCGTTCGAGACGACGAACGTAGCTGTGGTGGTGCGTGAGCTCACGGTCCCTACGAACTGGACCGAGACCGACCAGAGCGTCCCCGCAGGCAGGCCGGACTCCGTGAATGATAGGGCGTACCCCTGCCGGAAGCTCACGTTGACCAAGGTCGGGGCTCCGTTCACGGTGAAGGAGCCACCCGGCGACGCGTAGGCGCCGTTCGCGGAGGCCGCCGTGTACGTGTAGCTCCCGTTGGTCAGGTTGACGGCGAGGGTCCCGGTCGACGAGTTCACCGAGGGCTCACCGGACACGTTCACGGTCCAGGTCGTCCCCGGCGGAAGTCCGCTCTCGGAGAACGTCACGGGGTAGGCGGCCCGGTGGCTCAAGGGGGCGATCGGCGTCACGTCATTGGAACCGGCGTTAGCCACATAGACATAGCCGTTCGAACTGTCGAACGCGATGGCGTCGGGCCCGCCGCCCACCGGGAGGGACGCGACGGCGACCTTGTTCGTCGCCCCGTCGATCACCGTCAGGTTGTTCAGGTAAGGGTTGGCCACGTAGACGTAGCCGTTCCAGCTGTCGAAGGCGATGGCGGTCGGTCCGTCGCCGCTCGTCGTCAACCCCGCCGGGACGGACGCGACGGCGACCTTGTTCGTCGCCCCGTCGATCACCGTCACGTTGCAGGAGCCGGAGTTAGCTACGTAGATGTCGCCGTTCGTGCTGTCGACCGCGACCGCGGTGGGCCAGGTCCCTACCGGAATCGACGGGACGATGACCCGGTCCGTCGCCGCGTTGATCACCGTCACGTTGTTCGTTCCGTAGTTGGCTACGTAGAGGTACCCGTTCGCCGGGTCGAAGGCGATGCCGCTGGAGGCGGACCCCGACGGTATCGCAGGAGCGACGACGGTGTTCGTCGCGCCGTTGATCACGGTGACGTTCGGGCCGAAGTACCAGAAGTTGGTCGCGTAGAGGTAGCCGTTGGCGCCGTCGAACGCGAGGGCCTGGGGATTGGTCGGAAGCAGAATCGGCTCGGGTTCCACCGTGTTGGTCGCCCCGTTGATGACCTGTATCTCACCTACGTGCGACGCGGTGTACGGCGCCGAGAGGTTGGCGACGTACAGGTCGCCGTTCGCGCTATCGAAGGCGATGCCGAGCGGCGTGGTCCCCACCCCGATCGACGGGACGAGTACGGAGTTCGTCGCACCGTTGATCACCGTGACGTTGTCGGTGTTGGAGTTCACCACGTAGAGGTATCCGGTGGCCGCGTCGACCGCCAGGGAGAACGGACCTCCGCCGACCGGGATGGAGCTGAGCGGGAGGGGGCCGACGGCCGGGACAGGAGAGACGGGAGGCAAGGCGGCGGGCAGGTGGGCGCCCGAGGACGAGCCTACGCCCGATAGTCCTAAGGCCGTGACCGCGACGAGGACGCCAGTCAGCCACGCGGTGTGGAACGTGCTCTCTCTCCGCCCCGACGCGGAAGCTGGCATGGCTTTTCGGCCTGGCCTGCCGAACCTGAGGGAAAGCAGGCGTAAGAGCGCTTCCTTCGCGTTCC
Source organism: Thermoplasmata archaeon (assembly GCA_035624925.1). Classification (GTDB taxonomy): domain Archaea; phylum Thermoplasmatota; class Thermoplasmata; order Lutacidiplasmatales; family UBA184; genus Lutacidiplasma. Next base: position 22,514 of record DASPQN010000062.1, read on the forward strand.
AGCGGGCCGCCGGGAATGCTCCTGCTCGACCACGAGATAGAGAAGCTGGGCGGTCACCAGCCGCCCCGAGCGGGAGACCCTCCTGCGGCCTCGGGACGCAGACCGGACGGTCAGAGCCCAAGGAGCCCGGAGCAAGCCGCCTCTTCGGCCACGGATGGGGTCCGGGACGGCCTACCCCGCCTAGGGGCCGGGGGAGATCCGACCCGCGCCCGCGCGGGCGTCTCCGTTTGACGGGCAATCCCGTCTCCCTACCGCCGTTACGCGGGGGTCGTGTCCGAGATCACGGCCACGTGACCGCCCGTGCAGAAGATGCACGACAGGCTGACCGCGACGTACAGCTTGTGATCCCCCGCGTGCGTGTCCCACGCGACCCCGATCGGAGCGCCGCCCAGGACGACCGTTTGGACGACCGCATCGGTCATCGTCGTACCCCCACAGACCGTGCTGCCGTCACAGATGACGCTCACGTTGCCCGAGCCATAGTTCGTGACGAACATCTCCCGATGGCTGGCGTCGTACGCCAGTCCTTCCGGGCTCGTCCCCGCCGGCACGTTGGCCTGGATCGCGTACGTCGTATCGTCGAATACCGTGACGAGGTTCAGGAACAGGTCCGAGACGAAGACCTGCTGCTTCACGGGGTCGTAAGCGACCCCGTACGGGCCGATGCGGGGGAATCCCCCGCCGCCGGGGTCGGCGATCGACGCCACCACCTTGTTCCTGGCCGACGACCCGCCACAGCTCCCGGCGCCGTCGCAGATGACGCTCACGTTCTGCGAGTAGCCGTTGGCGACGAAGATCTCGTGGGTGTGCGCGTCGTAGGCGACCCCCTGCGGGTCGATGCCGACCGGGACCGACGCGACGACCTTGTCCTTCTGGGCGAGGCCCCCGCAGACGGCGCTGCCGTCGCAGATGACGCTGACGTTGTCCGAATTGTTGTTCGTGACAAAGACCTCGTGCATCGGGGGGTCGTACGTCAGCCACTGAGGGACGCTCCCGACAGGGATCGTCGCGACCACGGTGTTCGTGGAGTCCGAGATCGCGAGGACGGCGTCCAGGCCCGGATCTCCGACGAAGACCTCGTGCGCCGTGAGATCGAACGTGGCCCCCGTGGTGCAGTAGGTCGTGGGCACCGAGGCGACCAGCGAGTCCGTAGCGTCCGAGAACACGTAGACGTAGCCCGTCGAACATGGCTCGTAAGCCTGGGTGACGAAGAACTCGTGCTTGGGCGCGTCGTAGGCTACCGCGTACGGGAACACGATCCCGACCTGGGTGGTGACCATCGGCGTCAACGCCGTGATCACCTCCACCCGGTTCGAATCGCGGTCCGCCACGTAGATCCCGGGCACCGCGGAATCGTACGCCAGCCCCTCAGGGAACGTGCCCACAGCGACCGTCCCTCGGACGACGTCGGTGGTGTCCGAGATGACGGAAACGTTGTCCAAGCCCGTGTTGCTGACGAAGACGTCGTGGGTGCGCGGGTCGATCACGACCCCGTAGGGTAGGCCCATCGAGGGGACCACGCCCCCTACCACGGTCTCGGTGGCGGGGGAGATGATGTCGGTCGTGTTGGACAGCGTGCACGCGACCCACACCTGGCCCGTCGAGGAGTCGTACGCGATCCCCGTAGGGGACTCGTCCACGGGGATCGTCGCGACGACCGTGTTCGTCAGGTCGGAGATCACGCTGACACTGTTCGAGTAGGCGTTCGACACGAAGATGAGGTCCCTGCCGGGATCGGGGGCCACGCCGTACGGCCCTAGACCGACCGGGATCGTCGCCACCACCGAATCGGTCGAGCCGGAGATGACGCTGACAGTGTTGTCCCCGTTGTTGGCCACCCACAGCTCCCCCTTGACGGGGTCGTAGGCGATGCCGATCGGAAAGCTTCCCACGGGCGTGATGTAGACGACCGAGTCCGACACGCCCGAGAAGATCGTCACGTCATTCGACCCGTCATCGGTCACGAAGGCCTCGCGCACGGTCGGGTCGTACGCCACCCCGTACGGATTGGTCCCCACCCCGACCGTCGCCACGACCTTGTCCCGCATCGAGGCCCCCCCGCAGACCTTCGAACCGTCGCAGATCACGCTGACATTGTTCGTTGCATAGTTCGCGGCGAAGATCTCGTGCGTGGCCGGATCGAAGGCGGTGGCGGTCGGAGCCGTCCCCACCGGCACGGAGACCTCGCGATGAAGCGGCAAGGCGGCCCGCATGACCTCCGCCGGCGTCGCGCCGGCGGGCGAGGGCGGAACGGGCCAACCGGGGGTCCCCGGGAGCCGGACGCCTCCCGGTGCCGAAGCGTGGGCCCCGGGGAGTGACGATCCCGACGGGCCCGGGACGAGCAGGACGAGGAGAACGAAGAACGGCCACAGCGGGAACCGAACCACGGACTTCCGCGGGTCCCCCACGGGTGACCCAGTGATAAACCTGCCGAAACCCTGTCCTCGCCTAGGCCGGAACCCATCGTCAGTCGCTCCTCCCCCCGCGGAAGGCGCCACGATGCGGCCGAACATGGCCATCAGCCCGCAGCAGGCCCAGGGAGCGAGCGGGTCGTGAAGCCGGGGGATGAGACGTGCAGCCTCGGATCACCCGGTCCGGGGCTGTTCCGGCCAGCCTGGGCCGAGCGAGGTCCGAACGAAACGACTTTGAACAGGGTCCTTTTCGTTCGGAGGAAGGTCGGGGTCCGACTGCGTGGCATTTCGGCCTTCATTGGAATGGGTTCTGTGAACGTGAAAGGACTTGCCGTCGGGTTTGCCGTCTTGACCGTACTGAGCGGATTGGTCGTCGTCGCGGGCGTCGTACCCGCGGTCAGGTCCCACACCGGACCTACCTTCACGAATCCGCCCTCCGCCTCCGTGCCGGTCCGGCCGGCGACGGTCGGCGGCGACCTCGGCTGGCAGACTCCCGTCCCGCTGGAGTCTCAGACCGCGTCCAACGCCAACCTGGCGGGCGTCGCGCTGTCCGCCGACGGGACCGGGATGATCGTCTGGCAGCGGGGGGGAGCGCAAAACACCCTCATGGCGACCCGCTTCATCCCCGGCGGCGGTGGAGACGCCGGAACGAACTGGCAGGTCCCGGTTCAGGTTTCCACCGGAGAGAACTCGATCAGCTACGTCTACAACGGCGCCGTCGCTATGGACTCGAGCGGGGACGCCATGGCGGTGTACCAGGAGTGGAACGGCGACGGCCACGGCTACACGATCTACGCGGCGTTCTATCAGGACGGGGTCGGATGGAAGGCGCCCGTCCCGATCGACCAGCCGTACGACTGGTCCTACTCGCCGGTCCTCGCGATGAACGCGTTCGGGGACGCGATCGCCGTCTGGGAGGTCTGGACAGGGTCCACCTACAACATCTTCGCCAACCGTTACGTTCCCGGGACCGGTTGGGCCGCCGCAGCTGACCTCTCGGTCTCATCCAACTACTCGTACAACCCCACCGTAGCGATCGACGGCTCCGGGAACGCCATCGCGGCCTGGTACCAGTTTGACGGCAGCACCTACCATGTCTACGTCGACCGGTACTCGACCCTGACCGGCTGGGCGGCACCCCTCCTCGCGGAGACGAGCACGAACTTCGCCTACCTGCCGTCCGTCGCGATGGACCCGGAAGGGAACGGGATCGTCACCTGGCTCGAGTACGATAGCACGTACACGGTCTGGGCAAAGCTGTACGTCAACACCTCCGGCTGGCAGACCGCGACCCCGGTCGAGTCGAGCCCGTACTGGGCGTACTTCACCCCGGGACCGGCTACGGCCATCAACCGCGGGAACGCGGTCGTGGTTTGGACGCAGGAAGATTCTACCGGCACGCCGCAGGTCTTTGAGAACCGCTACGTTTCCGGCTCAGGCTGGGCGGGCCCGGCGGACATCGACGGGACGAGCTACCCCGCGCAGGATGGGCTGGTGGCGATCGACCCCAGCGGCAACATCACGATCACCTACCAGATCGCCTTGCAGGGCACGACCCCGGCGAACCAAGTGGAGAACGAAGCGGTCCGGTACGACCAGGCCACGACCACCTGGAGCTACTCGCAGCTCGACTACGCGGGGGTGGGCACGGGGTCCGCGCTGGTGGCGATCGACGGGAAGGGCGGTGCTCTTGCCGCGTGGAACTACAACGACAACGGCTCCGGCAACCCAAGGAACGGCCTCCTAACGAACTACTACACGGCCGGCTCGGGATGGCAGTACTACTGGGAGGATCAGCAGGCCGAATGGACCGAGGCGGTCCAGCCGAGCTGGCTCCAGCTCGAGACCAATCTCCAGGGCGACGCGATCTTCTCGTTCACCCAGGACGACGGACCGATCTGGGACGGGTACGCCGCGCTCTACACTCCCTCCACGGGATGGGGCCCGGTGACCCAGATCGAGAACATGACGCACACCAGCGTCGCGGAGGAGTGGTCCGCGATCGACGGCGCAGGCAACGCTCTCGTCCTGTTCAGGACCTCTGACGGCACGCAGTACAACGTTTACGCCACCTACTACCAGGTCGGCGTCGGATGGGGACCGCCGGTCCGGCTCGACAACGCCGCAACGAGCGACAAGTATTGGTTGCGGGTCGCGCTGAACCAGGAAGGTAACGGGGTCGCCGCCTGGCAGGAGTGGAACGGGACCAACTGGAACGCCTACGCCGCGTTCTTCAACGGGACGACCCACACCTGGACCGCCCCGACCGAGGTCCAGTCCACGTTCAGCTATGTCGGAAGTGTCGTCGTCGGCATCGACGGCCACGGCGACGCGATGGCGGTCTATCAGGTCTGGAACGGATCGGGCTACCCGAACTATGCCAGCCTGTACAAGGTTGGCGTGGGCTGGCAGGCCCCCGTGCAGGTCTCGGCCAGCGGGGCCTCGACGGGGGTCGCCTACGCCCTCTCCATGAACGACGCCGGCTACGCCACCGCGAGCTGGGGCCAGACGAACGGCAACCGCAGCATCGCCGCGGTGAACGTCTACAGCCCGACGGCCGGCTGGGGTACTGAAGCGACCTTCATCACCGCACCCGGCGACGAGGGCCCCGCCACCCCGTCGCTCGACGCGGCCGGGGACGCGCTGTTGGCCTACGACGCGTGGACGGGCAGCCAGTGGGTGGGTTACGCGGTGACGAAACCCGTCACCGGATCCTGGGGCTCGCCGGTCCAGGTAAGTTCAGGGCCGGGCGACGCCACCGGCATGACGTCCTCGCTCGATGTCCGTGGGAACGGCTACGTGGCGTGGAACCAGTACAACGGCGTCGGGTATGACATCGTCGCCCGCCGGTACGTTTCGGGGATCGGCTGGGGCCCGGCGTCCTCGGTCAACCAGCCCGCACCGGCGACGTCCGCCACCGATACCGGCAGTGCCATCCTGACGACGGACGGGCACGGGGACGCCGTGCTCGGCTGGAACCAGTGGAACAACGCCGTGCTCCTGCCATACGCGGCCGAGTACGTGGTCGGGAACGGCTCGCCGACTCTGACCGTGACGGCCCCAGCTAACGGGAGCCTCACGAACCGCAGTTCGGTCACCGTCGTTGGCTCGACCGATCCGGGGGCGACTGTGACGATTGACGGGGCGCCCGTCCTGGTCGCGCTGAACGGCTCGTTCGAGGCGGCGTACACGCTCGCCGATGGGACGCACACGTTCGTCGTCGTCGCGAAGAACGCGGCCGGGGACACCACGTCCGTCTCGACCACGGTGACCGTCGACACGACCGCTCCCGCCATCTCGATCACGAGCCCGACGACGGGAGCCGTCACGAACAACTCGGTCGCCGAGGTGACGGGAACGACCGAAGCCGGAGCGTCGGTCAGCGTCAACGGTGTGGTGGCGACTGTCTCCCCGACGGGCTCGTTCTCCGTCGCGATCCCTCTCGCCGAAGGCGCGAACACGATCACGGCGACCGCGCGGGACGCCGCGGGCAACTCTGCATCGACGTCGGTCTCCGTCACGCTGGATACGTTCCCCCCACCTTTGACGATCTCGTCGCCTGCCGCGGGGCCGACGAACCATTCGGCGGTCACCGTCGCCGGGACGACCGAAGCCGGGGCGACGGTCACGGTCGACGGGTCCGCCGTTACGGTCGGTCCGACGGGTGCCTTCTCGACCGTCGTGTCGCTGCCCGACGGACCCCACACGTTCGTCGTGGTCGCGACCGACACCGCAGGCAATCGGGCGGAGGCGGCGGTGAGCGTCACCGTAGAGACGACGCCACCCGCCATCTCCATCTCGAGCCCGACGTCCGGGACCGTTACGAACAACTCGGTCGCCGAGGTCACCGGAACGACCGAGCCTGGAGCATCGGTCAGCGTCAACGGTGTGGTGGCGGCTGTCTCCCCGACGGGCTCGTTCTCCGTAGCGATCGCCCTCGCCGAGGGCGCGAACACGATCACGGCGACCGCGCGGGACGGTGCGGGCAACGCCGCGTCGACATCGGTATCCGTCACGCTGGACACGCTGCCCCCACCCTTGACGATCTCGTCGCCCACCCCGGGCCCGACGAACCACTCGTCGGTCACCGTCGCCGGGACGACCGAAGCTGGGGCGACGGTCACGGTCGACGGGGCCGCTGTTACGGTCGGTCCTACGGGTGCGTTCTCGACCGTGGTGACGTTGCCCGACGGACCCCACACGTTCATCGTGGTCGCGACCGACACCGCCGGGAACCGGGCGGAAGCAGAGGTGAGCGTCACGGTGGAAACCACACCACCCGCCATCTCGATCTCGAGCCCAACGTCGGGAGCCGTCACGAACGACTCGGTCGCCAAGGTGACGGGAACGACCGAACCCGGAGCGTCGGTCAGCGTCAATGGTGTGATGGCGGCCGTCTCTCCGACGGGCTCGTTCTCCGTCGTGATCACGCTGAGCGAGGGTGCGAATACCCTTACGGCGACGGCGAAGGACGCGGCAGGCAACTCGGCATCGACGTCGGTCTTCGTCACGCTGGATACCTTGCCCCCGCCCTTGACGATCTCGTCGCCTGCTGCGGGACCGACGAACCATTCGGCGGTCACCGTCGCCGGGACGACCGAAGCCGGGGCGACAGTCACGGTCGACGGGGCCGCGGTAACGGTCGGTCCTACGGGTGCGTTCTCGACCGTGGTGACGTTGCCCGATGGACCCCACACGTTCGTCGTGGTCGCGACCGACACCGCGGGCAATCGGGCGGAGGCGGACGTGAGCGTCACCGTAGAGACGACGCCACCCACCCTCGCGTTCACCTCGCCCGCGTCGGGCTCGACCGTTTCGGTCCCCGACGTGGTGGTCACCGGCACGGCCGCGGTGGGCTCGACGCTCGTCGTCGACGGGTACTCGGTGGCGGTCTCCTCTGCGGGGACGTTCTCCGTCGAGCTACCGCTCAGCCCGGGGAGCAACACCATCACCGCGACGGCCACGGACTCCGCCGGCAACACCGCGACCCGGACTCTGACGGTGACCTACAACAATCCGGTCCCGGGGACCCAGGACTCGATCAACTCGCTGACGACCAGAAACGATCTCCTCTTCGGCCTCGTGGCCGCGTCGCTCGCCCTGGGAGCGGCCGGCCTGGTGCTACGCTCGAGGAGACCCGCCGGCCCGAAGGGACCTCCGAAGGAGGTCTCCTCGCCGCCTTCCTCGGAGACCCCGCCAAAGTAGGGTCAGGGCCTCCGCCTGGGGCGGCGCCGGCCGCCCCCTCCTCCGGGCCTCAGCGCGGCCCGCCCGCCCAGGGAGACAGTCCCGGGGCGCCTCCCGGGTCCGGCGGAGGCAGCCTCCACGGAGAGCAACTCCAGGGAGCGTGGGCGGCTTCCGACGTCGCGACCGTTCGTGGCCGCCTGCGACCGCTTTCGCAGACGGTCTCCGGATCGACGTCGACCCTTGGGGTCGAACGGGGAGCTACGGGATCGGGCGCCGTCCGAACGGCTCACTTCAGGATCGGCACGCCCAGCCGCTCGAGAGCGCGGCGTCGGAGGTCCGTGAGGGCGTTCATGTAGTTCGCGTAGGCGTCGTACGGGCTCTCGTAGCTCGAGAAGTACTGATGCACGCTCTGGTCCGCCCCGTGGCCGCTCACATACATGTAGTAGAAATGGTCGGACGTGAGAAGCCGACGCCAGTCGGTGAGGATCGTCGCGTCGCCGGCCTGGCGGACGAGGACGCCGACCTTTTTCGCTGCCTCGAAGGCCGAGCGCTGGAGGTCGTTCCCTAACCAGGCGCCGAGGTCCCGGTTCTGGTCGGCCCAGCTCATGGTGTACGGGACGGAGATCGGTGCGCGCGGCGTTCCCGCCGCCGCCTCGTCGACCGTCGCCCAGGTGAGCTGGGGGTGACGTCGCACCTCCCCCGGCAGGGCGGAGAGGAAGTCGAAGATCCCGCTGGACGCCGGATGGTGCTCGCCCAGCGTCTCGAAGTCCATGAACAGTCCGACCAGCTCGCCCGGCGTATGGGCGATCCAGCGAGCGTACTTGTCGGCGGTCAGCGGGTATTCGGACCAGCCCCGGGCCGAGAACCGGAAGCCGACGTCGTCGCTGAGCGGGTAGTGGCGCAGGAGCAGGTTCACCGTCGGCGCCGGGGCCGCGCAGTAGAGGTGGGTCGGAGGCTCGCCCCGAAGGGCACCCTCCCAGCCCTCGGCGAGCATCGCTCGGAACCGCTCGGCCTCCGCGAAGCGGGCGAGGTCGTCGGAGTACGCGAGCTCGGTCATCCGGAGGACCGACGGACTCACGCCGAAGGCCTCGCGCAGGAGCGTACGGTGCATCGCCACCTCCTCCGCGAGCTCGGGGGGCGGTAGGAGGAACGCGAGGGAATGGTAGTACGTCTCGGCAAGCAGCGCGACGCGTCCGGACTGGACGACCCCGCGGAGCCGGTCGAGGACGTCCGGCGCCGCAAGACGCGCCTGCTCGACGAACGTGCCGGTGACCGACAGGCTGAGACGGAACTCGGGGTCGGCGTCGAGCAGCGCCCGGAGCCGGTCCAGCGCCGGGCGGTAGCACCGCTCGGCGATCCCGCGGAAGATCGCCAGGTTACGCTCGAGGTCGAAGTACGACCGGCCGGAGCCGAGGTCGAGGAAGCGGAACCGCGCCAACCTCCAGGGTTGGTGAAGGTGGAGGTAGAGGACGATCCTCAGCGGCCCGGCCTCCCCGCGCGGGCGATCGCCTCGAGGTAGACCTCGACGGTCTCCCGCGCCCGCTCCGGCCATCCTTCCCGGAGCGCTTCCCAACGACCCTCGTCCCCCATCGCCCGGTTGAGCGTGGGGTACTGCAGCAGCTCGACGATCCGGCTCGCGAACTCGTCGACGTCCCAGAAGTCGACGCGGAACGTCCCACGGCTGATCTCGGCAACCCCGCTCGTCCTCGAGACGATCGTCGGCACGCCTGCGGCCATCGCTTCCAGGGCGGCGATCCCAAACGGCTCGACGACGCTGGGCAGGACGAACACGGAGCTCCCGGCGAGGAGGATCTCCCGTTCCTCCTCCGAGACCTTGCCGAGGAACATCACGCGCTCGCCGATCCCGAGGCGCGCGGCGAGCTCGACGAGGCGTCCGTACTCCGGCCCCTCGCCCGCAACGACGAACAGGACGTCGGGCACGGTCCCGGCGGCACGGGCGGCTGCGCGCAGGAACGTGTCGACCCCCTTCATCGCCGCGAGCCGGCCGACGTACAGGACGAGGCGCTTCGTCGGGTCGATCCGCTCGAGCCGGGGACCGGGGCGGACGGCGTTGTAGACCACGCGGACCTTCACCGGGTCGGCGCGGTACCGCTCGACCAGCTGCTGACGCAGGTGCCGGCTCACCGCGATCACTACCGTCGCCCCGTCGATCCCGGCCTGCTCCCGGTCGACAATGTGCTGCCACGGATGGCCGAGGGACCGGTCGTACTCGGTCGAGTGGACCGTCATCACCATCGGCCGTCCGAGACGCCGGGCGAGCGCCGAGCCGCCCACGGTGCCGAACCAGTCGTGGACATGGACCACGTCGACGTCGCCGAGGTCCCTGAGCTGGGCGACCCAGGCATTGTAGCCGTCGACCGAATCGGCGAACGGGCTCTCGGCAGACCCGCCCGCCCAGTACGCCGGCGGGAGCGCGGGGAGCGGCGTCCGCCGGGACTCGCCCGGATGGCGGAACGTGACGCCCTCGACCTCCGTGAACGGACCCGGGAACGGGGTAAGGAACGTGATCCGATGGCCGAGCCGGGTGAGCTCGCGCACCATCTCGTAGGAGTGTACGCCGAGGCCCCCCGTATGGCTCGGCGGGAACTCCCACCCGACCATCACCACATGCAGCGACGACCTCGAACGGTCGAACGGCGGCCGCGGAGGAGGGGCCCGTCCGCCGCGTGGACCCGTAAGGGTTCCCGTATCGATCGGACCCTCGGCGCGTCGGTGGGCCGGCGGTGTCCCCCGGCGCACCTTGGGTCGGCCGCGTCCGCGACCTGAGCCCCGCCCCCGCCTACGGGAGGGGCCGCGTCTTGCGCCGGACTTCTTCGGGGCCGACCGGCTCTCCATCACCGTCAACCCCCGTCGTGGCAAGGCCGACCTTGCGGGTGACGTTTCGCCCGCCTAGCGCTCACGAGGTAGCCCCCGAACCGTCCGGGGTCCGAGGAGCCCGGTCCCTGTAGGCGTTTTCGGCCGGCTCGTCCCCGTCTGCAGGGCCAACCCGTGCCCCCACCCCGGCCCCGTCAACCCCGTGGGTCCTGCGGGGGGCCGGGCGGCCTAGGACCGTCGGAGGGCGTCGGGAGCTTCCCCTCTGGGACCAGCGGAAGAGCGCGGAGTCGGCAGCCGGTCGCGTCGAAGATAGCGTTCGCGACCGCGGGGGCGACTGCGATCATCGGGGTCTCCCCCGCCCCGGCGGACGGCAGGTCGTTACGGTCGACGAGATGAACCTCGACCGACGGCAGGTCGGAGAACCTCGGGACGCGGTAGGTTCCCAGGCGGTCGTTCAGGATCCGGCCGCCCGCGAAGTGGATCGCCTCGAAGAGCGCCCCTCCGAGCGCCATGACCGCCGCGCCCTCGACCTGCGAGCGCAGGTTCGCGGGGTGGACGATCGCCCCCGCTTCGTAGGCGAGGACGAGCCGGTCGACCTTGACGGCGCGGTCGGGGGTGACCGTGACTTCGGCCACGGTGGCGACCCGACCGCCCTTCTCGAGGCCGATCGCGAGGCCGTAGCCTTTCCCGGGCACGCGGCGGCGGTCGGCCCACCCCGCCGCGGTCGCCGCCGTCCGGAGGACCGTGAGGAGGCGCTCGTCCTCCAGGTTCTTCTCGCGGATCGTGAGCGGGTCGCCCCCGACCGCTGCGGCGACCTCGTCGACCGCCGACTCGCGGGCGAAGTTGTTCGCGTTCGCCGCGAGCGCACGGTACGGGTCCTGCGGGAGGGGGGAGTCGGAGAGCTCGTTGTCGACGAGCTGGTTCGGGATCGTGTAGGGTGGGAAGATCGCCGCGGCCCCTGCGTTGACGTTGTGGAACGACCACGCGACGAGACGTCCGTCGCGGGCCGCCCCCACGCGAACGTCCATGATCGCCATCGGCCGGAAGTAGCCGTGCCGGAACTCCTCCTCGCGTGAGAACGTGAGCAGCACCGGTGCCTTCGCGGCGCGGGCGAGCCGGGCGGCCGCGAGGGCGATCGCTCCTCCGTGCTTGCCCCCGAACCCCGACCCCGTGAACGGGGCGATGACGCGGATGTCCTCCAGCGGGAGCCCGAGTCCGTCCGCGACGAACTCCCTCGCGCGGAACGGCGTCTGGGTTCCGACCCAGACGGTGAGCCGTCCGTCGGTCCACTCGGCCAGCGCCGCACGGGTCTCGAGGGGGACATGAGCGATGTACGCGGTCCGGTAGACCGCTTCCACCTTCACCGGAGCGGCGGCGAAGGCGGACGCCGGCGCGCCGGCCCGGCGCTCCGCGGTATCCCAGGAGTCCCCCGAGCTCGGGTGGGCGCGAAGGTACCCCTCGATCTCCTCCTCCCCGGGCTGCGGTCGGAGCTCCCAGTCGGCCTCGACGTCCCCGAGCGCCGCTCGGGCCGCGCCGGGCGAGGGGGCAACGACGCCAACGAACTCCCCCTCGTGCACGACCGTCACCCCGGGCCGCGCGCGGGCCCGGTCGACGTCGACCGCCGTCAGTCGGGCGCCGTACCGCGGCGGTTGGAGGAACGCCCCGAACTGCATGCCGGGCCGCCGCAGGTCCGAGGCGAAAGCCCGGCTGCCCGTGACGACGTCCTCGGCGTGGGGGTCGACGACCGGGCGCCCGGCCCGGCTCCACGCGGCCGGCGGGGTGAGTGAGGTCTCCGCGGGGACGGTGACCAGGTCGCGAGCGCCCCGCACGAGGTCGCCGTAGCGGACCGACCCGGGGCCGTCACGGACTCGGACCTCCCCGTCGACCGCCTCCAGGGCGGACGGGGCCCCCAGACCCTGTCTCGCGGCCCGCTCGACCAACGCGCTACGAGCCTCGGTGGCGGCCGCCCGGAGCGCGGGGGCGGCGTCGGCCATCGACCGGCTCCCGAACGTTCCGATGTCCCATGGGCAGAGGTCGGTGTCGGCCATGACGAGGTCGACGCGCTCGAGCGGGACCCGGAGCTCCTCCGCGACCACGAGAGCGAGCGCGACCCGGGTGCCCTGGCCGACCTCGGCCTTCCCCGTGAACGCATGCACCACCCCGTCGGCCCCGACGTGGACCCACGCCCCGCCGATCGGAGGAGACCAGCCGCCGGCACCGGAAGCGCCCGCCTTCCGCGGTGCGACCTGCGCAACGAGCCCATCACCGAGGATCTCGAAGTAGTCGCGCTCGCCAGGATCCGTCCGGTCCCACGGCCTGCGCGGCCTCCCGGCGATCATGTCGACCCCGGCACAGACCGGTCCACGAGCTCCGAGGCCCGCCGGACCGCCGCGAGGATACGGGAGTAGCCGCAGCACCGACAGACGTTCCCGTCCAGGGCGGACCGGATCTCGGCGTCGGTGGGCCTGGGGTTCTCGCGAAGCAGCGCGGTCGCGCTCACCACCATCCCCGGGGTGCAGAAGCCGCATTGGAAGGCCCCGAGCTCGGCGAACGCCCGCTGGACCTCGTTCAGCCGACCGCCCTGCCGCAGCCCCTCGACGGTCACGACGCTCGCGCCGTCGAGGTCAACGACCTGGACCTGACAGGACCGCACGGGGTGGCCGTCCAGGAGGACCGTGCACGCACCGCACTCCCCCTCGCCGCAGCCGTACTTCGTGCCCGTCAGTCCGAGCTCGAGGCGGAGGACGTGCAGCAGAGAACGCTCGGGGTTTCGCGGGAAGCGGGCCGGGGCCCCGTTGACGCGGAGCTCAACGGTCGGACCGGTCCGTAGGGCGGTCTTCGGGCCTCCCACGGTTGGGGGAGCCTCGGCTCCTATAGGTCGTGTGCGGCCACGCGGGCCGGGGACCCGTATCGCGGTCGACGGGTCGTCCAGGCCCCAGGTCGGAAGTCCGGGAACTGGGGAGGGCAGCCCCCGGTCAGAATCCTGCGAGGAGCTCGTCGATCGCCGCCCGGGGCCGACGCGCGAGCGTGACGGCGCTCGCGACGAGCACCCCCTCGGCCCCAAGCTCGAGCGACCGACGGACATCCTCGCGCCCCCGGATACCCGCCCCGCAAAGGACCCGGGTCCGGGGGGAGACCGCATGGACGG
>DASPQN010000063.1:0-5042 GCA_035624925.1 Thermoplasmata archaeon
CGGGTGCAGCTTGGTGACGATCGCGACGTCCCGCCCGGCCTCGACCGCCGCCAGCGCCGCGCGCTGGCCGGCGAGGCCCGCCCCCACGACCACGACCTCATGGTGGAGCATGGACGACCGCCCCCGAGCGACGGGTCCGTATAATGCGTGCCGTGCCGGCCGGCGACCGACCGCCGGGAACCGGGTCGCCTACGGTTCGTCGGTGGTCCGGGCGTAATCGCTCCGTGAGCTCTTATATAGCGAGCCCGGGTCGGCCCCGCATCGCTCTGACGAGCGGTGGTGTACCGATGCAGGCTCCGGCCGAGATGGCTCCCGAGGACCGTTACCGGACCGGCACGACGACGATCGGGATCGTCGCGAAGGACGGCGTCGTCCTGGCGACCGAACGCCGGGTCACCGCCGGCAACATGATCACGAACAAGACCGCCCAGAAGATGTTCAAGATCGACCAGAACGTCGGGATCACCATCGCCGGCTACGTCGGCGACGCGCAGGTGCTCGCCCGATACCTCCGGGCCGAGGTCTCGCTCTACCGCCTGCGCCGGAGCGCTCCGCTCAGCACCGAGGGGGCCGCGACGCTCCTCGCGAACATCCTCTCCGGGAACCGCTACTACCCGTACCTCGCCTGGATGATCGTCGGGGGGGTGGACGCGAAGGGCGGCCACATCTTCTCGGTCGACCCTGCGGGCGGCTGCATCGAGGACCGGTTCGTCTCGGTCGGCTCCGGCTCGCCGTTCGCGTACGGGATCGTCGAGGAGGGCTACTCCCGGGACCTCGTCACCAGCGACGCGGTCGACCTCGCCCTGCGGGGGCTCACCGCGGCGATGAAGCGCGACAGCGCGAGCGGGGACGGCTACCTCGCCCACGTCATCACCCCCAAGGACTACCACGAGCTGGCCGAAGACGAAATTAATAAACGTCTGAAGGCGCTCAAGATTCCGTTGCCTCCCGCCCAGCCGTAATCGTCCACGGCGGCTCGGGCCGCCGAACCCCTTCGCGACAACCGTTTCCCCGAAGGATGAGTTTCGACTCGCTCCTAGAGCAAACACGGGTGGCCCTCAAAGAGGTCCTGCCGGAGACCGTCGAGGTCACCGACATCGAGCTCGAGGGCCCGCACGTCGTCATCTACACCAAGCAGCTCGACACGTTCCTCTCCGGGGGGGACTACCTCCGCCAGGTCGCGCAGCGCCTCCACCGCCGCGTCCTGGTCCGTTCCGACCCCGCGACCCTCATCGACCCGAAGGAGGCCGAGAAGGTCGTCCGCGAGGTCCTGCCCCCCGAGGCGGAGCTGACCCAGCTGTTCTTCGAGCCGGAGACCGGGGAGGTGACGATCGAGGCGGCCAACCCTGGCGCCGCGATCGGCCGCGGGGGCTCGGTCCTGAACGACCTCAAGCGGAAGATCGGGTGGATCCCGACGGTCGTCCGGACGCCGCCGATCCCGTCCAAGACCGTCGAGGAGGTCCGGATCCACCTGCGCAACTCGTTCGACGAGCGCCGGAGCTTCCTCAAGAAGGTCGGGATCCGGATCGCGCGCGACCCGCTGCCCGAGAAGCTCTGGGCGCGGTCGACGGCCCTCGGCGGCTACCGCGAGGTCGGGCGGAGCGCCCACCTGCTCTCCACGCAGAACTCGAAGGTCCTCATCGACTGCGGGCTGGACCCGGGCTCCGACCGCACGCCGTTCCTGAGCGCCCCGGAGCTCCTGCCGCTCGACTCGCTGGATGCGGTCGTCATCACCCACGCGCACCTCGACCATTGCGGGCTCGTGCCGGTCCTGCTGAAGTACGGCTACAAGGGGCCGGTCTACTGCACCGCCCCGACGCGCGACCTGATGACCCTGATGCTGCTCGACGCGATCAAGGTCGTCAACCAGGAGGCGCGGCGCGGCCTCTACGACTCGTCGCATGTGCGCGACCTCGTGACGCGCACGGTCCCGCTGCGCTGGGGGGAGACGACGGACATCGCCCCGGACATCCGCCTGACGTTCCACAACGCGGGCCACATCCTCGGCTCGTCGATCTGCCACTTCCACCTCGGGGAGGGCGACCACAACCTCGCCTACTCCGGGGACATCAAGTTCGAGCGCAGCTGGTTGTTCAACCCGGCGACGAACCGCTTCCCCCGCCTCGAGACGCTCGTGCTCGAATCGACGTACGGCGGGTTCCGCGACCTGCAGCCGAGCCGCCAGGAGGCGACCGAGGAGTTCGCCTCCCTCGCCACGAACGTCCTCTCCCGGGGGGGCAAGCTGATCGTCCCGGTGTTCGCCGTCGGCCGTTCGCAGGAGGTGATGCTCGTCCTCGAGGAGCGGATGCGGGCCGGCAGGATCCCGCGCGTGCCGGTCTACCTGGACGGGATGATCTTCGAGGCGACGGCGATCCACACGGCCTACCCCGAGTTCCTCAACAGCCAGCTCCGGACGCAGATCTTCCAGCAGGGGGACAACCCGTTCCTCGCCGACATCTTCCGGCGCGTCGACTCCGGCCAGATGCGCATGGGGATCCTCGACTCCAAGGAGCCGTGCATCATCCTCGCGACGTCGGGGATGATGAGCGGCGGGCCGGTCATGGAGTACTTCCGGGCGTGGGCCCCCGACGAGAAGAACGGGCTCCTGTTCGTCGGCTACCAGGCCGAGGGGACGTTCGGCCGGAGGCTCCAGCGGGGCCTGCCGGAGGCGACGTTCCTGGACGGTCCCCGCCAGGCGTCCGTCCCGGTGAAGCTCGAGATCGCCACGATCGAGGGGTTCTCGGGCCACTCGGACCGGACGCAGCTGATGAACTTCGTCGCCTCCCTCGACCCCCGGCCGCAGCGGATCCTGTTGAACCACGGCGAGGAGTCGAAGGCGGTCGACCTGGGCTCGAGCCTGCACAAGCGGTTCGGCGTCGAGGCCCGCGTGCCGTTCAACCTCGAGGCCGTCCGCGTTCTATGACGGCGCGGTCGCGCCGCTGGACGAAGTCTCTTATACGCCGCGACCGCGTGCGTGTGTCGGGAGCGTTCTCGACCGGGCGATGAGCGGTCCGTCCCGTAGGGTCCTCGTCCTCGGCCTCGATGGCGGGACGTTCGACCTGCTCGACCCGCTGATGGAGGCGGGCGAGCTGCCGTTCCTCCGCTCGCTCGCCGCGAAGGGGGTCCGGGCCCCGCTCCGGTCCGTCTACCCGGCGAAGACGATCCCGGCGTGGTACTCGTTCGCCACCGGCCGGGACCCGGGCGAGCTCGGCGTCTTCGGCTTCGCCGAGCCGTCCGACGACCCGTGCCGCTCGAACCTGGTCCGCTCGTTCCGCCCGGTCGAGGCGTTCTGGGACCGCCTCTCGCGCCGCGGGGTCAAGGTCGGGGTCGTCAACTTCCCCGTCCTGTCCGGCTACCCGCTCCACGGCTTCGTCCTGCCCGGGATGCTCTCGGAAGGGGCGGCGACGTACCCGAGCGAGCTCCGCGCCGAGGTCGAGGCGAACCTGGGCGACCGGTACCCCGGCGAGCTCCCGGCGTTCCGGGAGGCGGACCGCGACGCCTGGGTCGCCCAGGCGACCGAGGCCGTCCGGCGTCGCGCCCGCGCCGCCGCCGGGCTCGCCGAACGTCACGCTCCGGGGTTCCTGTTCGCGCTGTTCCGCGAGACCGACCGCATCGAGCACCAGCTCTGGGACGAGCTCGCCCGCCCGGTCGCGGAGGTCCCCGAGGACCTGTTGAGGTTCTGGAGGACGGTCGATGCCGCGTGCGGGCAGGTCGACCGGGCGTTCCGCTCGACCGGTGGGCCCGCGCTCACCCTCGTCATCTCCGACCACGGGCACGGGGCGGTCCGATCGGACTTCCTGACGAACCGCTGGCTGGAGCAGGAGCACCTCCTCGTCTTCCGCGACCGGCGGCGCTCGCTCACGGTGCGCAACGCGGTCGCGCGGCTCGCGCTCGCCGCGCAGCGCCTCCCGCTCGGGGTCCGCGTCAGCCGCCGGTTCGCCGACTGGCTCCGGGACGGACGCCACGCCGACCTCGCGCGCTGGATCGAGGGGCCGTCGTTCGAGCAGTCGGTCCGGCAGATCGACTGGCGGCGGACCGTGGCGTTCTCCTACCCGGTCCCGGAGGGGATCTACCTCAACCCGTTCAACCCTGACCTCACCCCCGCCCGGCGGGCGGCCGTCCTGGCGGAGATCCGCCGGCGCCTGGAGACGTTCCCCGAAGCGAAGATCGAGGTGTTCCGGCCGGAGGAGATCTGCCGCGGGCGCAACCTCGCGAAGGCGCCCGCGCTGCTGATCCGCATCGACGGGATGGAGACCGAGCCTCGGATGGACTTCGCCTACCCCGACCCGCTCATCCGCGACCGGCCGTCGTACTTCTACGGGTGCGGGACGCACCGGATGGACGGGATCTTCCTCGGCGCGGGCGACGGGGTCGTCCCGGGCTCGACCCTCGGGTCCCGGGGCCTCCTCGACCTCGCCCCGACGATCCTCGAGACGATGGGGGTCGCCCCGTCGACGTCGCTCGGCGGCCGGTCGTTCGCCTCCACGCTCTGCCCGGCCGACTAGCGCCTCCGACAGAACCGTTTTCGCAGGACCGCGGCTGACCGAACCGATGGGCCGGCGGACGATCGATGTCGTGGCGGCCGGCCCGCCGTCGTCCGACCTCTACGACCCGGCAGCCCCGGCCTGGGCGCTCGCCGCCGGCCTCGCGGCGCGAGGCCACGCGGTCCAGGTCGCCTTCCCCGGACCCGAGGGAACCCCGGCGCCGTCCGCGACGGTCACGGTCGCCCCGTTCTCCCCGGTGACCGCGCACGTCGGCTCGTTCCTCGGGGACGCCGAGCTCGCGCGCGAGGCCGCCCACCGGCTGCGCCCGACCGCCGAGGCGATCGTCCGGGACCCCGCCGGCCTCGGCGCGCTCGGGTTCCGGCACGGCCGGCGCCCGGTGATCTCGTTCCTGCGGGCGTTCGCGGACGACCCGACCGCCCCCGCCCGCCCTGGCGCCGCGGGGGTCCGCTCCAAGCTCCTCGGCTGGGGGGAGCGGCGGAGCGTTCGCCGCCTGCAACGGGAGGCGCTGGAGGAGGCGAGCGCGATCTTCTGCGCGAC
>DASPQN010000064.1:0-6236 GCA_035624925.1 Thermoplasmata archaeon
GTCGGGTCGAGCCGACGGTCGACCAGGGTGATGGCGAGGCCGGGGCAGACCGCGAGACACTTGAGGCACCCGACGCATTCGCCGACCAGCTTCGGGCGACCGACGATCGTCCCCTCGGGGATCATGATGCTCCCCTTGGGGCAGACCTCGGTGCACGGGTTGCAGGGGATCTCCTGCTCGCACCGCAGGATAGGGTAGACCCCTACCTGGCCGGGGAGGGGGTACATCCCCACGGCCGGGCCGGGTCGGCGGCCGAGCTCTTCCCGGCGGGCCCGCCATGCCTCGGGTACCTCGACCGCATGGCCCAGGTCCCGGAGGATCTCGCGCCCGACGATCCGTCCCGAGAACATCGCCACCGAAGCCTCCGCGATCTCGTTCGCGTCCCCCGCGGCGTAGACCCGCATCCCGATCCGCTGCGCCTCCCCGTAGAGCTCGTTCACGGACGAGAGCCCGACCGCGAGCAGGACGGTGTCGACGTCGAACTCCCGCTCCGTGGACGGGATCGGCCGGAACCGCTCGTCCACGCGGGCGATGCGGACCCGCTCGACCTGCTCCGTGCCCTCGGCCCGGACGACCGTGGTCGACGTGAGCACCGGCACGCCGAGACGGAGGATCTTGTCCCGATGGACCTTGTAGCCCCCGCACTCGGGGAGGAGCTCGACGAGCGCGACGACGTCGATGCCGGCCTGCAGCGCTTGGTAGGCGACGATCAGGCCGACGTTCCCTCCGCCGACGACGAGCAGCCGGCGCGACGGTTTGACGAGGTCGCGGTTGACCAGCGTCTGGAACGCTCCGGCGCCGTAGACCCCCGGGAGGTCCGAGCCGGGGAACGCGAGGGACTTCTCCCGGGCCCCGGTCGCGACCAGGAGGGCCTTGGGCCGGACGAGCGCGTACGTCCCCTGGTGCACGACGCCGACCCAGCCGTCGTCGAACACGCCGACCACGGGGGAATCGGTCCAGACGGTGACGGCCGGGCGCCGGCGGACCTCCTGCTCGAGGTGCTCCCCGATCTCGCGGCCCCGGGTCCCCGCGTAGCAGTCGCGGGCCGAGCCGAAGAAGTTGTGCGTCTGGAGCGCGAGCTTGCCGCCGAGCGTCGGCTTGTCGTCGCAGAGGAGGACGGTCGCGCCATGGTCGGCCAGCTCGACGGCGGCGGTCAGGCCCGCGGGTCCACCGCCGACAATCAGCACGTCCGTCTCGAGCTGCGGGGGCGGGTCAGCCCGGGGCACGGGCGCATCGTCCGCCGGCAGCTCGGGGTCGCCGGAGAGCGACCGCACGACCATCCCCTCCCGAACGGGGGTCAGGCACGCCTTCACCGCGACGCCGTCGACGAGGATCAGGCACTGCGAGCACTGGCCGTTCGCGCAGAAGATCCCTTGCGGCGAGCCGTCACGGCGGTGACGGCCAAGGACCGGGAACCGGTTCGCGAGGAGCGCGGAGGAGAGCATCTCCGACTTCCGTCCGAGCAAGGGCCGTCCGTCGAACGAGAAGCCCACCATCTCGGGGTCGGTGGGCACGTCGAGGACCGGATGTCGGTCGACCCGGGCTTGGGCGTCCGCGGCCATGTCGACCGAAACGAGCGAGGCGCGTCGGTATTAACCCCGCATCAACGGAAGTTCACGAAAACCATAGGCCCGTCGCGCCGATACCGGGCGCTATGAACTGGAACGTCGAGCGTCCGGTCAACGACGTCAACACGATCCGATCGTATCTTCCCGGCTCGCCCGAGCGCCAGGCGCTGCTCGACGAACTGGCGGCGATGCGCAAGGCGCCAGTAGAGATCCCCGTCGTCATCGGGGGCAAGGAGGTCCGCACGGCCGAGGTCGCCGAGGTGCCGGCCCCGGACGATCACAGGACGATCCTCGGGCGCGTGCACCTCGCGGGGGAGCGAGAGCTCCGGGAGGCGGTCGCGAGCGCGCTCGCCGCCCACGCCGCGTGGGCGGCGATGCCGTGGTACGACCGGGTCGCGGTCTTCTGGCGGGCCGCGACGCTGCTCTCCGGGCCGCGGCGCACGCGCCACATCGCCGCGATCATGCTCAACCACTCGAAGAACCCGTACGAGGCCGAGATCGACCTCGCCGAGCTGGTCGACTTCTGGAACTTCAACGGCTACTTCGCCCGGCAGATCTACGAGATGCAGCCGTTCCAGTACCCGGGGGAGACCAACCGGTTCGACTGGCGGCCGCTCGAGGGGTTCGTCCTCGCCATCCCCCCGTTCAACTTCTACTCGATCGCCGGCAACCTCCCGAGCGCGCCGGCGATGCTCGGCAACGTCGCGCTCTGGAAGCCCGCCCGCGCGGTCGCGCTCTCGAACTACCTGATCTACCAGGTCCTCGTCGAGGCCGGCCTCCCGCCGGGGGTCATCAACTTCGTGCCGTTCCCGAGCAAGGCGGCCCCCGTGCTGCTCGACCACCCCGACCTCGCCGGGGTCCACTTCACCGGCAGCTACAGCACGCTCGTCCAGATCTGGAGGCGGATCGGCGAGAACCTCGAGAAGTACCGCAACTTCCCCCGCGTGGTCGGCGAGACGGGCGGCAAGGACTTCATCTTCATGCACCCGTCCGCCGACGTTCGGGGCACCGTCGTCAACCTCCTGCGGGGGGCGTTCGAGTACCAGGGCCAGAAGTGCTCCGCGTGCTCGCGGGCGTACATCCCCGAGAGCCGATGGCCCGAGGTCGAGCGGATGCTCCGGGAGGAGGTCCCGAAGGTCCCGATGGGACGGGTCGACGACCTCGGGAGCCTGATGGGTGCGATCATCGACGAGCCGGCGTTCACGAACATCGAAGCGTACCTCGCCTACGCGAAGCAGCACCCCGAGCAGTACTCCATCGTGGTCGGGGGCGAGACCGACCGCTCCCAGGGCTGGTTCGTCCGCCCGACGGTCATCCGGAGCCGGGAGCCGCAGGGGAAGCTGATGTCCGAGGAGATCTTCGGCCCGGTGCTGACGGTCTACGTCTACCCGGACGCGCGGTTCGAGGAGACCCTGAGGCTCTGCGACGCCACGTCGCCGTATGCGCTCACCGGAGCGATCTTCGCCCAGGACGTGAGCGCCGTCGCGAAGGCGACCGAGGCGCTCCGCTGGAGCGCCGGCAACTTCTACGTCAACGACAAGCCGACCGGGGCGATCGTCGCGCGGCAGCCGTTCGGGGGCGCCCGGCGGTCGGGGACCAACGACAAGGCGGGCTCCCTCCTCAACCTGCTGCGGTGGGTCACGCCCCGCAACATCAAGGAGACCGCGGTGCTGCCGCACGACTGGCGTCGACCGTTCCTCGCTTCGCCGCATGGCCCCGGGTAGGGGCGGGGGCCGCCGGGCCGAGGGCCGCTCCACCGTCCCGGGCACGGCGTTCCCCAGCTGCCCCACAGGGACCGGATCGGCGGACGCGTGGGCCGGTGGACCTAGGTCGCCGGCCCGACGCTCGGCATCGCCACCGTCTTGACCCGGGCTCCCGGTCCCGCCGGCATGATCGGCCGGTTCCCGTGGGACCCGTTCCCGCAGGGCGAGCCGGCGCCGCGGGGCGATGACCCTCTGCTCGCCGCGATCTACCGGGGCGCGGTCGAGGGGGCGGACGCCTACCGCGCGGTCCGCTCGGCGGTCCGGCGCGAGGCGG
Organism: Thermoplasmata archaeon; assembly: GCA_035624925.1. Taxonomy (GTDB): domain Archaea; phylum Thermoplasmatota; class Thermoplasmata; order Lutacidiplasmatales; family UBA184; genus Lutacidiplasma. The sequence continues at coordinate 3,606 of DASPQN010000064.1, forward strand.
GCGTACTGCGCGTCGGCAACCGCTTCGTGCCGGACGGCCGGTACCGGGAGGTCGCGTTCGTCGCGCTCGGGCACGCGGCGATCTCGATGGCCCTCGCCGTCCTCCACGTCTTCGGGGACCGCGTGACCCAGGGGTTCGTCGCGGGCCCGGAGGACCCGCCGGCGGCGGTCCCGTTCCGGTCGGAGAAGGTCGGGGACGGCTGGGGCGGGGACGCGGGTGCCCCTCAGGTCGTCGAGGCGACGCGAGAGATCGTCGCCGGCCTTCGGGCGTCGGACCTGTTCCTCCTCCTCGTCTCACCGGGAGCGCTCCGGGCCCTCCTCCTCCCGCCGCCGGGGCTCGACCGGAACGCGTTCGCGATGCTCCTGCGCGAGATGCACGAGCGGGGCGCGAGCGCGACGGACGTCGCCGGCGTCGCGCGCGTCCTCGGGAGCGGCGGCGTCGGCGGCCGCCTCCTTCCGGCGGGCGTCGCCGCGGACATCCAGTGCCTCCTCGTCGACCGGGGGGACGGCCCGGTCACGGTCGGCGGAGGTCCCACCTTCCCGGTGACGGCCGCGGAGCGCGCCCGAGCGCGGGCGGCGCTCGAGGGAACGGGTCTCCTGAGCACGCTCCCGGCCACCGCGGTCGGCCCGCTCTCGGCGGCCGTCCCGGCGCCCCTCGCTCTCGCGCGCCGGCCGGTCGTCGTCGCCTCCCCTGCGGACGGGCTCCGCTCGGCGGGCGATGCGGCCTTCGACAAAGGCTGGTCCGGCCGCGTGGGGACGCTCGGGCTGAACGAGCGGGCCCCGACGGCCGTCGAGCGGTTCGTCGGGAGCGTGGAGAAGGTCGTCACCGCCGAGCGCCTCGGCGAAGGGACGCGGTCGAAGGGGATCGTCGTCTTCGCGACGGCGACGCTCGACCTGCCCGAGGGGGTCCCCGAGCTCCCGGCGTGCGAGGAGTTCCTCGCGCGGGCCGGGCCGGCGCTCCGCCGCAGGGAGATGAGCGTCGGGCTGTTCCGGACGTCGGGGCCGACCGGCTCGCCGCCAGATTTCGCCGGCGGGGTCGTCGGAGCCTCGGCCGAGCCGACCGGCCGCGCCGCGAGGGAGGCCGTGCGGCCGATCCGGATGCCCGCGGGCATCACGGACGTCGGCCTCTTGGTGGCGGCCCTCGTCCCGGCGCCGTCCGCCGGTCGAGCGCCGCGCTAGCCGGACGGTCCGGGCCGCGCGGGCCCCTTCGACCCCTCAGCAGGACCGGCCGCCTCGAAATGCCGTTTCAGCGCCATGTACTCGGCGAACGAGATCTGGCGTCGCGCGCGTACCGCTCCCGCCTGCCGGAGGGAGGCGATCTGGAACGTCCTCAAGAGCTCGGGAACCGGCCGCGCCGGGGGCAACTTCGGCTCGGCGGCGATCGGCACCGCGGCGATCGGCGTCTCCCCCACGCCCGTCACGTCGGGACCGGGCGGGGGCGGCGTCGACTCCGCAGGCGACGGGCGCGTACCTAGGCTCGCAAGGAGGCTCGCGTGCTCTCCGGACGTGATCTCCCCGTCGGCGAGAAGGAGGTCGACCAGCTCGCGCTGGCGGGGCCGGTACGTCTGGAACAGCTCCTCGAGGCTGCGGTCGGACCGTACGGCCGGTGCGACCGCGATCGACGGGCCGAGGAGGCCGTCGAGGTCGCGTACGAGCTCGTCCAGCGCCCGGGAGAGCTCGGCGGTCGACGGCCCTTCACCGTCAGTGGAGGGCTCGAACGTCGCGCTCAGGCGGGCGGTCGCGTCGGCGGGTCCGCGGGCGCCCAGGGGGCGCTCCACGGAGAGTTCGACGTGGCGCCGGCGGGCGGACATGGCGTGGGACGGGACGTGGCGGAGAAAACGTACGCTGCGACCCTCGGTTCCGATCCGGGACGGCCGGCCCCGGAGAGTAGTTACACTTCGTTAGTTGCTATAGGCCAGTAACTATAAATCCGCCTCATGTTTCGTGGTCGACGAGGCAGGCACCGTGCACGTCGACCATGGACATCGCGCTGCCGGGGCTACCGGTAAGGCGGTGGACGACTGCGACCGGGAGGGCGAGCATGGCATCTGTCCCGTCCTGGCCGCCGTTGGGGTGATCGGGACCGAATGGCGCCTGGCGATCGTCCACCGTCTCCTCGAGGGACCCCAGCGGTTCAGCGAGATCCTGAAGTCGAACGTTCGGCTGAACGCTAAGACGCTGAGCGCGACCCTCAAGTTCCTCGAGGGTCAAGGCGTGGTCCAGCGGACCGTCGTCAGCACCCGACCGTTCTCGGTCGTCTACTCGCTCACCGAGATGGGGCTCGGCCTCGCCCCGGCCGCCCGAGAGCTGCGCCTCTGGGGCACGCGCTGGCTCCTCCCGCGACGGCAGGCCGCGATGCGCGCCGGAGCCGCGGCGAGGAGAGCTCCGGTGATCGAGGGCGAGCTTCCCCGGCTCGTCGTCGGAGAGGCGGACCACCGCGCCAAGGCGTAGGTCCGAGCCCCGACCCGCTCCGAAACCCCTCCTCGGCGAGAGTGTTCCACGCGCCCCCCGTCCGGGGTTCAAGTAGCCCGGCCGCGGTCGTAGGAATGCAACCACCCAGGGAAGGCTCCCTCAGATCGCCGTAGGGGACGGTACCGCGTCCCGGGCGTGCGGGGCGCCTTCCCAACCCTCC
>DASPQN010000065.1:0-8601 GCA_035624925.1 Thermoplasmata archaeon
GACCCGCGCCCGGGTGTTCGCCCACTGGATCGAGGCGGCCTACATCGGGCTCAACCCGAAGTACGACGGCCCGGGGAGCCCTCCCGCCGAGCCGTTCTCCGTCGACGAGACGCTCAAGGACGGCGACAGCGTCGATGCCGCCGGGGGCCTCATCGCGTACCACACGCCCGGCCACACCCCGGGCCATACGTCGTACTACCAGGCGGAGCGCAAGCTCCTGTTCTCCGGCGACCTGTTCTTTGGGGACGGCGAGCAGGTCGTCCTCACGCCTCCGGACTTCACCCACCACACGCCGACGGCCCTGATCTCCGCCCGGAGGATGGGCCAGCTTTCGGTCGACTCCCTCTTGACCTACCACGGCGGACCGATCCTGCACAAGGGGGGCCCCGCCGTCCGGGGCCTGCTCGAGAAGCTTCGCTGACCCCGTACGCGGGCCGACCGCCGCCCGCTCGACCGACCCCCGGGGGCGGGGTCCTGGTCCGACGACCCGTCTCGAGCCCGCCGTCGTGGGTCGCTGCAGGGGTCCCGGGGCTGGCCTTGAGACTAAGTACGTAGACATACGTATTCATCCACGGCACGATGGCTGCGGGGGCCCGTTCCGCCTCGTACATCCCCACCGACTGGGACCCGGCGATCCAGTCGTTGGTCCAGTCGCTGGAGGAGTCGCGACACTTCCGGGGCTCGCTGGTCCTCGTCCACGGCTCGCCGGGGGTCGGAAAGGCCCGTCTCATCAACAAGGCGCTCGCCGAGGCCAACGTCTCGGCCCGCCGGACCCGTCACACGTACCTGGAGGCGCGGGACGCGGAACTTCCGTACAAGGCGGTCCTGTCGCTCGCCCGCTGGGCCGCGAAGCTCGAGGAGATCGCGCCCGGCATGGACTCCGGCAGCCTGGTGCTCGCACCGTTCCTGAGGGCCCTGACCGCGGACGCTCCCGACGCGAGGAACGGGAGGGCCGTCGCGGCAGGGAGGGCCTCCGGCCCGGCGTCGTCGGAGTACGACCGCCTGGTCGCGGACCTGGAGTTCTACAAGCGCGGGGTCGAGGCGTGGGGCGAGCGGAGCCGGTTCCTGCACGAGGTCGGATGGATGATCCTGGACGCCGCGGCCCGTCGGCACATCGTCTGGATCGTCGAAGGGGCCCAGTACCTCGACCCGCATTCGCTCTCCGTGATCAAGTACCTGGGGGCCTGCCTCGACGAGAACCCGCTCTTGCTCTGGCTCAACATCGACACGCCGGAGGACGGGACGCTACCGGCGGCGCTCGCCCCGCTCCTCAACCTCCCCCGGGCGCGGAGCGTCGAGCTCCCGCGTCTGGGCCGGGCCGGCGTCCTCGAGGTTCTCGGCTGGAGGAACCCGTCCCAGGTCTTCCCGGACAGCGTCGTCGACTCGGTCCTGAACGAGAGCCACGGGCTCCTGCTCAACGTCGAGCAGCTCGCGAGCGACCCGCACGTCCTCCGCTTCCCCCTCGCCCAGCGGTCCGCCGAAGGGCCGGATGCGGTCGGCCTGGAGCTCAGCAAGGTCGACGGCCTGCCCGCGACCGCCCGTGACCTGGTCGAGCGGCTCGCTGTCGTCGGCGTAGGCACCTCCGTGGAGATGGCGGTCCGGCTCGCCGGACGTGGCGAGCCGGCCGTCCGGGAGGACCTCGAGACCTTGATGCGCGAAGGGTTCTTCCTCGAGGTGGAACCGGGTCAGTACTGCTTCCGCCTCACCGCGCTTCCGGCCGAGATCGCGGCCCGGGTCCCCACGCCGCGGCTGCGCGAGCTCCACCAGGCGGCCGCCGAGGCGTTGGAGGCGTCCTCCGCCGGGACGAACGAGCTGGTCTTCGACCTGGCGGAGCAGTGGCGCAGGGCCGAGCGATGGGAGCCCGCGGCGCAGGCGAGCCTGAAGGCGGCCCGGTTCGCCTCCGACAGCTTCGCGCCGGAAGGGGGGCTGCTGTACGCCCAACGCGCGTTGGACGCGGCCCGCCAGCTGGCGTCGCCTCGCCCCGCCCTTGAGGCGGAGGCCCTGGTCGAGAAGGGCCGGGCCCTCTACGACCTGGGCCGGTTGCACGAGGGTCTGGAGGCCCTCCGGGCCGCCCTCGCGCTCATCGAGGCGACCCCGGCGCAGTGGCCGTTCCGCGCGCGGACGCTCTTCTACCTCGCCCGAACGATGAGCTCGCTCGCCCGGCCTCAGGAGGCCCTCGAGGTCGTCCGCGAAGCGTCCGCGGCCCTCGACCAGATCCACGACGTGCGCGCCCGCATGATGCTCTACCAGGTCGTCGGCGTCGCCTTCATGATGTCCGACCAGAACCGGGAGGCGGTCGGCCCGTTCCGGTCGATGCTGTCCCTCGCGCAGACGCTCGGGGACCCCCGCGAGGTCGCCTACGCCCAGAAGAACCTCTCCGCCGTGCTCCTCGCGGTCAACCCCCGGGACCCGGAGGGCTGGGAGATGGTCGACGCGGCGCTCGCCCACCACACCCGGACCGGCAACTTCGCCGGGCTCGCCGCCGGCTACCTGAACCGGAGCCTGACGAAGCTCGAGCTCCACGACTCCGAGGGGGCGTTGAAGGACCTCGGCAGCTCCCGGCAGGCGGCCGAGCTCGCCCACGCCCCGCTCCTGGTCGCCTCGGCGACCCTCCAGGAGGCGACGGTCCGCCTGGATCGGGGCGACGTCGGCCGGGCCGACGAGCTCCTCAAGATGCTCGCGCCGTGGATGCCGACGCTCGAAGAGCCGTGGGCCCGCGTCTCGTTCTCCCTGCTCCAAGGCCGCGTCGCCGAGGCCCAGGACCGTTCGCTCGAGGCGGACCGGCACTACGAGACGGCCGCCTGCGAGGCGGAGCCCGGCGGGGAGTCGCCGACATTGTGGGAGTGCCGGCTTCGCCGCGCCGTCCTCGCGAAACGGGTCGGGAACCTCGAGAGCTTCACCCAGCTCGCCCGGACCCTGCCGAGCGCCAAGGAACTAAGCAAGCTCCCCCCGGCGCTATCGGCCCTGGTACGCGAGCTCTCGGCCGGGCCGACCTAGGGTGACGGCTCTTCCCCCGTGCCGCGACCGGCCCGCAAACGGGTGCAGGTACGCTCCGCCGGGGGGGTCGGCCCGGACGACGCCGAACGGTCCTGCCGCTCCCGGGGCGGTCCTAAGGTAAAGCCGCCTCGGCCGTCGGGCATCCGCCAGAGCGGGCCAGGCGAGTGGGACTGGCCAGATTTGAACTGGCGTCTCGGAGTCCCGAACCCCGAAGGATGGACCAAGCTACCCCACAGTCCCAGCGCGCCGACCGCCACAGGGGGGCTCTATTTGAGGGTGAGCGGCGCCGAGCGCGGGGGTGGTGTTCCACGACCTCCCCGCAGGCGGTTAGATAGCGTCGGGACGCTACGGCCGGATGGCGATGGCGGCTCCCTCGTACACAACGCCGATACCGGGTCTGGCCCCCGTCGAGTCGCTCACGTGGACGATCCCGGGCCTCCGCGAGGACCCGACGCTCTGCCTGAGGTGCCGGTCCGCCCAGCTCCTCTGCGGCAAGCCGGTCTGCCCGATCCTGCTCAAGTACCGCGCCTTCGAGCGGACCCTCCCCATGGTCTCGGGCACGACGCTCGACGGCAGCACCCCGCCGGGGGTCTTCGTGGGCCGGTTCGGCTACCCGAAGGTCGCGCTCGGCCCGCTCCTTTCCCCGATGCACGGGTCGACCGAGCTGCTCGACACGCCAGAGGAGTGGGTCGGCCGCTCGGTCGAGGAGGTCGTCGGGTTCCGCACCGGTCTCGTGCGGGGGACGACCCGGTACCACGTCACCGACGCCGCGCGCCCCGAAGGCCTCCTCGAGCGGTTCCAGCTCCTCGGCCTCGCGGTCGAGTCGGTCGAGAGCGAGGCCGAGTTCCGCCGGCCCCCCCGGGGGCACCTCGCGCTCTCGGAGTCGAGCCCGCCGTTCGGCCCCTCCGCGCCGCTCGAGAGAGTGCAGCTGGACGTGCGGAAGGTCGACCCCGACCTCGACCGCCTGAGCTCGGACGTCCATGCGAGCGCCCGCGTCGCCGTGGAGGAGCTGTACGACCGGGGCGTGCGGGTGAGCCGCATCCAGCGGGCGTTCAGCGTCGGTACGCTCGGGCGTCTGGGCCGGCGGCGCCTTGTGCCCACCCGGTGGAGCATCACCGCGGTGGACGACCTCGTCTCGAAGCAGCTGCTCGAGACGGTCCGTGACCTCCCGGAGCTCGGGGAGATCCTGCTCTACTCGCTGACGGCCCTCGACAACCGCTGGCTGATCGCGTTCCTCCCCGGCACCTACCGGTACGAATCGATCGAGACGTGGTACCCGAACACGGTCTGGAACCCGTCTCCGGATCGGGTTGTGATGATGGGCGACCACGAGAGCTACCAGGGCCGGACAACGTACGCGTCGATCGGCGGTTGCTACTACGCCGCCCGGCTCGCCACCGCGGAGGCGCTCGTTCGGCTCCACCGCCAGGCGGGGGTCGTCGTCCTCCGCGAGGTCCACCCCGGCGAGATCCTGCCCCTCGGCGTCTGGAACGTCCGCGAGCACGTCCGCGAGGCGCTCCGCCGTCCGCCGGAACGGCTCGCCGGCCTCGACGAGCTCCTGGCGCGGGTCGGACGCGCGTTCGCCATCCCGCTCGACCGATGGCTCCGCGCGAGCGCCGTGCTGCACGACGCCCGGACCCAGCGGCGGCTCGACGACTGGCTCGCGCCCGCGAGCTGAGCGCGCCTTCGCGCGTCAGCGGTATCGCTGGCCGCAACGACCGCAGAACTGGTCGTTGGGTGCGCGAGGCGCGCCGCAGGCAGCGCACGTCGCCGACGCCCTCACGGCTCCACAACCCCGGCAGTAGGTGTCCCCGGCGACCGTCGGGTGCCCGCAGGACGGGCAGCGGTCCTGGGCCGCGACCTCCTCCGCCGCGGTGGCAGGGTTGGCGGCGCTCACCCGGCCATCGCCCGCCGATGGGCTCGGGGTCGGCGGACCGAGCGACTCGACGTGCCCTCCGACGCGGCGCCGACCGCGCAGGGAGAGCCGGAACGCTTCAGCGTAGTCGGCACGGTCGAACGCCGCGTGGGCCTGGACGTACATCTCGCGCGCTGGGGCGCTCGGCTGGGCTCCGGGCGCGTCCTTGCCCGCCGTCACGAGGTCCTGCTCGAACAGCCGCAGCTGGAACTGGGCCTCCGCCCGGTTCTTGGCCACGGCCGGGGTCGCCGCGGTCGTGGGGGCGGCGCTGGGCACCACCGGCGGCGTGGGGGTGGGGCTCGGGGCGCCAGCGCCGTCCGCGGCAGCGGCCCGGCTCCGCAACGGGTCCCGGCGCGCCTGGACCAGCGTCTCGTGGGCCGCCTGGGCCAGTTCGTACGCCCGGTCGGCGTCGCGCGCGGTGAGCGAGCGGTTGGCGAGGTCGATCAGCTGCCGGGCGCGGTCCACGTCCGTCCCTTGGGCCTCGAGGAGGTCGGCCTCACGACGGGCGAGGGCGAGGCGATTGTAGGCGCGGTCGGCCGCGAACGTCGGGTTCGCGGCTCCGCCCCGGAGGGCGTTGAGCCGCCGCTGGCGGTAGCTGCGCAGGAGATGGAACACCGCGAGCATGACCGCGGCGACGGCGATGACCCCGATCGCCAGCAGCAGGTACGGTTCGATGTCGGTCACGGCACCGTGCCGCGCCGGCGTCCGGGGCGCGGTCCCGAGCCGAAGTTAGGGCGGGCCAAGCTATTTAGAGGCCACCCCGGGGCGGCACCGCGGTCGCTGCCCCAAGGAGGTACGTCGACCGGGCGCCGTCGATGCGCAGCTCGACCTCCGCGCCGAGGGGCGGCCGGCTCGAGAGCACGACCGGTAGATAGTTGTCCAGTCGGGCGACGGCGCTCCCACCGGGGCCGTACTCCATCACCCGGCCCGGTCGACGCTCGCCGATCCAGCGCTCGAGGCGCTCGCGGGCGATGCGGCGCCGGAGGGTGGCGAGCGCCCGGGACCGGCGTCGCGCGATCCGCGGGCCGAGCGGGGGGAGCCGGGCGGCGGGCGTGCCGGGGCGGGCGGAGAAACGGGTGACGTTCACGGTCTCCGGACCGACCTCCGCGAGGAGCTCCTCGGTCGCCCGCGCGTCGTCCTCCGTCTCACCGGGGTAGCCGGTGATGACATCGGTCGCGAGGTGGAGGTCCGGGACCTGGTCCCGGAGCCGCCGCACCTGCCGGCGGAACTCCTCGACCGGGTAGCCGCGGCGCATCCCGGCGAGCACCGCGTCCGAGCCGCTCTGTACCGGGAGATGGACGAACCGGAACACCTGAGGGAGGTTCAGGGCCGCGGCGTAGCGCTCGACGAACGGCGCGAGGCTCTGCGGGCTCATCATCCCGACCCGCAGTCGTGCGGGCCCCAGCTCACGGGCGAGGCGGCCGACCAACTCCGCGAGGTCGCCCCCTCCGGGCCGGTCCTCCCCCCAGGCAGCCGTGTCCAGCCCCGTGAGGCGCACTTCCAGCGCGCCACGGGCGACCGCGGCCCGGACCCTGCGTTGGACCTCGTCCGCGGGGACGCTCTCGAGCCGCCCGCGGGCGAGGCGGCTAAAGCAGTAGGCACAGCCGCTCGTGCACCCCTGGGCGATTACCACCTCCTCGGCGAGCGGTCCGGGGACCGGGCCGTCCTGCCCGTCCCGGCGGGGGAGGGTCGGCGGAGCGGCCCCGAGCAGCTGAGGGATGTGGGCCTGCTCGCGGATCGGGACGAACGTCGTCCGCTCCGACGCCGGACCGCCGAACAGCCCGGTCCGCAGCGGGACGAGGCACCCGGTGACGATCACCCGGGGCGACAGCTCCGCGAGGCGGCGCCAGCGGACGACCATGCGGCTTTCCGTCGGGCCGATCACCCCGCACGTGACGAGGACGGCCGCGTCGGCCCCCTCGGGCCCGGGGACGACGCGATGACCGTAGGCCACGAGCTCGCGGGCGATCGCCGAACCTTCGCCGCGGTTCTGGGCGCACCCGAACGCCTCGAGGTAGACGCGCACGGCCGGCTCCGTCCGCCGGCGTGGGGCTCAGAAGACCGTGAGCTTTCCGGTCAACAGGCGTCGGGGGATCGTGTCGATCTCGTCGAAGGCGGCCTGGGCGATCGCCTCGGCCCGGCCCTTGACGGCCGCGAGGCGGACGCCGTCGGCGGGGAGCACCTGGATGCTCGCCACCTGGGGTTGGTCGACCGGCCGGCCGATCTGGGAGAGGATCCGTACGTGGACCTCCTTCACGTCGCCGCCGGTCTCTTGGACGATCTCGTCCGCGATCAGGTTCCCCAGGATGTTGTAGATCTTACCGACGTGGTTGACCGGGTTCTTGCCCGCGGACGCTTCGAGGCTCATCGGACGGCACGGCGTGATGAGGCCGTTGGCCCGGTTGCCCCGACCGACCGACCCGTCGTCCCCGGCCTCCATCGAGCAGCCGGTCACCGTCAGGTAGTAGCGCCCGAGCTCCGGGTCGTCGGCGGTGTTGACATCGATCGTCACCTCGCGCCGGGTCAGCTTGGCGGCGAGGTCGGCGAGCCGGTCGCGGACCTGGTCGCAGACCGAGCGGTACTCGGTCGGGTCCTTCACCTCGCGGTCGACGAGCGCGACGGCGACCGTCAGGTGGATCTTCCCGTCCTGGCGGTAGCCCATCACCTTGACGTCCTCGCCGAGGGCCGGGATCTTCTTCTTGAGCTTCAACGTGAGGAACTTCTCGCTCTCGAGGACGAGGCGCTCCGTGTCGGAGAGCGGAGCGAAGCCCACGCCGAACGACGTGTCGTTCGCGAGGACCTCCTTCTGGTCGAACACGCCGCGGAGGTCGACCGACCCCTGGCCGATACGGCAGTCGACCTCGATCTGGCGGTCGACGTCCACGTGGGAGCAGACCGAGGCGACGTACTTGCGCGCCGCCTCGATCGCCGCGTTGCGGTAGGGCAGCTTCTCCCCGTTGACCTGGGTGGTCGCGCGCCCGACGAGGAGGATGTAGGCGGGGGTCGTCACCCGGCCGCCGCCGAACTTCGGCTCCGAGGCCCCTCCGACGACCTGGGTCTCATCGGTGTTGTGGTGGAGGATCCGGCCGAACTCGTCGAGGTACAGCCGGCTGAGCGCCCGGCTCACCGATTCGGAGATCCCGTCGGCGATCGAGTCGGGGTGGCCCAGCCCCTTCCGCTCGACCAGTTCGACCTGCTGGTCCTCGATGTGGACCGTCCTGAGCTGCTCGACCTGGACGTTCCGCGTCACGAAACGGTACCTTCGGTCGCCGAGCGGGGGGCAGGTTTAACGGTTGCGCGAGCGAGGGTCTCTCCTTCGGGGGGGCGGTTTCGGCGGTCGTACGCCGAGCGACCGCGGCGGGCGGGCGGCCTGGCCCGGGCCGCCCCGGTGATGCCCGAGGGCGGTAGCGGTCGAGGAGCGAACGGGTGGGCAGGGCTAGCGCGGTGGGGGGCCGACCGGCCCCGCGACGTAGGGACCGGCCCGGGCGTACCCCCGGGCGTAGTAGTACTCCCGGCTCCCGACCGCGCTCGTGACGTATAACCGGTGGAACCCCGCGTCCCGGGCGAGCCGTTCGGCCTCCGTCAGGAGCCGGCGGCCGAAGCCGCGATGCTGGTACGTCTCGGCGCCGCTCGGCCTCTCGCCCACGGACAGCTCGCGGCCGACGACCTTGAGCTCGCGCACGACCGGC
>DASPQN010000066.1:0-20811 GCA_035624925.1 Thermoplasmata archaeon
CGAGCTCGCCGACCGGCTCGCCCGCGGCCTTCAGGTCGGCCAGGTTGATCCCGACGTTCGCGAGCGCCCCTTCCGCCGCCGCCCGGAACAGCGCGAGCGACGTGACGAGGTCGCTCGTCAGCATGGCGTTCGTCCGGCCGCGCACCGCGGACAGCGCACCCGCGAGCTGTCGCGCGCGCCGCGCGGTCTCCAGGGGGACCGCGGCGGCCCCGCGGAGCGCCGCGACGACCGCGGCCGCCGCGGCGGGGTCGCTCGGGTCCTCCTTCTTGCGACGCAGGGCGGCGCGGACGGTGTCGTACGACCGCGCGTCGTCCTCTGCGAGCCGCAGGAACGTCTCCCGGGCCTCGCCGAACGTCGCGTGGAGGGCGGCCAGCTCGGCGTCCGGTTTCTTCGGGCCGAACGAGTAGGCGAGGACCATCTGGCCGAGGGCCGAAGCGAACGCGGCGACGACCCCCGCGGCGCTCCCCCCGCCCGGCGTCGGCGTGCGGGCCGCGAGGCGGGAGGCGTAGGCGGCGATCGACTCTCCGCCCGGGCGCGCCGCCTCCACGGCGCGGACCTTGCGCTCGAGGACGAGCCCCCGGTCGAACGCCCGGAGGCGCAGCGCGACCTCGGCCGCGTCGAACAGGGCGTCCTCGGGGACGAGGCCGACGACCTCCGAGTCCTCGACCCCGGCGCCGAGCTTCTCCGCCGCGGAGCGGACCGCCTCGAACGCACGGGCGATCGACGTGACGCGGTAGTCGGTGAGGTTCATCGAGACCTGCGCGCGCTGGCGCTCCCCGAGCTCGAAACCGAGGGCCTTCACTTCCGGGAGACCGCCGTCGCGGGCGCGGACGGTCTTCGCGATCGCCTTCGCGACCGCGACGTCCGCCGTCGAGAGGACGACGTTGTAGGCGATCAGCACGGGCCGGGCCCCGATCGCGACGGCTCCCGCCGTCGGGTGGAGCTTGGGCGCGCCGAAGTCCGGCGCCCGCGTCGGGTCGGAGGTGATCGCCTCCCGGATCCCCTCGAACTGGCCCTCCCGCACCTTCGCGAGGTCCGCGCGCTCGGGCCGACGGGCCGCGCTCGCGTACAGGTAGACCGGGACGCCGAGCTCGCGCGCGACCCGCTCCCCCAGGCGCTCGGCGAGCCGGACCGCCTCCGCCATCGTCGACGCGCCGAGCGGGACGAACGGGACGACGTCGGTCGCTCCCATCCTCGGATGCTCGCCGTGATGCTGCGTCAGGTCGATCGTGCGCGTCGCGACCTCCATCATCCGGTAGACCGCCTCGAGCAGCGGGTCCGCCTCCCCGTAGAGCGTGATCACGCTGCGGTGATGGTCGGGGTTGCTCTCGACGTCCAGGACCGTCACCCCGCCGACCGACCGGCCGGCGTCCGCGATCGCCGCGACCTTGGCCGCGTCGCGGCCCTCCGAGAAGTTCGGCACGCATTCGAACGGTGTCATCCGGATCCCCCCCCGAACGTTTCGAGGAGCGTCTGATGCCCCCGGGCCTCTTCCGGCGAGGCGGCGGGCCGGGGACGCGAGCGGGCGCGAGCGATCGCCCCGCGGAACCGCGCTTCGGAGAAGCCGTGGGTCTCGACGAGCAAGCGTCGGAGGCCGACCTCGTCGACCGGCCCGAACGGCAGCGGGCCGGGCTCGGCCACGTTCGGCGTCCGGAAGATCTCGGCGACGGCTCGCGCCTCCTCGAGGTCGAGGCCGGCCTTGCCCATCGTGCGCTCGAAGCCGAGGTGCTCTTGGACGAGCTTGAGCGCCTTCTTGGGGCCGTAGCCGGCGGCGCCCTCGTTGAAGTCGGTCCCGACGACGATCCCGAGAGCGATCAGCTCGTCTCCGTCGATCCCGAGGCTCGCGAGGAGGTCCGCACGGTCGATGAGCTGAGCGCCGGGCGCCGAGCCTCCACGGGCCCGCGCCGCGAGGCCCCGGACGAGCCGGGGGGTCCCGAACAGCAGGCTGTCGTAGTCCTCGGAGGCGGTTCCCCACGTCGCCCCGCGCGCCGCAAGGACGGCGGCCTGCGCCTCGCCCTCCCCCGGGGCCTGGACGACCGGCACGCCCAGGCCCCGGAGGAGCGCGTGCAGCTCCTCGACCATCGGGGCGGTCAGCCGCGACGTCTGCGCCGCCTTGCGACGGGCGGTCTCGAGGTCGCCCTCGGCGAGCGCCTGCTGCCAGGCGTCCTCGGCCTTCTCCTTGGCCTCGATCCGCCGTCGGATCGTGCCGGCCTTGCGCTCCGGGGGCTTTCCGTCGAAGACCCAGACTGGGAGGACCCCCTGCTCGAGGAGCGAGGTCGTCCGGTAGAACGTCCCCATCAGGTGGCTCGTGACCCGGCCCTCGGCGTCGGAGAACAGCTGCCGTCGCGCTGACGGATCGTCGCGAGGAACTGGTAGACCGCGTTGAAGCCGTCGACCGCGAGCGTCCGACCGGCCAGGGCATCCCACGGGAGCTCCTGGGCCGTGACGAGCGCACGGAGCGGGAGCCCCACGGAGGCGAAGAGCCGGGTAGAGTACTTGGGGTTGCCGAGAACCGGCCGTCGCCCGTTCCGTACGGGCGGTCGAACCGCACCGCTATTAGCGTCGCTCGGCTCGACCCGCGGAGGGCGCTATGGAGTTCGTTTGGCGCGACGAAGCGACCTCGGGGCAGGCCCCGGGCGCCGGTGCCGTGATCGTTTCGTCCTTCCCGAGCGCGGGCCTCGCCACCACGGTCGCGAGCCACTACATCCTCCGCTCGCTGAAGCTTCCCCGGGTCGGCCGGTTCGAGTCGCCCGAGCTGGCCCCGATCGCGGTCGTCCAGGCCGGCGAGGTCAACCCGACGATCCGCGTGTACGGACGGCCCGGCCTCGGGGTCGTCCTCTCCGAGTTCCCCCCGCTGCCTTCCCAGCTCACCCCGATCGCGAAGACGATCCTCGACGCCGCGGAGCGCACCTCGGCCCGCCTGGTCGTCTGCCTCGAAGGGGTCGTCCCTCACCCGGAGCTCGAGGGGGAGGCGGAGGAGGCGCCCTCCGCCGCGGACGCGACGGAGAACGTCTGGGTGGCGTTCTCGCGCCGTGACCCCGCCGTCCTCAGCGCGTTCGCACGGACGCAGGCCAGGGCCTTGGAGGAGGGCGTCATCGGAGGGGTCTCGGGCGCGCTGCTCGTCCAGGGGATCGGACGCAAGGTGCCGGTCGCGGTGGTCCTTGTCAGCACGCGGGCCGCGGAAGGACTCCCCGACCACCGTGCGGGCGCGGTCCTCATCGAGACCCTGGACCGCCTCCTGCCCGAACTGAAGATCGACACCGGCCCGCTGCGCAAGCAGGCGGCCGAGATCGAGAAGATGCTCCGCGCCGCGATGAAGACCCGGCCGGTGCAGGCCCAGGCGGAGACCCCCGGGCCGAACGAGCCGGGGATGTACGGTTAGCCGGCGCAGCCCGAGACGACGACACCCGCGGCATCGCGGGGGTCGGTGCTGGAGACGCCAAGCGGCGGAACGGCCATGCCGCGTCCCTTTCAGCCGAAGACGACCCTCGGACCGCGGACCCGCCGCGCCGGGAGCTGCGGCCGGGGCGGTGTCAGCCGAACGCCTCGCGGTACGTGAGCAGGTAGAACGCCCCGACGAGCATGACCGCGATGAGCGTGAAGACCGCGACCGGGTTCGAGGAGAACCAGGCCACCGTCACGCCGAGCAGCGCGGCGGGCAGGGCGAGAAGGCCGACGCCCGTGACCAGCTTCCCGTCCATCGCGGACGCGGAGGCGGTGGGTCTCATAAGCGTGAGCCCGCCGAGGTAGGCGAGGGAAGGGGGGCTTCCCTCGCCCCGGATCGTCAGGGCGCAGGGGGGACCCGAGCGCCGCTCACGACCTCGAACGTCAGCTCGGCCTCCGCCCCGTGCGAGACGGCCGGCATAGGGGGCGGGAGCTCGGGGGCATGGGGCGCCGGGACCGGGATCCCGGCCGGGAAGGCGAGACCGTCCGCAACGACGAGCGGGGGCGCGACCGGGTCGACGAGGGGCGCGACGGGCAGGCTCGCCAACAGCGCCTCGGCCGGCGCGAGGATCGCCTGCTCCATGTGCTCCCGGACGACGTCGGCCCAGTGATCCCCGACCGCCGAGAACGCCCGGTCCCCGAACGCGGGGATGAGCTTCTCGTTGTCGAGGATCTCGAGGGTGGCGGAGCCGCGCTCGCGCTTCTCGGCGAACGCCTCGACCAGGCGGAGCCGGCCGATCGCCCTCTCGGCCAGGGCCCGGCGGTCGCCCTCGCACCGGAACGGCTTGATGACGAAAGCGCTCACGACCGCCGCATGGCGGGAGGCGAGCTCGAGAAGGTGCGGAAGGGCGCCGCTCCCCGCGCCGCCGCCGAGGCTCCCGACGAGGACGACGAACGAGGCTCCCTGGAAGACGCTCCGGAGGGACGGCTCGGCCGCTCTCGCGAGGACCCCGCCGACGACCGGCGAACCACCGGTGTCGATCTCCTCCCCGGTCTCCGGGCCGAGGTAGACCCTGCGGTCGTACTCATCGAACCCCTGGACCTTCGGGTCACAGTTGATCGCGACGGTCTCGACGTGGCGGAGGTGCTGCCGGGCGATCTGGCGACCGATACGGACCGCTCCTCCTCCCACCGCCACGAACACGACCCGGAGCTCCTGCCCGAGGCGTAGCGTCGACGGATAGAGCTCCGTCACCGCCTCGTGGGCCCCCCCTGTCGTCCGGTCCGTTCGTTCGGCCTCCCATCGCCCCGTCCCTTCGGTCGTCACAAACCACCCCCGACCCGTCCGACCCTGCCGCCGACGCCCCTATCGCCCGACGACCCCCTTGCGCTCGAGATCGCGCCCGCTCTCGGAGAGTTCTCCGACGCGGGTGCGGGTCTCCGCAGCCTCTCGGTTCTGCTCGCGAACGCGCCGAGCGTAATCGCGGACGTCCAGCGCCTTCTCTCCGTACCGGAAGATCAGGGCCAGCGCGTCCCTCAGCTCAGCGCGGTTCGTCACGTGGCGAGCGTACTCCTCGGCCGCGGCGCACTCCTCCGGCGTCAGGCGGATCGCGACCTCGACGAGGCCGTCCGCGTCGACCGGGGGGGCCGGCGTGCTGGACATCGCCCGCGACCGCAGGAACGCGTGGAGCGCTGCCCTCAAGAGCTCGGACCGGGTCGCATACTCGCCCGTACCGACGAACGAGTCGACCAGTCGGAGCTCCGCGAGGGTGCACCGTAGCGCGATGCGCGCGTCCTCACGGTCTCGCCGGGAGGCCTCGGGCCCGCTTGCGCGGTCCTCCTTCCCTTCCCGGGCGTTGTCGAACACAGTCGACCATGACCATTAGCGTTCCACATACTTAAATCGAGCCGCCAGGCTCTGAGATAACGCGGGGTTCGGTCGCTGCGCCGACGCCGGCTGACGTGTCGAACGGAATCTTGGACACGTCGAACACGTCGAAAACCTACGATGCAGTCTGTATAACCGCCGCTCCGGTCGGTCGTTCCGGCCGCGAGCGCGCGCTCCGCCGAGCTCCCGAGAGCCGTCTCGCCGGGGATCCGGGACCCCCGTCCACGAGCTGCTGGCCGTCGCGCCCGGTCCGTCCTGACGTTCGCGAACCAAAGGGTTAAGCCACGAACCCCGCGTCAATTCGTCTCACCGGTCGGCGACGACGGCGGGGGATGTCGGGGGTTCCACCTGAGGAGGACGCGGCGTCGCGCTTCGCCAGCGACGCCCGAGCCGCAGGGCTCAAGCTGCCGAGCTCGGGCCGCCTCGACCCCCGCCTCGCGGGGGCGCTGGTCGCGGTCCTTGTCGCGGCGTCGCTCTCCGTCGGCTACGCGACGAACTGGATGGCCCTGAGCCGGCCCGCCGCCGATCCGCTCGCGGACCTCCCGGGGTGCTCGGGGGGCGGGGTCACCCTCAACGTCGCGACCGAGGCGAACTCCACCGCGTCTCTGGCGGGAGTCTGGCCGGCCCTGGCCTCGGCGTTCTCCGCCGCAACGGGACGTTGCCTCGCCGTGACCACCGTCCCTCTCACGGCCGGGCTCACGGCGCTGTCGGCCCGGAGCACGGACGCCATCATCGGCCCCCAGGTGCCGGACGCATCGACTCCCGGCGGCCTCGTCACCGAAACGTACGATGTCCCGCTCCTGGTGTCGCCGGTCGTGGTCCTGGTCAACTCTCAGGGGTTACCTGCGGAGCTGAACCTCAGCGTCGCGGCCCTCGCCGGCGCCTACTTGGGGACCGTCCACACCTGGTCCGACCCCGAGCTCACGTCGAGCAACCCGGCGCTCCGTTCGTCGTTGGCGGTCTCGGTCGTCCATCTCGACGGCCCCTCGGAGGCCGACGCCGTGTTCTCGGCGTACCTCGCCGCAGGGAACGCCTCGTTCCGGACCGCGGTCGGATCCGGGCCGAACGTTTCCTGGCCGGTCGGCCTCGACGCGGCCTCCCCCTCGAACGTCACCTCGATCGTGGCCTCCACCCCCGGGGCGATCGGCTTCGAGCCGACCGACGTCTGTCCCTCCGCACCGTCCGCCGTCGTTTGCGCGGCCGTCGAGGCGGGGGGCGGCACGTACGTGGACCCGACCCCTCCTGAGGTGGCCGCGGCCGCGAAGGTCGAGGCGAACTCCTCGGCCGCGATCGCGGACGCCTGGGACAACGTGACGGGCGTTGCGCCGGCGACCGCCGCCGTCTACCCGATGATCGAGACGACGTACGCCGTCGTCTACCGGGACCTCGGCACGGCCTACGGCTCGCTCCTCAGCCTCAACGAGTCGAAGTGGCTCGTCGCCCTCCTGTTCTGGATCGCTTCGGGCCCCGCCGGGGCCGCCGACGCGGTCGAGGGGCCGGCGGGCTACGACCCGCTGCCGGGCGGGCTGGCGTTCGCCGCGGAGGAGATCACGCTCAACGTGACGTACCTGGGGAACTGGATCCTGCTCCCGGCGAGCGCGCTCCAAGAGGGTCCCGCGGAGGGAGGCAATGAGACCGGCGAGTTCTGACCCCTCAGCGACCCCACCGGGCGGGTCCGGCAACGCGGTGTTGGGCGGTCCGTCCGGCCCCCGCGAACCTACGGCGGTCGTTGGCCGAGCGCGTGGGGCCCTCGACCCGACGCCCGGGGTCGCCGCGTGGGG
Organism: Thermoplasmata archaeon; assembly: GCA_035624925.1. Taxonomy (GTDB): domain Archaea; phylum Thermoplasmatota; class Thermoplasmata; order Lutacidiplasmatales; family UBA184; genus Lutacidiplasma. The sequence continues at coordinate 7,054 of DASPQN010000066.1, forward strand.
TCCCCGCGCCGCAGCGACGCTCGCCCTGCCCGTCCTGCTGGCGGAGCTCGCAGCGGCCGACCGGCTCGCCCCCGCGCCTCTGGCCGCGGGGAATGTCGGTCTCCTCGCGATCTGTGGACCGGCGTTCCTCGTGAGCCTCGGTGCCGAGCTGCTCGTCTGGGCGCTCTGGTCGACCCGCCGGCTTTCGCTCTCGGGGCGACTGCTGTACCTCGAGCCGGGGCTGCTGGTCCTCGCGGGAGGCGCAGGGACCGCCGGGTCGGTCCTTTCTCGAGTCGGGTTCCTGGCCGCCTCAGGGTTCCTGATCGTCTGGTTCACCTATCTGCTGCAGTACGTCTATCGGCACAAGCAGCTCGACGAGCGCACCCTGCGCCTCGTTCGAGAGGCAACGTTCCTGGCCGTGGTGGTGACCGCCGGCTGGTTCTTGTGGGCGCTCGACGGGTCGGCCGTGGTCTGGGCCGTCTCCGTGGTCCTCAGCGTCGCCGTAGCGGCTCGCGCGCTCGCTTCGGGCCCCGGCACGGGTGCGGGCGAGCGGGTCCCTTGGCTGCTCCGTCCGTCGTGGGCGTTCCAGCTCCTGTTGTTCACGTTCCTCGCCGAGTTCTTCGTCGGGGCGCTCCTCGACCTGCAGCTCGCGGGCCGCGGTTTCCTCGAGTACATCCCGTTCACTCCGGTCGCCGGCCCCCCCGGCCACGCCGCGCTGCTCGCGCTCTACGACGGGCTCTGGTTCGGGGCGGCGATCCTCGCCTCGGCCTGGTTCCTCGTGGCCTTAGGGGTCACGATGGGCGGCCTCGTCGTCCTCAGGATGCGCGAGGTCCACGTTCCGGCCCAGAGGTACCGGATGGCGTTGATGCTTGGCGTCTACGGTCTGGCCGCGGTCTACGTCCCGAGCCTGGCGTCGTCGACCCCCCTCGTCCCGAACCGGGTCCTCGGCAGCCTCCCGGTGATCGGCTGGGGGTTCGGCCTGCGGTCCGGCGGGCCGTTCGAGTCCGGCGTCTTCCTCGCGGTCCTCGTCATGTACGCGAGCGTCGGGGCCCTCACGGTCCTGTTCGGCCGCAAGGCGCTCTGCTCGGTGATGTGCGGGGCGGCGTTGATGTACCAAGGCTCCACGACGCACGAGATGCGCCAGTTCAACCAGAGCTCGCGCGTCGGGCAGTACTTCCTCGGAAGCCGCCTGTCGACCGCCTATGTCGTGGCCTCGACGCTCGCCCTGGCGTCGCTCTTTGCCGTCTCGCTCCTGGCCTACCTCCACCGTCTCCCGACGGTCCAGGTCGCGAACGGCCAGGTCGACACGGGCGCGCTGCCACTACCGATCGAGCTGTACTTCGGAGGTCTCTGGTTCGCCATGTTCGTCTCCACGCCTTACGTGGGAACCTACAACTGCGCGACGACGGGGATCTGTCACTGGGGCTCGCTCAGCGTCCCGTTCGCGAAAGTGAGCTTCTTCCGGCTCCGCGTGAAGGATCGGTCGGTCTGTCAGCGGTGCACGACGCTCGACTGCGCTAAGGCGTGCCCGGTCGGCCTGGTCGACATGCCGCTCCACCTGCGCGCTACCGGCGAGTACCGGAGCACGAAGTGCTGCGGGGTCGGCGACTGCGTGGGCGCCTGCCCGTACGGGAACCTGTACGACCAGGACGTACGCTCTCGGCTCGCGGCGGTCTTCCGCCGTCCCCGGCCGTACGGTCGACCCCTGCCGATGGCCAGGCCGCCGTCGACGGACCCCATGACCCCGCCCACGGCCGCCCCCGCCCCGTCCCTCCCGGGGTCGTGAGGGTCGTCCCTGCGGGTCGGACACCCCCATATCCCCGGTCGTGCCCGGGGCTCCGACCGGGCTGGTCCGACAATCGCCGGGGCACGGCCTTCACGTCGGCCGCCCGACCGTGGCCAGGCCGTGCGCCGTGCGCTCTCGTGTCAGTGCGCACCAGTGCGCATAGGTGTGGCATACGACAAACAACGAATCATGTTTCGGCTATTGCAGTTCTCCTCAAGCTCTACCTTCTTATAGAAGGCCGCAGGAACGCGCACTTGGGCTCGGATGAGCCCACGGAGGAACAGAGCGAATGAACGTCTTCGGCCGACTTAGCCAGAGATGGAGGAAGAATCGCAAGCGCGGAGTATCGCCGATCATCGCGACGATCCTGCTGGTGGCGATTACGGTCGTCCTGGCGGCGGTGCTGTACGTGCTGATCTCGGGCCTGACGAGCTCGACGGCGTCCGCGCCGATCAGCCTCGCGCCGGCCGTCACGAGCACCGGCGGCGGCGGTACCACGTGGTACGTCGCCGTGGGTGTTACGCCCTCGGCGTCGATCGCCACGACCGCCTTCGGGCTCCGGGTCACCACGTCCAGCGCCACCGCCCCCCTCGCTGCCGCGGCCGCCCCGGCGGGTTGCACCGCCACGGGCACCCCGGCCTACACGGCGGGAACGACCTGCACGGGCGTCGCCGGTGACTGGTACGCCGTGTTGACCAACTCCGCGGGGGCGATCGTCTCGATCTACCTCAGCGGCGGGTGGAGCGCCTCGGTCACGATCTCCGGTGGAGCGTTCACCCTGAACATCGTCTCGGCGGCCCAGTACGACGGTAACGGCTACACGCTCTCTGCGTTCGGTACCGGCTCCGCGAGCGTTAGCGGCCAGGCGTTCCTCTAGGGAACGGCCGTCTCGGGGAACAAGAGGATAAGGGAGAATCATGACCACGAAGAGAAGCGCATGGAATCGACTTCAGGCCGCGCGAGCTAGGACCCGGGGACGTCGAGGCGTATCGCCGATCATCGCGACGATCCTGCTGGTGGCGATCACGGTCGTCCTGGCAGCCGTGCTGTACGTCCTGATCTCGGGCCTGACGAGTTCGACCGCGGCGGCCCCGATCAGCCTCGCGCCGGCCATCACGGGCACCGGCGGCACCGGCACGACCTGGTACGAGAACATCGCCGTGACCCCGTCGGCGTCCATTGCGACGACCCAGTTCGGGCTCAAGGTGGCGTCCTCCAGCGCCACGGTGGCGATGGCGGCCGCCGTCGGTGGAGCCGGCTGCACGGTCTCGTCGGCCTACGTCGCGGGAACCACCTGCACGGGCGTTACCCCCAACTGGTACGCGGTCCTCACCAACTCGGCAGGGACGATCGTGTCGATCTACGTGAACGGTGCGTGGACCGTGTCGGTCACGATCACCGGCGGCTCGTTCACGCTGAGCGTGGTGACGGCGAGCCAGTTCGCGAACAACGGCTACATCCTATCCGCCTACGGGACCGGGTCCGCGAGCGTCAGCGGCCAGGTCCACATGTAGGGCCGAGGAACGTCGAGCACCGACACCGGTCCGCCTCCCAGGGCGGGTCGGGCCGCGTCCAACCCTTTCCCCCGTTCTTCTCCACAGGACTCCTTCGTGAACCGCCGGTCCGGCAACGGGCTTAGGGTGCCTCGCGGGTCCCCGCCGGCGGGGTCCGGGAGGCGCCCGCCGGCAGGGAGCGTGCCCGAGTCGTGCTTCGCTCCTCGAGCGGAGGAGGGTCTCACGGTAATGTCTAAATACCGGGCTCCCGCCTTTCTTCGCCGGAGGTTATCGGCAGCGTGTCCGTCTCTCGAGCCGTCGCGTCCGCGACAGTACCGTTCGGCGGGAGCCGCCCTCATCGCCTGGGTCGTCGCCGGCGGTCCGCGAGGGGTCGCCGCGGCGTCTCCGACGTCATCGCGACGATCCTGATCCTCGCGCTGACGGTCGTGCTGTTCGCCTCCCTGTTCGCCTTCGTGAGCGCCTTCCCCTCGGCGCCAGCCCAGGACGTCAACCAGTTCCAGGCGAGCGTCATCAACACGGTCACGACCGGCTCCGGCACGTACTGCGGGCCGTCCGGGACGACGAAGCTCTCCTCGACCGGCGTCTGCGGGGTCACGATCCTCCAGGACGGCGGGCCGACCGTGCCGAACTCGGACCGCGTCTACCTCGCGTCCACCCGGTCGTCGACCAACTGGCAGTTCAGCCAGGCGAGCGGCGTGTTCGTCGGCTGGGGGGACGGCAACGCCTCGGGCGGCTGGCAGACCGGGCAGTACTGGACCGAGCTGTTCGCCACCCCGATCAAGGTCCCGACGAACATCACGATCTACATCGTCTCGGCGACGCAGCTCCTCTACTCCGGGGTCGTCCCCGGCGCGTCCCCGAACCTCCCCCCCGTCCTCACCTCGGCCTACACGGTCCCCGCGACCCCCGCGGTCGGCGCGGCGTTCCAGGTCGTCGCCCTGGTCTCCGGTAACGTGGTCAACCTGTCGGTCAACATCTCGCTCTCCGAGATCCCCGGGCTGCCCTCGGCCGTGAAGACGATGGCCCCGAACGGCACCGGCGAGTGGGTCTACAACGTCAGCAGCGGCCTGACCACGACGAACGGGACGTACCTGGCGTTCATCCAGGGGGTGAACGCTAGCGGGGCGACGATCTCCGGTTCCGTCTCCGTCACCCTCACGAGCACCGGCGGAGGGGGCTCGTCCCCGTCCGCGTCCGTGACGATCAGCCCGGGCCCACCCACCGTCCGGACGAACACGACGCTCGCCGCGTCCATCACCAACCCCACGGCCGCCGCGTTGACCGTCTCGAACGTCACGTACTACGTCAACGTCTCGGCGGCCAACCACACGGCGCTCGTGACGCTCTACCCGCCCCACGGGACCGCCCTCCCGACGATCGCGGCGCATTCGAGCAACGCCGTCACGAGCGCGGTCTGGATGGCGCCTCCGAAGGCCCTCGGGGCCGTCAACCTCACGGCGGTGGTCACGTTCTCCTCGGGCGCCCACGCCGTAGCAGCCTCCGCGGCGACGTTCGGGGTCGCCCCGTTCACGGCCACGATCTCCGTCTTCTCCCAGAACCAGACGATGAAGACCAACGGGACGTGGGACATCCTGGTCAGCGTGGAGAACTTCGGGACCCTGGGGAACGATGCCGTCAACGTCACGGTCTACGTCAACAACACCACCGGCGCGAAGTCCCCCGTTGGGTCGGTGTACTCTCCTGCGGGCACGAAGGGCGGCTCGACCGGCACGGGCTACGCGACCCTTGCCGCGTCGACGCTGGGGCCGGAATCGACGTCGACGTTCGTCGCGCAGTGGACCCTCGGCGGCCACTCCGCCCGGGGCCCGAGCACGCTGACGGTCCAGGTCCTCGTGGTGATCAAGAACACCGCCTACTGGGCGACGTTCACGACGACGAGCCTGACGTTGACCTCCAAGACCACCCCGCCGGTGCTCACCGCCCAGTTCACCACCTGAGCAGCGCGCGCGCCCCAGGACCGAGGTCCGGGCCACACCGCGTTCCCTTCGACCTGGGCCCGCTCGGGCGTGCTGCCGCTGACGCTTCCCCCGCGCGGGCTACTTCGACGTCGACGGTAACGGAGGGGTCGACGCCGGGGCGCCGCCCACAGGGGCGCCGCACTTCCAGCACTTCGACTCGTTCGGGTAGATGACCGCGCCGCAGCTCGGGCAGGCGAGCTCGGAGGCGACCGGCGGGGCCGAGCCGGTAGACCCGGGAGGCCCGGACGCCGGACCCGACCCGCCCGCGGCACCCTCGCCCGGGGGTCCCCCTGCCAGCGCCGCCTTCGCGTTCGCCGCGCGCCGCTCCGCCTCCTTCCGGCGGGCCTCCCGGCCCTTGAACCACATGTACAGCAGGAGGGCGAAGTAGAACGGGATGCCGAGGTAGATGAGCACGATGACGTAGACCGACACGATCAATAGACCGTAGACGACAGCGAACCCGCCGACGATCGGCCCCGCGAGCCCGTCGTACGTGGGGTCGCCGACGAGCTCGATCTCGAACGGGTTCGACGCGTTCGAGCTGTTCTGGAGGATCAGCACCATCTGCCAGCTCCAGAGGCCGTTCTCGCTGAGCTGGCGCTGGAACGTGACGACGGATCCGTTCGCCGGAGGGGACGCCTTGGAGAACGTGTGGGCCAGGGTGATCAGGGTGTAGCCTCCGCCGCAGTAGGAGAGGTTCGGCGCGGTGGCCCCCGGGCAGGAGGAGATGTACAGGTCGAGCGCATCGTTCGACCAGTTCGTCGTGTTCAGCGACTTGCCGAGGAACTTCGGGTAGAGCGAGACGTTCCAGGTGAACATCGCCGACGACGACCCCGAGTAGGGGGTGACCGAGGCGTCCTGGAGGACCGACCCGCCGGCTTCGTTGGGGGCCGTCCCCGCGGTGCTCGCCGTGCTCGGGGGGGCGAGGGCGTCCTGGCTGAAGACGATCGTCGCGAGCGGAGCGACGGCGAGGAGGACGACCAGCCCCGACACCGCGAGGTAGCGGGGCCGCTTGAGCCCCACGTAGATCGGCAGGGCGAGCCCGGCCGCGAGGAACACCGGGATGGCGAGGATCGTCGCCGACGCGTTCGGTTCGGAGGCCTCCGTCCCGAAGACGACCCCGAGGACGAAGACGACCAGGAGGACGCGGCCGACCTTCGAGCGGAGGAAACCCCTAAAGCCGCCGGCCGGCTTCGCCTGCATGGGTCGGGAGGCTACGCCCACCCCGCTTAATTAGCTCCGCATGCCGAACGTCTCCGTCCCCGACCGGACCGCGCGCGTCCGGTGCGCGCTCATCGTCCTCGACGGCCTCGGCGACCGCCCGAACGCGGCGACCGGGGGCCTCAGCCCCGTCGAGGCCGCCGCGACGCCGAACCTCGACCGGCTCGCCGCTCGCGGGGAGCTCGGCGAGGTCTCCCTCCTCGGACCCGGGGTCGCCCCCGAGTCGGACGCGGGGGTCTTCGCGCTCCTCGGCTACGACCCGGTCCGCGACTCGCCGGGGCGCGGGGTCCTCGAAGCGATGGGCGTCGACCTCCCCCTCGAACGCGGGGACGTGGCGCTCCGCCTGAACTTCGCGACCCTCGACCCGTCCGGGCGCGTGGTCGACGCCCGCGTCGGCCGCTCGTTGGGGACCGAGGAGGCGAAGCGCCTCGCCGCGGCGGTGACCGCCGCGGACCTGCTCCACGACGCCGGCATCCGCGCCGAGGTCCGGGCGACCGTCGGCCATCGCGGCGTCCTGTGGCTCCGGCCGAGGTCGGGCGGCCCGCTCTCTCCCAACATCTCGAACGCCGACCCGTTCTACGAGAAGGTCGGGGGGATGGGTCGGGCGCGGCGACCGGCCGAGCCGCGCCTCGGCACCGTCGAGCCGCTCGACGGATCGCCCGAGGCGGCCCGGACCGCAAGGGCGCTGAACCTCCTCCTCGAACGCGTCGCCCGGGTCCTCGCGGAGCATCCGGTCAACCAGGCGAGGCGACGGAAGGGGGAGAAGGAGGCGACCGGCCTCCTCGTCCGCAACGCGGGCGCCGTCCCCGACCCGCCGCCCGAGCCGTTCGCTCGCCGCTACGGGCTCGAGGGGGCGGCGCTCACGGAGATGCCGGTGGAGCGGGGGATCGCGAAGCTCCTCGGGCTCGAGGACCGGTTCGTCGGACCGATGACCGGGGACCGCGACGCAGGGTACCGGGCCCGCGCCGCCGCCACGGCCGAGCTCCTAGGCCGGTTCCCGTTCGTCTACGTGCACCTGAAGGGGCCGGACGAGCCCGGCCACGACGGGGACGCTCCAAGGAAGCGCGACGTCGTCGAGGAGATCGACCGGGCGTTCTTCGGTCCGTTCGTCGAACGGCTCGACCTGGGGGCCACGAGGGTGACCGTGACGGCGGACCACGCGACGCCGTGCGTCCTGAAGGGCCACTCGGACGACCCGGTGCCGTGGCTGCTCGTCGGGGACCGGGTCCGGCCGTCGACCCGTGCCGCCCGTCCGGTGAAGTTCGGTGCGCCCGTTGCGGCGCGCGGGGGAACCTCGTGGTTCCCCGCGTCCGAGGTCCTCCCTCGGCTCCTCGGCGCGTCGTCGCCCTCGCCCCGGCGATGAGGGCCCCGGCGCTCCTGGTCGGGCGTCAGCAGGGCGAGACGACCCGGCGTGCCCTGGTCGCCGCCGACGCCCTCCGCACGGACCTCGCGATCCTGCATGAGGGCGAGGAGCTCGCCTTCCCGCTCCGGGCGGAGGTGAGCGTGCCCGCGGCTTGGGGCCGCCTCGAGGTCCGCGAGTTCGCGCTCCGACGGCCGTCGCCGACGACCGAGTTCCGCGACCTCCTCGACTGGCCGGCGGCGGAGCTGGAGCTCGTTCCGAGGTCGTTCGACGTCGTCGGCGACATCGTCCTCATCCGACTCCCCCCGGAACTCGAGCCCCGGCGGGTCGAGGTCGGAACAGCGCTCCTCGCGTTCGTGCCGGGAAGCCGCCTGGTCGGCCTGGACCGCGGGGTCCATGGCCCGGAGCGACGGCGGGAGGTCGAACGGATCGCCGGCTCGGGGCCTTGGTCGACGCGTCACCGGGAGAACGGCCTGGAGCTCGACGTCGACCTCGAGCAGGCCTACTTCTCGCCCCGCCTCGCCCGCGAGCACGCGCGGGTCGCCGCCGAGGTCCGGGCCGGGGAGCGCGTCTACGACCTCTGCTGCGGCGTCGGTCCGTTCGCGCTGACGATCGCCCGGGAGGGCCGCGCCGCACAGGTGATCGCGGTCGACGCGAACCCCGCCGCGATCGAGCTCCTGCGCCGGACCCTCGCCCGCTACCCGTTCGGGTCCCGGGTCGCCCCCGTCGAAGCACGGGTCGAAGCGTTCGTACCGACCGCCGCGCCCGCCGAGCGAGTCGTCCTGAACCTTCCTCACGAAGGGATTAAGTATGCCGCCCTGGTGGCACCGCTGGTCTCGCCCGGCGGTACCCTGTACTACTACGAGGTCACCCCCCGGGAGGAGATCGCACGGAGGGCGCCCGTGGTCGAGAACACCCTGTCCGCCCTCGGAGCTTGGTCGGTCCGCGACGTCCGCGTCGTGCATCCGTACTCCCCCTCAAGTGACCTCCTGGCCGTGTCGGTCGTTCGCTCGGGGGACTGAACCGATGGCCGGCCCGGCGCTCGTCGTCGACCTCGCCGAGGTCTCCGATGCCGATATCGCGAAGGTCGGGGGCAAGGCCGGCAAGCTCGGCGAGCTGGTGCGGGAGGGGCTGCCGATCCCGCCCGGCTTCGTGATCACCACGGAGGCCTACCGCGCGTTCGTCGAGCGGACCGGGGTCGCTTCGGTCATCGACCAGACGCTCGCCGGGGTCGACCCCGCCCACTCCGCCGCCTTCGAGGAGGCGTCCAAGACGATCCGCGCGGCGTTCGAGGCCGCCGAGTTCCCGGCCGACCTCAAGGAGGCGATCGTGACGGCCTACGAGGAGTTCGCCCGTCGCCACAGCGTGCGCTTCTGCGCCGTCCGCTCGAGCGCGACCGCGGAGGACCTCGGGGACGCGTCGTTCGCCGGGCTGCAGGAGACGTACCTCAACGTGCGCGGGACCGACCATGTCCTCGACTCGGTCCGACGGTGCTGGGGGTCGCTGTTCACCCCGCGCGTCCTCGTCTACCGCCAGAAGAAGGGGTTCGACCGCGTCAAGGTCGAGCTCGCGGTCCTCGTCCAGAAGATGGTCGACGCGAGCGTGAGCGGGATCCTGTTCACGCGGGACCCGAACACCGGCGAGAACCACATGATCGTCGAGGCCGGCTGGGGCCTCGGGGAGGCGATCGTCGGCGGCGAGGTCACCCCCGACCACTACGTCATCGACGGGGCGACGCAGAAGATCGTCCACAAGCAGATCTCCGAGCAACGGGTCCGCTACGTCCGGGCCGAGGAAGGCGGCAACCGGCGCGAGGAGGTGCCGGCGGCCGAACGGTCGATGCAGAAGCTCCCCGACCCCCGCCTCGTCCGCCTCGTCTCGCTCGCCCGCCTCATCGAATCGCGCTACCGCCGCCCGATGGACGTCGAGTGGTGCGCGGACGCGGGCGCCCTCTACATCGTCCAGGCGCGGCCCGTGACGACGATCCCCACGTCGACCGTCGGGGCCAGCCCGTCCGGCGCGCCCGCGGACGCCGGCGGGGAGACCCCCGTCGTCCGGGGATTCGGCGCGAGCCCGGGCGTCGCCGCGGGGGTCGCCCGGCTCCTGCGGGGCGCCGAGGAGATGGAGCGGCTGAAGGCGGGCGAGGTGCTCGTGACGACGATGACCACCCCCGACATGGTCCCCGCGATGAGCCGCGCGGCCGCGATCGTCACCGACGAGGGGGGGATGACGTGCCACGCGGCGATCGTCTCTCGGGAGCTGGGGGTCCCGTGCGTCGTCGGGACGCGCGAGGCGACGCGGGCGATCCCGGACGGGAGCGAGGTGACGGTCGACGGCAAGACCGGGCAGGTCTTCCGCGGGCGGAGGGCCGGCTCGGAGGCGAAGCCGGCGCCGACCCCGACCGGGTCGATGGGCCACGAAGGCGTCCCGGTGACGGCGACGAAGATCCTCGTGAACGTCGGGGTCCCGGAAAAGGCCGAGGAGTATGCCCGGCTACCGGTGGCCGGCGTGGGCCTGCTCCGCATCGAGTTCATCTTCACCGCGCATGTCCGGGAGCACCCGCTCGCGCTCCTCAAGAAGGGTCGCAAGGACGAGCTGGTCCGCCGGCTCGCGGACGGGATCGGCAAGGTCTGCCAGGCGTTCCACCCGCGACCGGTGATCATCCGCACGAGCGACTTCAAGACGAACGAGTACCGTGGGATGCCCGGCGGCGAGCCGTACGAGCCGGTCGAGGAGAACCCGATGATCGGCTGGCGGGGCTGCTCGCGCTACATCTCCCCGGTGTTCCGCCCGGCGTTCGAGTGCGAGCTCGAGGCGATCCACCGGGTCCGGAGCGAGCAGGGCCTGAAGAACGCGATGGTGATGCTGCCGTTCGTCCGGAACACCTGGGAGCTCGAGGAGATCGCCGGGATGCTCCGCGCGGCGGGGCTCCGCCGGTCCCGCGACTTCCGGCTCTACCTGATGGCCGAGGTCCCGTCGACCGTCCTGCTCGCGCGCGAGTTCGCCCACCACTGTGACGGGTTCTCCATCGGCTCGAACGACCTCACGCAGCTCGTCCTGGGCGCGGACCGGGACTCGGAGACGCTCGGACGGATGGGCTACTTCGACGAGCGCGACCCGGCGGTGCTGCGGGCGATCCACCTCCTCATCGAGGGAGCGCACGCGGAAGGCTCGACCGTCGGGATCTGCGGCCAGGGCCCGAGCGTCTACCCCGAGTTCGCCGAGTTCCTGGTGAAGGAAGGGATCGACTCGATCTCGCTCAACGCCGATACGGTCGTCGCGACGACCCGGACGATCGCGGCGATCGAGCAGAAGATGAAGCTCGATGGCCTTCGCGGGGCGTAGGGTCTGCGGGACAACGCCCCCGGCGTTGCGTCGATCCGACAGGCGGGGGCCTCTGGGCCTCCCCGGGGCCGCCCCCAACGGCGGGGACCAGCCTGCCGCGCCCGAGACGGCGGCCGTCCCTCGTGCGAACCTATATACCCGTCAACCCGCCTGAATTACCGGCGTGAGGAGAGCGCGCTGGCGTCGCGGCCGCCGGCCCGGCCCCCGCGGGGTCGCCCAGATCATCGGGGTGATCCTTCTGGTCGCGATCACGGTCGTCCTGATGGTCCTCGTCTACCTGATCCGGTTCCCCATGCCCAACCCGCCGCCGACGCTCACGTACGATAGCGTCAACGACGCGCGGTACCCGGTCTGGGGGGACCCGACCGACTGCTACCCGTTCCCGTACCTCGCCTACAACGTGCAGTACTGGCTGGGGAACGGGACGGGCAACGCCACCGACCAGAACCGGTGGAACACCTACATGAACGCCTGGTGGGACGAGTGCGAGAACAGCGACAACGGCACGTACAACCTCATGGACGCGGCGCGGATCGTCATCACCGGGGTGTCCCAGTCGATCCCGCTCGCGGACCTTCAGTTCAAGTTCCTCTGCACGAACCAGACGCCGAGGTACACGCAAACGGTGCTCGTCCAGGGGAACATCAGCGACATGGAGTGGGTCCCGGGAGGCTCGCAGAACCTCTCGGCCAAGGCCCCGACGCTCGGCACGTGCGCGACGTACGACCCCCGGGGGAGCGGGGCGAACAGCGTGTACTACAATCGGCTGGGCTTCTTCGACCCCCTGAACACGAACGTCCAGGTCCTGACCCCGGGGATGACGCTCGTCATCTACATCCACACGCCGGACTCGATCCTGGAGGCGCCCAACCCGCTCGAGCCGCAGTCGACCTGGAACCAGCCGGACGCCGACGACTACCACGGCGCTCCGCTCTGGTGCTTCACGGTGCCGGGCTCGTGCACGGTCGAGCTGATCGATACGGCCTGGGGCTCGGGGATCGTCGTGCTCGACGCGCCGGTCTACATGCTCTAGCATGGCCGGCACCTACCGCATCGTTCCCACAGCGCCGCGTCGCGGGCGTCGGCGCCGGGTCCTCCTCTGGGTCCTGGTCGCCTGCGTCGCCGCGATCGTGGTCGAGATCGGCGCCGTGACCGACGGCTTCGGGGTCGGGGGCCTCTTCAAGTCCGGGGGAGGGTCGTCCGGCCGGACCGGTCCGGACCCGAACCCCGCCAACGAGCGGATCACCTCGGTGACCGCGACGATCACCTACTCGGGCAAGGGTTCCGACCCGTTCCCGGGCCTCAACGGCGTCGACCTCTGCGTGAACTGCCCTCTCCTGCCGAGGGTGAACGCCAACGTCACGCCGGCGGTCGCCGACGTCTGGATCTACTTCAACGTCACGTACACGGGCAGCAACACCACGACCATCTCGAACTTCACGCTCGCGACCTCGGGCCCGGACGCGGGGCTGTTCCAGTTCCTCGGGGTCTTTGCCGGACCCGTCTACAACGAGCCGGTGCCCCTCGTGACGTTCTATTCCGGGCACACGACCTGGGCGCTCGCGATCCACGCGGCCGCCACGTCGGTCCCGGACGACGGTACGGCGGGCTACGCCCTCACGTTCCACGTCACCTCGCCCTGAACGGGACGGCGGCGCGCCCGCGGGGCGCCGAGGTCGTTCAACCGCTCGGAGGCGCGGTCGGCGACCGGGGCGGCCGCCAGCGGGGAGGGGTCGGGGGCCCCGGCCGCGGCAGGGCGAGCTCGGCGTTCCGGGGGAGCTCGTACTCGACGAACGACCGGGCCGGGGAGAACCCGAGCCGTGCTAGCCGTCCCTGGAGCCGCGGCGAGTCGGCGAACATCGACAGGAACGCCGGGCGTCCTGCCGGCCGCTCCCGGAGCGCGTAGGTGACGAGGGCGGAAGCGGCCCCGCGGCCCCGGGCGCTCGGCCGCGTCGCGACGAAATGGACCCCCGCGGCCAGGCGGTACCGGTAGACGATCGCCGCCGCGACCGGCGCCCCGTCGATCGACGCGACCAGCGGGACGAGCCGCTCGTGGGGGTTCGGGTGGTGCCAGGCGACATCGATCGCGGTCCGGAGCTCCGGTCGCTCTCGCTCGTCGCTCCAGAACGCCGCCACCTGCTCCAGTTCGGAGCGGGCGGCCTCACGGACCTCGACGCCGTCGTCCGTCACCGGGGCCGAGGCCCCGTCCTCGAGGAGGAGGACCAGGGGCGAGGCCCGGGGAACGAAGCCGAGCCGTCGCAGCCCGAGGTCGACATGCGCCGAGGGGGGCACGGGGACGCGGAACGTCGGGCGGAGCGCGCGCTGGAAGTAGTGGTCGAGAGCGCGCTCGAAGAACGCCGTCTGCCGCTCCCGGCCGACCCCCAGCTCCTGGACGAAGTTGAACCGGGGCGCCGGGATCTTCTCGTGGGTGACGAGACTGGCCCCGGCGACGTCGAGGGCGAAGCCTCCGAGGGTCAGGACGAACTGGCGCTCGGACTCCAGCGCGGCCTCGGTACGCAGCTCGAGCGGGTCGACGTCCACGGCACACCCAGGTCGTTCCGGGATACGAAACCG
>DASPQN010000067.1:0-4934 GCA_035624925.1 Thermoplasmata archaeon
GACGTCTTGACGTAGGCCGTCACGCTGATGTCGTTCGCGGCCGGGGTGACGTCGAGCGAGACCTGGACCTTGAACACCGTGGCGTTGAGCGCCGTGGCGTTCCACGAGACCTCGAGCATGTACGCGGTGTCCCCCGCGCCGTACCCGCCCGCGGAGTGGCTCAGACAGAGCGGGGTCGCCGCCCCGTTGGTGAGCGCCGTCGGCGCGGTGAGGTTCCCGAGGTTCGCCGCGGTGCACGACCCCGTCGCCGGTGAGGTGGACGAGTTGATGAACAACGCCTCGGCCTGCACGAACGACACGCCCGGTGGGGCGTTCGGGATCCCGTACGCCGCGCTCTGCGGCGGCGACGAGGCGAAGCCGCCGAGAACGAACGAACCGAGCGTGTACCCGGCGACGGAGACCAGCAGCGCGGCACCGACCCCCAGGAGGATGATGGGGGTGTGGCCCCGCAGCGGCCGCCTCGGCGCCCGGCGCACGTGACGGTGATGTCGGACCCCGCCCTCGAGCGTTCGCGGTGGGTTCGGAGCCTGCCCCGGCATAGGCCTCCTCGAAATCGCCAGCCCTATTTATACGCACCCGCACCCGTTTCAGCGGTTCGGCCCAGGTACGGTGCCCGAGGCGGGGGGGTCGTGCCGTCCCCCGACGTCCGCGGCCGCCGGCACCGTTTTGCCGTAGGGTTGTTCGCCGTGTCGTGGGGAGCCGAGCGTTCGACCGCTTTCTACCCGAGATCGTCGCGGCCCTGCTCCTCGCGATCGCCGGGGGCATCTCGATCCCGCTCTACTTCAGCCATGGGGACGTGACCTGGGCGTTCGCTGTGATCTGGGGTCTCGCGACCCTCGCTTCGGTCGCGCTCGTTCCCGCGGTCCGCCGGTCCGGGGCGGACTGGAGAAAGGAGGTCCGTCTGCTGTTCGTGGTCTCGGCCGTCATCGGCGTCGTGAGCATCGTCACGGGGATCGGGAACAACGCGACGGACGAACCGTTCACGATGCAGGCCTACCTCGGGACCCTCCTGGGCGGGAAGGACCCGTACACCACCTCGGTCACGGTCAGCTACACGGCCCGCACGCTGAATCTCTGGTCGCAGTCGGTCTCGGCGCCGTTCCACTACGTGTACCTGCCCCTGCTGCTGTTCTTCCAGATCCCCGGGACCGGCGTCGTCGGCTACAAGGCGGTCTGCCTGGCCTGCTGGGCCGGGATCGTCTACGTCGTACGGCGCGACCAGGTCGCCGCGCTCTGCCTCGTCTCTCCGGTCGTGGCGCTGGTCGCGGCGAACGGCTTCACCGACCTCCCGGTCCTCCTGCTGATGACCCTGTCGCTTCGCGGCAGCACCGGGCTCCCGAAGCGCGCAGCGGAGTACGTCACGTACGGGATGAAGCAGTTCGCGAACGCGTTCTGGCTCGTCTACTACATCGCGCGCCGCGACGCGCCCCGGGCCGCGCTCGTCATCGTGGTCACGCTGCTCCTTGCCGCCCCGTTCCTCCTCTGGCATCCGACGGGGATCTGGTGCGAGGCGCTCACGTTCAGCCTCAGCCCCGGGTGCACGAGCGCCCAGAACTCCTCGCGCCAGCTCTCGGACCTCTACTCGCACTGGAACTACTACCTGTGGATCCTCTGGGTCTACGCCCTCTATCGTGTCGAGATCCACCGGCTCGTCCGCCGGGGGTGGAGCCGAGTTCGCCCCCACCGCGCCGCCACCGGTGAGGCCCCGTGAGCAGCTCCGGTGTCGGCCGCGGCCGATCCGCTTTCCCGGACCGGTGCCGTCCGTAGGTCGAGCAGCTCATCCGTGCCGGCCACGTTCCCGCGCGTGGGCGAAGGGCCAGCCGTCGGCGGGAGCGGGGCCCCCCCGAAGGCGTGGCTCTCCTGGAGCAGCGGCAAGGACGCGGCGTATGCGCTCCACGAGGTCCGCCGGGCCGGCACGTACGAGGTCGTCCGGCTGCTGACGACGGTCACGGAGGCGTTCGGCCGGGTCTCGATGCATGGGGTGCGCGAGCAGCTCCTCGACGCCCAGGCCGCCGCCGTCGGCCTGCCGCTCGAGAAGGTCCTCATCCCGTACCCCTGCCCGAACGAGACGTACGAGCGGGAGATGCGTCGGGTGCTCGCCTCGGCGTTAGCGGAGGGGGTCCACCACATCGCGTTCGGGGACCTCTTCCTCACCGAGGTGCGGGCGTATCGGGAGGATCGGCTCCGACCTCTCGGGGTCCACGCGATGTTCCCCCTCTGGGGGCGGAGGACCGACGGGCTCGCGCGCGAGATGATCGGCTCCGGCGTGCGGGCCCGGGTCTGTTGCCTCGACCCCCGGCACCTGCCCCTGTCGTTCGCCGGCCGGGAGCTCGACCTCGACTTCCTGGCCGAGCTCCCCGACGGGGTCGACCCGTGCGGGGAGAACGGAGAGTTCCACACGTTCGTCACCGACGGACCAGGGTTCCGCGCCCCGGTCCGCGTCCGGGTCGGGGAGACCGTCGAGCGCGACGGCTTCGTCTTCACCGACCTCCTCCCGGGATGACCGAGCCCGCTAGCGACCCGAGGGGCGATGCCCGGCGACCGCGGGCCTCCGAGACGCGCCTCGCGGCCCCGACCAAAAGGGGAATATGGGGGTCTCCTTACGGGGACCCGTGGTCGCAAGCTCGAGCCGCTCTCCCCCGGACGTCGCCGAGATGCTCGGACGCGCGCCGATCTTTTCCGCGTTGACCGACCGCCAGCTGAAGTCCCTCGCGAAGGCCGCGAAGGTCGTCTCGTTCCCGGCGAACGCCCGCGTGGTCAAGCAGGGCGAGCCGGGGATCGGGTTCTACCTGATCCTGTCGGGGGCCACCGAGGTCCGCCAGGGAGAGCGGACGCTCGCCCGGCTAGGTCCGGGCCAGTTCTTCGGGGAGATGACGCTCCTGGACGAGCAGCCCCGCTCCGCCGACGTTGTCGCCGTCCAGCCCTCCGAGTGCGCGGTGCTCTCGCGCTGGGAGTTCTGGGGTTTCGCGAAGGGCGAGCCCGACGTCCTCCAGGGGGTCCTGAAGGAGATGGCCCGACGCCTTCGGGAAACGAACCGCGCCCTCTCCGAGTAGCGACGCCGTCACGCCTCCCGCCACGGTCAACGTGGGGTGACGGCCGTATTATATCGAACTCGATGTAACGTCCCCTCACCGCTTGGGGGGCGAGGTCATTGCCGCCGAGGACGATAGGGCTCTACGCGCTCGCCACGATGGAGCGGGAGGGCCCGGTACACGGCTATCTTCTTTCCCAGAGGATCGCCGAGCGCACGGCGGGGGCCTGGCGGCCGGGTCCTGGGGCCGTCTACCCGTCCCTCCGGGCGCTGGTCGACCGCGGGCTCGCCCGTCGTCGCGGCGTCGGACGGCGCCAGGAATACCGGATCACTCCCGCCGGGAAAGCGCTGCTGCGCCGGGTCCGGCGCCGGGCAGGCTCGACCGGAAGGGGAGGACCGGACATGAGCTCGCTCTGGGCCGAGGTCGTCGGCGAGGCCGACACGGGACGATTCCTCGTGCGCCGGCTCGAGCGCACCCTCGATGGTCTGGCCGCCTACCTGGCCCATCGTACCGCGGATCCCGTCGCCCGGGCCGTCCGTGCCGAGGCCGGCGAGGCGCTCCGCCGCGGCGAAGCGATGTTGCGGGGACGGCCGAGAGGTAGCTCCGGGCGGTCGGTCCGATGAGCCTGGCCGAGGGGGGCGCTGCGATCGACGTCCGCGAGCTGTCGAAGCGGTACGGGTCCGTGGACCGGGGCGTCCTCGCGCTCGACCGGGTTACCCTCCGGGTAGCGAACGGCACGGTCTTCGGCCTGATGGGGCCGAACGGCGCGGGAAAGACGACCCTCATCAAGGTGCTCACCGGCATCAGCGACATCACTTCCGGGGACGCCAGCGTCGCCGGCTTCGACGTGCGACGCGAGTCGCTGAAGGTGCGGGCCCGGATCGGCTGGGTCGCCGCCGAGGTGATCCTGGACGACGACTTCTCCGGCTGGGAGAACCTCTGGCTGCAGGCGAAGCTCCAGGCGCTGGACGACTGGCAGGAGCGCGCGAACGACCTGCTGAAGTACTTCTCGCTGGACGACCGGAAGGACGACAAGGTCGGCCACTACTCGACCGGGATGCGCAAGAAGCTCGAGATCGCCCTCGCGCTGCTCCACCAGCCGTCGGTGATCTTCATGGACGAGCCGACCATCGGCCTCGACGTCGCGACGCGACGGATGCTCTGGGACATCGTCACGGGGGTCCACAAGGAGTTCGGCGTCACCGTCCTGCTGACGACCCATTACATCGAGGAGGCGGACGCGCTCTGCGAACGGGTCGGGATCATCGACCAGGGTCGGATCATCGCGGTGGGGTCCCCGGACGAGCTCAAGGCCCGGGTCCGCGCCGACCTCGTCGTCCTGGAGACCCGCAACGGCCTCGACCCGAAGCTCCTCTCCTCCCTTCCCGGCGTCCAGGACGTGCGGGCCCAAGGGAACGAGTGGATCATCCGGGTCGCCTCCGCCGAGCAGCTCCTCCCCAAGCTCCTCCAGACGGTCCCGAGCGACGAGGTCCGTCGGATCAGCGTCGAGAAGCCGAGCCTGGAGACCGTCTTCCTCGACCTCACCGGGCACCGCATCGGGCAGGAGGAGCCGATGCGCGACGTCCGGAAGTTCTACGCCCAGATGCGCAGGGCCCGCACATGAGGAGCCAGTTCTGGGGCCTCTACGTCCGCGAGATCCTGCGGACGTTCCGCAACCCGTTCGTCCTGCTGATCACGGTCGTCCAGCCGTTCATGTGGCTCGCCTTCTTCGGGTCGAGCTTCGGCAATGTTCCGGGGGGCACCGCGACGCTGAAGGCGCTGTTCGGGACGGGCAACTACATCGCGTTCCTGTTGCCCGGCGTCCTGTCGACCTCGATGCTGTCGGTCGGGATGTTCGGGTCGATGAGCACGATCCAGGACAAGCGGTTCGGCTTCATGAAA
>DASPQN010000068.1:0-5535 GCA_035624925.1 Thermoplasmata archaeon
ATCTGCCGCCGCTGCGGCCGGCACGCGTTCCACCGCCAGAAGGGCGTCTGCGCGTCGTGCGGGTTCGGCGTGACCGCCCGTCGGCGCGGCTACTCCTGGGCCAAGCTGAAGTAGGCCCGGGGCCGGTGGCCTCGGGCGGGAGACCGCCCGCTCGCCCCGGATCGCGAACCTCAACGGGCGCTCCGCCGCCCGCCGGATCCCGACGCGCGGTCCGACGTCGATCCGCCCCGGGCTCCGCGGGCGGCGCTCGACGACCAGGCGGCGACCCCGAGTGACGTCCAGGCCGTCGTCCGCGCGGCCGAGCCCGAGGTACCGGCAGAGGCGCCCCGGCCCCGACGCGCTCGGGGCCGGGCCGTCGACGTGGGCTCCCGCCCGCAGGAGGACCGCCTCTCCCGGCCGGGTCACGAGGTTCGCGCAGACGACCTGGTGGATTCGGTAGACGTAGAGTGTTCCGGGCCGGCCGAACATCGAGCGGTTGCGCTCCGTCGGGCCGCGGTAGGCGTGGTTCGCGGGGTCCTGGCCGACGTACGCTTCCGTCTCGACCAGACGGACCGTCCGGGCCCGCGAGCCGTTCCGCACCGTCAGCCGGGACCCGAGCAGTTCCCGGGCGACCCGCACCGTCGGGCGGGCGAAGAACGCCCGGCCGAGCCGCCGACGGGCGTTGCGGCTAGAGGAGCTGGCCCCGGTCACACACCGGCACCCCGTCCACGGCGACGGTCGCCCCGCCGATCGCGATCCAGGACAGGTAGCGGCACCGGTTCGCCCCCCCGTAGGTGGAGTTGCCGCCGACCGCGAGCGTCACCGTGCCCTCCTCCTCGTCCTCGGCGTGGGGGACGCCGGCGGCGAGGGCGCGATTGAGCCCGAGCGCGAACAGCCCCACGGTCTCCCGACCGCGCGGGGCGGCGGCGAACTCCGCCTCGAACGCCTCTCCGCCCTCGGAGTACCAGTAGTTGCGCAGGCGACCGCCCTCGATCTCCCACTGCGCGCCGGCGACGCGGCCGGTCGAGAGGAAGCTCGGGCGGTTCGCGACGGCGGTCCCGCTCGCCGAGCGCTCGTCGACCGCGACCACGACCAGACCGGGGGGTGAGGTCGCCACGACCCGGCCCATCCTCCGGTCCGTAGGGTCGACCCGTCCGTCGTCGAGCCAGGCGGCCCGCCGCCGCAGGCGGAGACGGACGTCGGTCCCGTCGTCGCCCGTGACGCGCAGCTCCCGGCCAGTGGTGAGCAGCCGCTCGGCCCGCCGCCCCGCCTCCGCGATCCGGGGATAGTCGGCCTCGGAGATCCCTCGGAGCAGCTGGCTCCGCCACATCGCCCCCGGAACGCCCCACGGCTCCGCCGCGGCGTCCGACGCGTAGCCGAGGAGGCATCGGACCCGCCGGGGCCCGGCGCGCGAGCGCGGGGCGAGCCACAGGTCGTCGTGGCCGAGCAGCGGGGCCAACAGGTCCGCGGGCAAGCCCCGGAGGCGTGGGCGGTCGGCCGGACCGGGGAAGTAGAGCAGCGCGTCCGCCTGATGGAGCGCGGCGCGCGCGGTCCGGGGGAGGGCCGACCAGCCGGCGGTCGACCGGGCGAGATCGACCGACCGCCAGAACGCCGCCTCGTCCTCGAGGAAGAGGAGCGGTCGGGCGCCGATCCGGCGGGCCTCCGCCACGACCGCGGAGGCCCAAGGGAGCGTGTGGTTCCAGGTGAGGACGACCAGGTGTTCGTCGCGCCGCAGCGCCAGCGCGGAGCCGACGAGCGCTCGCGCGACCGCCGGAGGGCTCGCCGGGCCCGCTGCCATCGCTCCGCTAGGGGGGCCGTCGGCTTAAGTCTGCGACCGCCGGCGGGCCGTCGCGACGAGGTCGCTCGAGCTGCCCGGGTCCGTCGCGAGCGCTCGGGCGAACCGGACGAGCACCGTCCCTGCATCGCGGGACCCCGGGGCGAACCCCTGCGGCGGCGGGGGCGGGGGAAAGCGGGCCCAGCCCCCCTCGTGCCGGGCCGCACGGGCGACGACCGCTGCGACCCGGCGACCGCGCGAGAAGTCGGCGAGGTCCCGCACGAGGTCCGCCGGCCACCGGGCCGACCGGGCGAGCTCGAGGAACCCGAGGATCTTCTCCGGCCGATGTCGGCGGCGCTCCCCGCCGGTCCCCAGGGTCCCGTTGAAGTAGAGGAACGGCCCCCCGACCTCGAGCGCCTCGAGCAGCGATCGGCTCCCGGTCACGACCCGGACTGCGGCCGAGCCGAACTGCCGCCACCAGCGATCGGCCGGTACGGGGGCCGTTCGCACCGAGACGAGGGGGCCCCTCCCGCCCCACGCCCGGGGGGTCCGGACCACGAGGCGAGGCGGCGGGCTGGCGTGGCGGAGGCCCCGGACGATCTCCGGAGCGATCGCCTCGGCGCTCGCGGGGCTGGCGTACCAGACCCAGTCGCCACGCCGTTCCGCGCGAGGGGGCGCACGCGGCCTCCGCCCGGGCCAGAGGGGACCGGTCTGGACGGCCTCGGGGAACTCGGCCGCGAACCGACGGTCGTAGCGGAACGTCGCGTACAGGTGGAGGACGTTCGGCCGGTCGAACGCACGGAACGTGCGGTAGGCGCGACGGTACGTCGCGACCTCGCCCGCCGCCCGGGCCCGGTCGACACGGGTCCGCATCTCCCGCGAGCGGACCCCGCCCTCACGGAACCGCTCGGTGCTCTCCTCGAGCGGCGTGAGTGTCCGGCCGAACTCCTCCAGGCTGACGTGGGCCGTCGCGGCCGCCCCGTAGGCGTCCTCGATGTCGGCCGTCTCGCCGGCCCACGGTCCGGGGCGACCGAGCGGTCCTTCCCGTTCCGGCGCGCAGGTGACCCCCCAGGCGGGGGCGATCGTGAGCGCCCGTGGGGCCCTCGGCCGGATCTCGGTCGCGCGACGGAGCGGCGGCCACGCCCAGGGGCCGTCGACCCCGGGCGGGAGCGGCACGCCGGCCCGCCGGTAGAGCGTCGACCGGAACCCGGCGCGGGCGAGGGTCCTCCCGGCGCAGAGGACCTCCTCGATGTCCCCGACGCCCCCGCCGACGATGGCCGGCATCAGGTAGACGTCGACGGCCCGGGGATCCCGGGCCGGCTCAGCCGCTCGGACGGTAGAGCGTGAGGTGGGGGATCGCGTCGTGGAACCCCACCTCCTCGAGCGCCCGACGCGCGCGCAGACGGTCCTCGGGGACGGTCGTGACGAGGCGGACCGGGGTCCTCGCCGCGAGCCAGGAGCAGGCCGTCCGCACGAGGTCGGCCGCCCGCGACGGCTCGACCGACTCGCCCACGAGGGGCGTGCCGAGGTGCGCGGCGGCCGTGGTGGGGGTGGCGGAGGCCGAGACGTACGCCTCGGGGCCGTGCCCGCGGTCGACGACCCAGGCCGCCGACTCGGCCTCGAAGACGCGGTCGGCCCAGGTCCGGCCGCCGAGGTCACGCGGGCGGACCGGAAGGACCTCCCGGACCTTCTCCGGGCTGAGCCGGTTCGCGAGCTCCGCCAGCGGGGCGGCGTCCGCGCGGACGAAGCGACGGACCCCGCCGGCCGCCGCGCCCTCTCGGAACGACGATGGGTCCTCGTGGACCGCGAACCGCTGCCGCTCGAGCTCCCCGTAGCCGGCCGACGTGTAGAGCGTCCGGGCGGCCGCGTTGGACGAGAGGACCCGCAGCGCCAGGTACGGGCGCCGGCGTCGCGCCGTCTCCTGCCGCGCGACCTCGAGCAGCTGGCGCGCGAACCCGCGCCGGCGGAACTCCGGGGCGACGATGACGGTGCTCAGGAAGCCGGCCGCCGGGGTGAACGAGAGCAGCGTGGTCGCGGCGATCGTCCCGCCGTCCTCGATGACGTACAGGTGGAACGGCGACCGGCGGAGCCCGCGAAGGAGCCCGAGGAGGAGCCGTGCGTCCACGCGGAAGAGGCGACGGACGACCGTTTCGAATCCCTCGGGTCGCATCCCGAGCATCGCCTCCTCCTGGGGGAACTCGGTCTTCAGCAGCCCGAACAGGCGCGGCCCGTCCGTGCGTCGGAACTCCCGCAGCTTCAACGCCCCGCCCTCCCCGGGGTGGACCGCGCCGCCGCGAACAGCTGACGGAGCGTCGGCGGAGGCCCCGTCGTCCGCCGGTCGGAGAACGCCGGGCGGCTGGGCCGGTCCAGGTCCTCCGGGCGCAGCCGCCGTTCGGCGTCGTCGAGCGCGCGGTCGACCTCGGCGTCCGGTCCGGCGGTGGCGAGGCGGCCGAGCGCCGCGACGGCCGTCTCGAGCAGGCGGTCCTCGGCCTCGAGCGACGGGAGCTCTTCGGGGGACGGCGGCGCAGCGGCGGTTCCCGGGGCCCGGGGCGCGGGACACTCGACGAGGAACCGCGCAAGAGGTCGCCGCGCGGAAGGGTCCCCGAGCTCGCCCAGCGCCCAGCAGGCCGCGACCCGCACCGCGGGGGCGGGGTCCAGCAACGCCGCGCGGATCCGCCCGGTCGCCTCGCTCCGGTGGAGGCAGCCGAGGGCGTAGAGCGCTCCTCGCCGGGGCCACGGGTGAGGGTCGTCGACGAGCTCCAGAAGACGACGGGCGTCGTGCGCGGTACCGACCGACCCGAGCGCCGTCGCCGCGGCGCCCCGGACCGACCACGCCGGGTCGGCGAGAGCGGCGCGGACGACCGGGCGAGCCTCGACCGCCCCGATCTCCCCCAGGGCATGGACCCCGCAGACCCGCAACCAGCGCTCCGGACGGCCGGCGAGCTCGACCAACGCTCCGACGGCGCGGCGATCGCCGATGCGGCCCAGCGCGACCGCGACCGACGGCTTCTCCCACGTCCCCGGCGCGCGGAGCCGGGCCAGGAGCGCCGGGACGCTCGCGCGGTCGCGACGACGTCCGAGCACGACGGCGGCGGCGGCGCGGACCCGGGGCGCCGGGTCGGCCAGGAACCGCCGGATCCTCGCCAGCTCCGGGGCGGTCGTGCCGCTCGCTCGACCGAGCGCGAGGACCGCGGCCCGGCGGACCCGGTCGGACGGGTCCGCGAGCAGCGGGCGCAGGGCGGCGAGCGCCCCCGCCCCGCCGAGCTCGCCCAGGACCGCGGCGACCGCTTGACGCACGGCGTCGGACGGGTCCCGCGTCCGCGGGCGCAGCGCCGCCACGACCGCCGCGCGCGTCGCGTCCTTCGCCGAGCGCGCCCGGCGGGGGGATGCGCGCGGACGGCCCCGCGTCGCGCTCGCCCGCCCGCTCACGCCGTGCTCACCGGGGGCGAGGAGAAAAAGTACCCACGCCCGCCGTCCCCAGCACGCGCTGCGCGGGCGCCTCCGCCGAGCGGTACGGCGCCCGCTCCGGCCGCTCGGGCGCCCTCCAGCGCTCGAGCAGCTCGTCGCGCCGCACCCCGAACGGGGCGAGGAGCGTCTCCGCCTCCCGGGCGAGGAGCTCGAGGTAGGCGCCGACGTCGTAGCGCTCGTCGCCCTGCAGGAGCTCGGCCGCCCGGACCCTCGCGCGCCAGGATCGGCTCGCCCGGTCGAGGATCGCGAACCGTACGGTCTCCCCGGCCCCGCGGGGGGCCCCGGCCGCGGCGAGCTGGCGCAGCACGGCGACC
>DASPQN010000069.1:0-32665 GCA_035624925.1 Thermoplasmata archaeon
GACCCCCGCGGTCGCGGCTTCGTCCTACGGCGACGGATACCCGTCGTGGTGGACGAACGGCACGGTCCTCTGTCGGTTCTCGGCGGCCTCCCCCTCGGTCGGGGTCTCGGCGCTGATCCACAACGGGACCGGCGTGACGATCAGCTTGCTGAGCGCCTCCGAGGTCCGACCGGACGGATCGGTCGCGGCAACGTCCGACCTGTCCACCCTGGTGTGGGCGGTCGCCAACCTCTCCACCGAGGACGCGTACGACCTCGCCTACACGACCAACGCAACCCTGGTAGGGCCGTCCGGTGGGGGGCCGTCCGTCGGTTCGGTCGACCTTGCGGTCAACTTCGTGCTCCCTAGGTACCCAGGCTCGCCGGTCGGGCCCATCGACACGGTGAACGTTGCCCTCTCGGTCGACCATTGGACGTGGCAGGCGACAGGGGACCACCTCGTCCTGACCTTTGGAGCGAGCCCGAGCTTCCCCGCGGCAGAGCATCTGGCCGCGGTCTCGACCCCTGGCTGGCTTCTCGCGAGCGTGTCGAACGCTTCCGGCTCGGAGCTCGAGCGCATCGGGATGAACTCGACCGCCCTCGCGGCTCCCGCGGCGGGACCCACCACCCCCGTCGTCGCGACCGCCTCCGTCACGGTCGCGTCGCCCTCGGCCGCACGAATGACGGTGGCGTTCGGGAGCTCCGCGGGGGCGTTCAGCGCCCTCGCGTTCACCGCGAGGGTCGGGGTCGGCCTACCGGGCACCATCGCGGGGGTCCCGTTGGTCGACCTCGCCATCGTCGGCACCGTCGCGGGCCTCCTCTCGGTCCTGGTCGCGGCCGGCGGGCGGCGAATCCGCCAGCGACCTTCGAAGCTGATCTACGTAACAGAGGAGGAGCAACCGTGAGAGCAAGGGAGCAAGGCAACGGGGACCCGGTCGGAACGCGCGTGATCCTGGAGTGCGGCCATCGCCTCCCGGTGCCTTGGAGTCTCTCCCCTGAGGCCGCCGTCGCCGAGGTCCTCCACCACCTCGCGGTCTGTGAGCACGACCTCGGCCTCCCGGTCTCGGCAGGGATCCTGCCCACGTCCCCGGTGTGGCTACCGTTCCCGGAGGCGCATCGATGACCCTGGACCTCGTCGCCCCCGGCCGAGGGCCCGGGAGCTCCACCGACCGCCGGGGGCCCACGGGTGCGTGGGGCCCGACCGGCGACCGGCCGCAACCCCATCGAGCGACGGTTGCGATCCTGGCCGTCCTCCTCGCAGGGGCGGCCCTTACGGGGGTCGCGCTCCTCGGGGCGACGGCGTCGGCAGCACCCCACGCATCACCCGCCGTTCCCTCGGTCCCGTCACCCTCGGGCTCCTTCTTGGCAGGTGTCGTCCCTTCCTCCAGCGAGGTCGGAGGTCTCGGCGTCCTCGCCACGATCGCCGTCGGGGGACTGCCGCAGTTCGCGGCGTACGACGCGGCGAACGGCGACATCTACGTTCCGAACTGGGCCAACGGTAACGTGAGCGTCATCAACGGCACCACCGTGGTCGCGACGGTCCCCGCAGGTGGTGTCCCGTTCTCGGCGACCTACGACCCGTCGAACCATGAGGTCTATGTCGTGAACGAGGCATCGGACAACGTCACGGTCCTCAGCGGGACCTCGGTCGTCGCGAACGTCGCGGTCGGCACCACCCCCCAGTTCGCGACCTACGACGCGTCGAACTCGTACGTCTACGTCTCGAACACCGCCTCGGCGAGCGTCACGGTCCTCAACGGGTCGTCCGTCGTCACGACCCTGCCCGTCGGCAACGACCCGTCCCGCGTCGTCGTCGGATCGTCGTCCGGAGGTGGCGGCGGGGGCGGCTGGCTCCCCGCGGCTCCGAGCGCGCCGGCCGCCAGCGGCCCCGACGTCTTCGTCCCGAACTCGGGCTCGAACAGCGTCACCATCTTCGGAGGTACGTCCGGGACCACGTTCCTCGCGACCGTCGGCGTCGGCAGCGCCCCGCAGTTCTCGGCCTGGGATCCGGGCAACGCCTGGCTCTACGTCCCGAACAACGGCTCCAACAACGTCAGCGTCCTCTCCAGCACGAGCCCGTACAAAGTGCTCTACACGGTACCGGTCGGGACGGACCCGTTCTCTGCGTCGTACAACAGCTCGAGCGGACACGTCTTCGTGGTGAACTGGGGCTCGTCGGACGTCAGCGTCCTCGGCGGCGCGTTGACGACGACGGTCACGGCCACCATCCCGGTCGGGTCCGAGCCCGAGTTCCTCAGCCAGGACCCGGGGACGACGACCCAGTACCTCGTACCCAACACCGGCTCGCACAACGTCAGCATCATCACCGCTACGGGCGTCGTGGGCTCCCTGGCCGCCGGGGCTTTCCCCGTCGTCGGGACCGCCGACCCGTTCAACCACGACGTGTACGTCCAGAACTTCGATTCCGCGAACGTCACCGTCCTCGGTCCCGTACCGCCGGCGAAGGTCAAGGTGACGTTCACCGCCAGCGGACTCCCCGCGGGGGCGACGTTCGGCGTCACGGCAGGGGACCCTCCGACGACGAACACGAGCAACGGCACGGCCTCGACCAGCTTCCTCGAACCGAGCGGGGTGCTGAACACCTCGTTCCACCCCCCGACGGGGTTCTCGGTGGCGAAGGTCAAGGGGCCGAAGGGGACCACGACGACCTCGACGTTCGTGCCGAACCACGCGGTGGTGCTGACGGTGGAGTTCGTGCCCGTGGAGACCCTGTCGTTCACCGAGACGGGGCTCTCGGCGGGCACCTTCTGGCAGGTGAACCTCAGCTGGTCCTCGCCGCACGGCCCCCCGGACGGGGACGCCTCGGCGGCGAGCTTCTCGGGAAGCTCGGCCGGAGGCCCGATCGAGTTCAACGTCACCAAGGGGACGTGGTCGTTCGTCGTCACCGTTCCGCACGATTACAAGGCGACCCCCTCCAAGGGGTCCGTCGGGGCCACCCACGAACTGACGACGAAGAAGATCCGCTTCGCCCTCGTCACCTCGAAGGTCGTCTTCTCGGAGCACGGGCTGACGAAGGGGACCGTGTGGGGCGTGAACATCACGGGTTCCGCGAACCACACCCTCGTCTGCGCCGTGAGCGGCGCGGCGCCGTCGGTCAAGTGCCTCCTGGAGAGCGGGAACTACACGTTCGTCGTGCACGCCGAGGGGGGCTTCACCGCCGCACCCTCGACCGGAACGCTGACGGTGGCGGCGCCCGTCGGTCAGGTCGTGAAGATCGCCTTCACGGGGGGCTGACGCCCGACATGCGGGTCGAGGAGCGCCCCTCGGGCCGAAGGAGGGTCGGCCCATCATGACGTCCCTGCCCGTTCGTCGCTCGAAGCGCGGTGGGGTCTGGGCCGCCGTCCTCGCGGCCTCGTTCGTCGCCGCCGGGTTCGTCGCGGGCCTACCGGCGGTACGGGCCGTGGGTCCCGCGGTGAGCCCCACCGTCGATTACGTCAACATCACGGCGACCTCGTCGCTCTCGTTCGCCCCCGCCAGCTTCACGGTCTACCCCGGCGCGAGCGTCCATCTCACGGTCCTGCAGGCCGCGAACTTCCTCCATACGTTCACGCTCTCCCCGGTCCGGAACGCCACGATCCCCTCGTCGGACACGACGAGCGAGCTGGACGCCTACTTGCACGCCCACACGCCGACGGTGAACCTGAGCCTGGGCTCGACCGGGGGGAAGTCGTTCCACGCGAACTTCACCGCTCCCTCGGTCGGGACCTACGAGTTCCTCTGCATCATCCACTTCCCCGGGATGGTCGGGACGATGACGAGCTCCAAGTCCGGGCCGGCGACCGCCGGCACTACGCCGATCTCAGCGACCGACCTCGAGATCGTCGGGGGCGCCCTGGTCGTCGTCGTCGCGGTGGTCGCGGTCGCCCTCTACCTCCGACGGCGCAAGCGGGAGGAGGCGGACCGATCCTCCTCGCGCCGGTCTGGTCGCAGTTCCCGCCGGTGACCGGCCTCAGGTTAGCCCCTTTCGCCCTCGGGAGGCCTCGGCGAGGGAGCGCGATGACGGGGCCTCTCGGCACCCCCCTGCGACAACGCCGAAAGCGTGCGCCGGTAACGAGGTAACCATAATCGCAGCTCCACGGCGCGTCCGACGCCCGGGGGATCCTCTCCGTTGAGGTGCGGCGGCCGCGAAGTCTGACGTGAGGCGACCCGTTCCACAGGCCCCGTAAACCCCGTTGATAAGGCTTAAACTCCGCACACCCGTGCCCTCCCCGGGAGCCATGTTAGCGTCTAGACTTAGACCAGGACTAGTGCTGTTGTCGGTGACCGTGCTCATGGTCAGCGGCTTCGGGCTGGCCGGCGTGGTGGGGAGTTTGGCGACGCACGCGTCAAGCGCGGCGCCGGTCTCGTCCACGGCGGCGCCCGCAGCGACGGGCCATGCGGCGGCGACCGCGCCAGCCGCGAGTGCGAATACGCCGAACGTAGCCGCGTCGATGGCCAGCGCTGCGCTGGCGGCGACGAAGGCTGCGGGATTGAAGCCGAACGTCGTCTTCGTGCCGCGCCCGTCGGCCTCGCCGGCCGAGGTGCAGAGCGCGAAGGCGAGCGGCGTCGTGACGCCGCTGTACACGGGCAGCCCCGCGCCGATGGGTCTTGCCTACTTTGGATTGAGCGCGGGGGTCGGCAACAAGGTCGTCGCGAGCGTCCTGAACACGACAAGCTTGGAGGCCACCGTCTCAGCGAACGCGACGGGCATCCAGGCGGCGGACCTGTTCCAGAGCTCGCCAGACAGCTACGGGATCCAGCTCAACGCCGTCCTGACGAACGTCACCCTGTTCGGCGGGGCGCACTACCAGTTCTGGACCCAGAACGTGATCGAGTACTACCCGGCGACCCACGTCCTGTACCTCATCACGAACGTCTGGAACTTCTCGGGCGGGCCGCTGTCGGCGAACGTCTTCTACGCCCACGGCCCGTACGGGACCCAGGTCGGCACGGAGTACTACTACGCCGAGCTGGTCGTGCCGTTCCCGGTCTACTACCCGTTCAACCTCACGTTGAACATGACGTCGAGCGTCGCGAGCCAGCGGGACCACATGGGCTTCGGCGTGGCCCTGAGCAGCACCACGTACCCGTCGGAGGATTTCGCCACGAACTACGACTGGGTCACCTTCAACTCGCTCAACCTGACCGGACCCGTGACGCCGCCGATCGCGGTCCCTTCGCCGTACACGGCGGACGGGACGACGTACAACCCGATCGGCCTCACGAACGACTTTGAGGTCGACATCTGCGGGCCGGGCGGCGGAAGCCAGGCGACCTTGTTCGCCGCGGACGCGACGCTCGGTCTCGCGTACTGGAACGGGGCGGCCTACGTCTCGGTCCCCTCGGCGTTCAGCTACGGCGGGGAGACCGGCGAGACCGCGACGGGTGCGAACGTCGCCTGGAGCAACGCTCCGGGCGGGCCGTTCTCGACGTACGGAACCGTGACGACGGGCCCGTCGGTCCTGACGGGGCTCTGGAACGCGTCGGCCCCCGTCGGGTCGACCGCGCTGACCTTTGATGTCACCCCGACGAACGCCTTCGTCATCGTCGACCCGATGCTCGGGAGCGGGGCGGGGGACTTCTCGGCGAACTTCACCGTGAGCGAGGCCGCGGTCGCCCCCACGGCGACCAACGGGGGCTCGATGACGATCTCCGTCATCCCCGGGAACTACTCGTTCCTGGTGGAGCTCTCGGGCTACGACGCCCTCGCGTTCACGGCCGACATCGGATTCGTCCCGACGATCTACCCGATCGTCCTGACCGCCGACCCGTCGACCGGGGTCTACACCCCGCTGTGGGCGTTCTCCAACGCCGAGGTCGGGATGCTCGCGACGAGCGGGGCCGGCACGACCGCCTCGCCGTACGTGATGCCGAACTCGCAGGCCGCGCCGCTGAGCTCGGTCTTCGGGCTCTACAACGACTACACGTTCCCGGTCTACCCCGGGGTGTTCTTCATGGACACGAGCGCGACGACCGAGTTCGTCGATGCGGCGAGCCTGAACACGTCGACGAACACGTTCCAGTTCCCCGGCGCGGACCTGCCGAGCACCAACGCCCTCCAGTACTGGTTCTGGAACGTCTCGAACGTCGCGGTGCTGAACTCCACGATCTCGGGATGGTTCGGGACGAACGCGTACTATCCGCTGGTCTTCGACACGTACAACGTCGTCTTCTACGAGAGCTCGCACAACCTGATCGCGGGCGACACGTTCAACACCGAGGGCGGGGCCCTGCTGTTCTTCAGCGGCGGGACGTTCTTCGGACCGCTGAACGTCGGGGGCGGGGACAACACCATCTGGGGGAGCGTGTTCTACCAGGTCGCGGTGAACGACGCCGCCTGTCCGAACGTCGGCCACTGCGAGGCGCTCGACCCGGTCTTCGCGGGGGTCCTGCCGCTCGGCCTCGGCCTGATGGTCGCGGAGTCGAACGACCTGATCTACAACAACGCGTTCTACACGGACACGACCGCCTACCAGCTCTCCCTGAACCTCTACTCGGGGTTCCCGGACAACTTCACCAACACCTGGAACATCGCGCCGGTACCGGGCTCGGTCGTCAACACCGTCCCGAACTTCCCGGCGGTCCAGCTGACGGGCGACATCCTCGGGCCGGGGGCGTACGTGAACGGCCTCGTCTCCGAGAAGGGCTGGCAAGGGGGTAACTTCTGGTGGGACTACGGCGGCATGCCGTTCGGCGGCTCGCCCAACCCGTACAACGGGGCGGTGAACGTCTTCGGCGTCCTGCCGTACGACGAGAACGGGTACGCCTGGAGCGTGTACATCTACGGCCCGTCGTACTACTTCGCGTCGTTCATCTACAACGGTGGCGACTTCGCGCCGATCGTGCCGTTCACGCTGTGGACCGTGACGTTCCACACCGTCGGGCTGCCGGCCGGCGACAGCTGGGACCTCCAGCTCTACGGCTACGGCTCGCTGTGGGTGAACACGACGACGACCGCCACGAACCTGAACGTCTACCTGCCGAACGGCGTGGGTGGGGCGTACGCGTTCTTCGTCAGCACCCCGTACGGCTACGTCGCGAGCCCCGCGTCGTCGCCCAACCTGAACGTCAACAACCACAACGGCGCCGTGACGATCACCTTCTCGAAGGTGACCTACTCCGTGACGTTCGTGGAGACCGGCCTCACCCTGAAGCAGCTGGCCAAGGGTTGGACGGTGGTCTTCGGCGGAACGGCCCGGAAGCTGACCTCGCCCTCGACGACGTTCATCGTGATGAACGGCTCGATCCCGTACCTGATCGCCGGTCCGGGCGGGATGCGCGTGTCGGGGATGGCGGCGAGCGGGACGATCACGGTCGCCGGGCTGAACCTGACGGAGCCGTTCTCCTTCGTGAAGGGGGCGACCTACACCCTCTCGTTCGGGGAGAAGGGCCTCGCGAAGGGGACGTCCTGGTGCGTGTCGGTGGGCGGCCTCGTCCAATGCACAACGAAGGGCTCCGACAAGTTCCTGAACCTGACGCCCGGCACCTACGCGTACGTGATCGAGCCGGTCGCCGGCTACACGCTCACCGCGAAGCTGGGCGGCGGCGCGATCCCGTTGTCGGGGACCCTGAGCGTCACGAAGGGCACGACGGTCTCGGTGAAGGCCGTCGCCTAGGGGGAGCGAGGGACACGGCGCGGAGCGGCCGACGCGGTCGGGGGGCTTAGGCTCCTCGACCGCGGCGGTCCTCGAGGACGGCGACCAACCCCTTCCTTCTTCTCTTTCCTTCTCTCCGGCGGGCCCCTGGCCGGACTGCGCCACGGCAGCGACAGGTGGGCCCAACGCCTCGCGCTCGGGGGGCCCCCGTCCGTGCGGGCGCGCCGGCCCCCCTGGTGCCGGACGGCGCACCGGGCCCGGTGGGGCAATCCACCCCGCGTTCGTGCGCCAGCGATTCCGATACGCCTCTCGGCAGCGCAGAGGTGCTGGACGCGGCGCGCCGTTCGACCGGCGCCCGGAGAGGGGTCCCCCGGCCGCCGAGGGCTTGCCGTAGGCGCTAAGACCTCGGCACCCCCTTGGCGCCTGGTGGCGGCGCAGTACTGCAGCCATTGCGGGGCACCCGTGCCCCCGGGCAGCGCGTTCTGCCCCTCCTGCGGAGCGGGGCTCGGGGGCCCCGCGAGCGCCCCCGTCCCCCTTCCGGCCGGCACCGCCGGCGGGCCTCCGCTACGCCCGGGACCTACTCCAGGCGTGCCGCCGAGGTACTCCGCCTACGGGTGGGCGCAGCCGGCGGCCGGGAGAGCAGGCTCGGACCCCGCGCGGGATCGCAGCGCCCTTTCCCAGGTACGGCTAGCGTCCATCCTGGCCCTGGTCGGCGGGATCGTCGGCTTCGTCGCCCTGGCGGTCGTCAATGCGGCCCAACTCGTCACGGTGACCCAGCGGACGCCCGGGTCCGGCGGTCCGACGATCAGCCTCGGCGTACCGGGTCTGCTCGCGCTCTACCTGGGGGTCGTCACCGCGGTCACGATCGTCGAGCTGCTCCTGCTGCGTTTCGCGTTCCATACGCTCTCCGAGGTCGACCGGGAGTTCTCCACCCCATCCACGCTGACGATCCTCGCGCTGATCGGCCTCCCGCTCGCCATCGCCGGGGTAGCCCTGGTGTTGGCGGCGCTGGTGCAGGACCTCTCCTGCATCAACTCCTCGACACTGTCGGGGGCCTCCTGCATCTCGGGGGATTTCTGGGCCGGCCTGGGCCTCGCCCTCTTGGGCGGGGTCCTCGCGCTCGTCGGCTACATCGGGATCCTGATCGGGATCTGGCGCCTCGGCACGCGGTACGACAACGTGCTGTTCAAGGTCGGCGCGATCCTGACCATCATCCCGTACGCCTCCATCGTGGGGCAGATCCTGATCCTCGTCGCCGCGACCCAGGAGATCGGCAAGCTCCCGCGGACGGCGGCCGCCTAGTCCAGCACCCTCCGTGACCGGCCCCCCTGGCCCGGGGGCGACGCGGACCGCCGGCTTTTTCCACGTCGGCCCCTCACGTCCGTGAGGTCGCGGATGAAGGTCGTCTGGGTCGCCTACCCCGGGGGAGCTGCGGCGAAAGAGGTCCCCGAGCTGCTCGGCTGCGCCGAGAACGCCCTCGGGCTGCGCGAGTTCGTCCGGTCCAAGGGCCATGAGCTCGTGTCGACGAGCGAGACCGGCGCGGGCCTCGACCCGCTCCTCGCCGACGCGTCCGTCGTGATCGCCACGCCGTTCTGGCCGGCGTACATCACGCGGGAGCGCCTCGCCCGGATGCCGAACGTCCGGCTGCTCCTGACGGCCGGGGTCGGCTCCGACCATTTCGACCTCGCGGCCGCCGCCGAGCGCGGCCTGACCGTCGCCGAGGTCACCGGCAGCAACGTCGTCAGCGTCGCCGAGCACGTCGTGCTGCAGATCCTCGCGCTCGTGCGGAACTTCGTCCCGTCGTACCTCGAGGTCGTCCAGGGCGGCTGGGACATCGCGAAGGTCGCCTCGCGCTCGCACGACCTCGAGAACAAGACCGTCGGGATCGTCGGGATGGGGCGGATCGGCCAGCGCGTCGCGCTGCGGCTCCGACCGTTCGATGTCACCGTCCGCTACTACGACAACCGCCGCCTCTCCACGGCCGAGGAGGAGGTCCTGGGCGCGCACTACCTGCCGCTGGACGCCCTGTTGCCCGTCTGCGATGTCGTGAGCATCAACGCCCCGCTCACGCCGGCGACCGACCGCCTGTTCGACCGGAGCCGGCTGGCCCGGATGAAGCCGGGCGCCTACCTCGTCAACACCGCGCGGGGACGGATCGTCGACACCGACGCGCTGGTCGCGGCCGTGAAGAGCGGCCACCTCGCCGGTTACGCCGGGGACGTCTGGTACCCGCAGCCCGCGCCGAAGGACCACCCGTGGCGCACGATGCCGAACCACGCGATGACCCCCCACGTCTCCGGCACGACGCTCGAGGCCCAGAAGCGCTACGCCGACGGGATCCGCGATTGCCTGGAGCGGTTCTTCGACGGCCGCCCGCTCGACCGGGACTTCCTCATCGTCGAGAACGGTAAGTTCGTGAGCCCCAGCTACAGCTACGCGTTCACCTAGCGCGCGGCCCGTCGGGAGCAGGCTTCCGGGGCCGTCGACGCCGGGCGGGCGGCGCTGCCACCCCGGGCGTGCGACGCAGCCGTAGGAAGAGCAGGATCGGCTCGCCCAACCGGGTGAGCGTGAGGCCGTCCTCGGTCAGGCGGTACTCCACGAGCGGGGGCCGGCCCGAGCCGACCCGGCGCTCGACCAGGCCGATCTGCTCGAGGGCGAAGAGCTTCCGGGAGAGCGCGTCCGAGCTGATCCCCGGGAGGCTCCGCCGCAGGTCGCGGAACCGGGCCGAGCCGAGGGGCACGAGCACCGTCAGGAGGTCGACCGACCACTTGCCGAAGATCGACCGCACGATCCTCAGGTTCGCCTGCGTCTGCGCCTCGGGCGAGAGCGCGAACGGGGCCCCCGCCGTCGCGAGCACCTCGTCGCGGAACCGCTCGGTCTGCGTCCGGAAGCGGGCGAAGAGGCGGCAGAGCTCCGGGGTCCGGAGGACCGAGGCGACCGCGACGCTGCCTTCCTGCCGTCGGCCGTCCAGGACGCCCGCCGCTCCGACGGAACCAGCCGTCCCGGCGAAGGACGGCCGGTTCCCCAGCCCCCCGGCCGTGGAACCGGTCGCCCGCTTCTCGGAGACCGGCATCCCAGGGCCCCTCCCCCCACCGCCAGTCCCCCGCCTCGCATAAACTCCCCAGACGGCCGGGGCCGGCCCCGCTGCCCAGAGGACGGAGCCTTCGGTCCGTCGAGCCGGCCCACAGAGAAGGGTTAAGCCCGCGTCAGCGACGAGAGAGGCGCCGGACCGGCAGGAAGCGTTCGTGTCGAGCCCCCCCCCAACGACCCCCGGCGCGGTCACGGGAGCCGGTTCGCCGCTGGGCTGGCTCGGACACCGGCTCGCGCGCCACCCCTGGCGGGCCCTCCTGCTGTGGGTCGGGGTCCTGGCCGTCTGTCTGCTCCCAGCCTCCGCGGTCGGGTCGGTGATCACGGGGAGCTTCAGCAACCCGCTCCCGGGCAACGACGAGAGCGTCCAGGCGCAGAATGCGTTCGCCCAGCAGTTCCCTCACGCCCAGGGGTCGCCGTCCTCCGCGATCGTCCTCCTCGAATCTCCGGATATCACCGGCGCCGCAGGGAAGAACGCCACCCTGGGCGTCACCTCCGCGCTCTCCGCCGACCCCCGCCTCCACGACGTGAGCTCGGTCGAGTCGCTCTACTCCGCCTACTCCGGCTACCTTTCCGGCCAGGTCCTGCTCGCCTGGTCGTTCCTGGGCCCGGCGTTGGGCGCGACCCCGTCGCTCCCGTCGTCGGTGAACCTGACGTCCCAGACGCTCTGGGCCCCCGAGGCGAGCTACCTCCACACCTGGCAGAGCCTGGTCGCCAACCAGTCGGGGAGCACCCCCGCGTCGGCCGCGGATGCCCCTGCCTACAATCAGACCCGGGCGGTGTTCGCGTCGAACGCGAGCGAGTCGGCGGTCCTCGCGGCGTTCTACACCGGGGACAACGGCTCGGTCGTCGGCTTCAATGCGAGCATCTTCGGCGGCTGCCTCACGACCTCGAACGCGACGGCCTGCGCCGACGCGGCGACCGAGCGCGCGCTGCCGAGCACCTTACCGGGCCTGTTCGACGCCCCGCGCGCTCTCGCCGAGGCGGAGGCCGTGCTCCTCGACCTCGACCTCGGGAACTGGAGCGCGCCGGCCGCTCGGCAGGCGGTGGCCGCGGAGGTGCTGGGCGCCGAGGTGGGGATCGCCCCGGCGTGGCTCCTCACGGTCTGGACGACGTTCCCCACCCCGCCGTCGAACGCCTCCGTCCAGGGCTGGGTCACGACCGAGGTCGAGGACGAACCGCTCTCCGGCCTCCCGCTGCCGATCCCCGGGGCGATCTACGGGGCGTTCGTGAACCCCGCGAACGACGCGACGATCGTGGTCGTCGCGTTCAGCGTCGACGACACCGTGCTCGCCAACGGCTCCTCGATCACCTACGGCGACGTCGCCGAGATCGACACGGTGGTCGGCCAGGTCCTGGGCGGCGCGGCGGCCTACCGTGGCATCACCGCGTACGAGACCGGCTCGGCGCCGCTGGACGGGGCGACGAACCACCTCGCCACGTCCGCGCTCAGCCTCCTCCTCGTGCTCACCATCGTCGTCCTCCTCGTCATCATGCTCCTCTACTTCCGGGCCCCCTCCGCCCCCCTGCTCGCCTTCGGGATGATCGGGATCGCCCTCGTCGTGGCGTTCGCGGCGATCTTCGCCGTCGGGACGTTCGTGATGAAGTTCAACTCGGAAATCGAGTCGATCGTCCTCGTCTTCCTGATGAGCGTCGGGACGGACTACTCGGTCTTCCTGCTCGCCCGCTACCGCGAGGAGCTCGTCCGCGGGACCCCGCCCACCGAAGCGGTCGAGACGACGGTCCGCTGGGCCGGCCAGAGCATCGCGACCAGCGGGCTCGCGGTCATGGTCGTCGCCGTCGCCCTCACGCTCTCGGGGATCAGCTTCCTCACCGAGCTCGGGATCTGTCTGCTGATCGCCGTCGGGTTCGCGCTGGTCGTGAACCTCACCGTCCTGCCCGCGATCCTCGTGCTCGTCGGGCCACGGATCTTCTGGCCGAACTCGGGCCGCCGGTTCGTCCGGTACGCCGAGCGCCGGACGAGGAACATCGCCACGCACCGCGACTACATCGCCCGCGCCGGGCGGGCGGCGACGCGACGTCCCCTCGCGGTCATCGCGCTGATCCTCCTGTTCTCGGTCCCGGTCGTCGTCGTCGCCGTGCAGGTGCCGGTCTCCTACGACATCACGAACATCGGCCTGCCCGCGTCGAACCCCGCCCAGGTCGGGTTCGTCCATCTCGAGCAGACGTTCGGGGCGAGCTACGCCTCCACGAGCTACGCCTTGGTGACGTTCTCGGCCCCCGTCATGACCGCGGCCGGTCCGAACGCCCCGGAGCTCACGGAGGTGGGGGGCCTGGCCCGGGTGATGAACGCGACGCCGGGCGTCGCCGGGGTGGAGACGCTCGTCGGCGCGGGCGGCGCCCCGCTCGGCGCCTGGCTGAACTTCACCCAGCTCCCGCCGGCCGAGCAGGTCGCGCTGAACGCCTCGCGCAGCACCTACGTCGGGGCGGACGGGACGACCGTCCTGTTCAACCTCCAGACGAACGCGAGCGGCTTCACCGCCTCCGCGGTCGGCGTCGTGGACGACCTGCAGCAGCGGGTGCAGGCGTACGACACGAGCCACCCGGGCGTGGTCCGGGTCCTCCTGGGCGGGGCCGCGCCGACCACGCAGGACATCCGGTCGCTCGTGAACCAGGCGACCGACGAGATGCTGATCGGGGCCGCGGTCGGCCTCGTCCTCCTGATGCTCGTGATCCTCGGCTCGGCGTTCGTCCCGTTGCTCGCCCTCGGCGTGATCGGCCTGTCGATCCTCTGGAGCTGGGCCGGGACGTACTTCGTCGTCGGCCTCGTCGAGAACGAGGCGCTGATCTTCCTCCTGCCGCTGATCCTGCTGATCCTGGTCCTCGGGCTCGGCATGGACTACAACGTCCTCCTCCTCACGAGGGTCAAGGAGGAGCGGATCCTCGGCAACCGCGGCGTCGAGGCGATCCGGGACGCCGTGACCCACGCCGGTGGCGTGATCACTGCGGCCGCCGTGATCCTGGGGGGTGCGTTCCTCCTGCTCGGGTTCACGAGCCCGCTCGGCCTGTTGGCGGCGATCGGGCTGGGGATCGGCTTCGCGGTGCTGCTCCAAGCGTTCGTCGTGCAGCTGTTCTTCACGCCGGCCGTCCTCACGATGGGC
The DNA here is from genome assembly GCA_035624925.1 of Thermoplasmata archaeon. Classification (GTDB taxonomy): domain Archaea; phylum Thermoplasmatota; class Thermoplasmata; order Lutacidiplasmatales; family UBA184; genus Lutacidiplasma. Next base: position 13,783 of record DASPQN010000069.1, read on the forward strand.
AAGGACTGGATCTGGAAGGGGCTGCGTCGCCGGTCCGGCCCCTGACCTAGCGACCGAGGTCCCTCGGATCGCGTCCTCCCCCCGAGCGACGCTGGGGGACCGGCGTGCCGGTCGGTGGCCCTCAGACCGGCGCCGGTCGGTAGCCGGGCACGCCCCGCGCGGGCGTGCGCCGGTCGGCTCGGGCCTTTGGCCGCCGGCGAGCCCCGCTCGCCGGCGCCGCAGGGGGGGGAACGGACCCGGCCGCCGGCCCATTTGGGAGGGCGAGGGGTCCGAGGGTGGGCCGCCACGAGAGCCGGGACGGGCCCGGCCGAGCGGCGGGTCCCGGGAACCGGTCCACGGGGAACTCGCGGGCGAACTCCTCCGCCGTCCCGAGGCTCTCCCGGTCGAGACCCCCGGGCTCCCAACGTCGCAGCCAGGCGTCGACCGCCTCCGACCAGCGCTGCTCGCGCGTCGTCGTGAAGACCCGGAAGCGCGGGTGCGAAGCGAGCCAGCGCGCCACCCCGCGGCCGAGGCGGGCGAGGGACCGGTCGAAGACGACCTCCAGGCGGAGCGGACGACGCACGCTCCGTTCGACCCCGCGCAGGAAGACGAGGAGCGCCGTCCGTCCCTCGGGGAGCCGGCCCGACCGCTGCCGGTCGGCCTCGACCGTGCCGACCGCCCGGACCAGCTCCTGAGCGTGCGTTCCCGGGCCCGAGAACTCGGCGCTCGTCGTCGGGTTCGGGACGAGTTCGGGGAGCGCTCGGGGGACGGCGGGAGGTCCGGGACGCTCATCGACCGTGAAGACGACCGCCCCGGCGTCCCGGGCGACGAACGCCCCGCCGAGGTCGACCCGGGGCTGGACCGGAGGCCCGTCCGGCGCGGGTCGGCGCCCCGGGGCGAGGCCGTGGGCGGACCAGACCCGGTGGACGAGCATGTGGCTGACCCGCAACGAGCGCGCGAGGGACCGGGTCGTCCACCGGCCGCCCGTCGGCGGCGTCGACGCGAGGGTCGCCCGGACGATCCGGCGGACGGTCGCCCGAGGGACGCGGGGGCTCGCCCCGCGCCGCGGCACGCCCCGGGAGAGCCCGTCCAGGCCGTTCAGGACGAACCGGGACCTCCAGCGGGAGGCGGTCTCCGTCGGCACGCGGAGGCGCCCGGCGATCACCGCGTTCGGGAGCCCTTGGGCCGCCGCGAGGACGATCCGTGCCCGGACGGCGTAACGACCGCCGGCCGGGCCGGTCCCCGCCCAGGACTCGAGCTGCCGCCGCTCGGTGGGCGAGAGCACCACGGTCGGCGCACGCCGCATCGCGGTCGTACAACCGCGCGCCGGTACTAAACGGGCGCCGGGCGCGACGGCGTCGTGAACGGGTCAGAACCGCGCGATGCTCCCCGTGGAGAGCGCGCGCCGCTCGAAGACCTCCCAGAGGAAGATCGCCGCCCCGAACGAGGCGGCCGCCGCGGCGGCGACCGCCGCCCAGAGGACGCCGAGCGTCGCGAGGCTGTCGCCGGCGACGGCCGCCCGGATCGCCCGGAGCCCCCAAGTCAGCGGGAGCGCGTCGCCCGCGTACTGCAGCGGGAGCGGGAGCGCGGAGAGGGGGAAGTTCACCCCGGACAGGAGGAGCCCGGCGAAGAGGAAGATGTTCCCCAGGATGATCGAGGTCCGCAGGTAGAGCGCGATCCCGCCGAGGAGGAGGCCGAAGCCGACCATGGCGAACGCGGTGAGGACGACCGAGACCGCGAGCGCCGGCACCGCGGACGGGGCGATCCCGACGCCGAAGAAGGCGTCGGCGTAGGTGAGCCCGACGGTGACCGTCGCGAGCGAGATCAGGATCGGGATCAGGCCGCGCCCGAAGTACAGCGCGAGACGGTTCGCCGGGGAGACGAGCAGGTGCTCCATCGTCCCCTGCCACTTCTCGGAGTCGGTCGTCTGGCAGACCGAGAAAACGCTCGAGTAGGTGACGGTCGCGACGGCGTTGCCGAGCGCCGTGAACGCGACGTTGTCGCCGCCGAGGCGGGCGACGAACGCGAAGAAGACCATCTGGGTCAGGGGGATGACGAAGACCGTCCCGAGGACGAAGTCGACGCGCATGAACCCGAGGCTCGTGCGGGGCGCGAACACGGCGTTGGTCCAGAACGTCCGCGCGAACGACGAGCGGGGTACGGCCGGGGTGACCATCGTGCGTCCTCCCTCAGTACTGGTCGAGGTTCCCTTCCTCGAGGACGTGGCGCTCGACGCGGTGGAACAGCGTCCCCGCGAGCACGAGGTAGACGGCGGTCGTGGCGACCGCCCCGAGGAGGTCCGGCCCCAGCCCCCAGGAGAACCCGACGTACCCCGGGATCGACGCGTAGCGGAGGGCGTCCAGTGCCCAGGTGGGGGGGAAGAAGAGGGCGATCGGGTTCGTCCAGAACGGCAGCAGCACGACCGGGAACATGCAGCCGGTCCCGACGTAGAACGCGAACTCGCCGATGTTCTGGATGAACCCGGCGTAGCGCGTGTAGACGTAGAACGCCGCGAAGACGACCCCGACGGCGGCGAGCGTCAGCATCACGAAGACGAACAGCACGACGAACGCCACCGGGTTCGGGAGCGACGGGGGGGCGCCGGCCAAGGCGACGACGACGAGGTAGACGATCGCGCCCCCGATCAGGCCCGAGACGACGTTCCAGATGACGCGCCCCAGGACGACGTAGAGGTACGGGGTCGGAGCCTGGATCGTCGGCTCGAGGGTGCCGAACTCGCGGTCCTGGCCGGTCGCCCAGCCGCTGCCGTAGAGCGTCTGGCCCCACATGCTCATCATCCCCGCGCCGAGGATCGCGTAGGTGAGGAAGTAGCTCCCGTAGCCACGGAACAGCTCGAACGAGACCAGGCCGAAGATCACCGGGGCGATCATCGACGGGATCAGCCACTGCGGGTCGGCCATGAACAACAGGAACGACAGCCGCAGCGACGTGAACGTCGAGCGCTGGCGCGAGTACGAGCGGCTCACGGCCGCGCTCATCGGGCCTCCTCGTCGACGAGGTCGAGATAGACGTCCTCGAGGGAGGTCCTGCGCTCCCGCACGGAGAGCTCCCGCTGGTCGGGGAGGGCCGCGCGCACGTGGTCGACCGTCGTCTCGTTCGTGCGGATGCGCAGGGTGAGGCGCGTCATCGGGCCGAACTCCTCGGTAAGGATCTTCGAGACGCCCGGCAACCGGCGCAGGGCGTCGACCTCGCGGTCCTCGAACCCGTAGGCCTCGAGCTCGATCGTCCGGTCCCCCCCGACGAGCGTGCGCAGCGCGTCGACGGTGTCGCGAGCCACGATCCGGCCCTTGGAGAGGATGGCGAGCCTCGGGCAGAGCTCCTCCGCCTCGAACATGTAGTGGGTCGTGAGGAAGATCGTCACCCCGTCCGAGACGAGCGAGCGGATCAGCTTGCGCGTCTCGCGGGCGCTCTTCGGGTCGAGGCCGATCGTCGGTTCGTCCAAGAACAGGATCTCGGGCCGGTGGAGGATCCCCCGGGCGATGTGCAGCTTCTGCTTCATCCCGCGAGAGTACTCCTCGACGCGTCGGTCCGCCGCGTCCGTGAGGCCGACCCGCTCCAGCAGCTCGCGGATCCGTGCGTCCCGCTCGGCCATCGGCACACCGTACAGGTCGGCGAAGTACCGCAGGTTGTCCCGGCCGCTGATCCGGTTGTACAGGCCCCGCTCCCCGCCGAGCACGAGCCCCATGCGGGGGCGCAACCAGTCGGTCTCCTTGGTCACGTCGTGCCCCAGGACCAGCGCCTGGCCCGACGTGGGGAGCAGCAGCGTGGAGAGGATCTTCGTGAGGGTCGTCTTGCCGGCGCCGTTCGGGCCGAGGAGCCCGAAGATCGCCCCCCGCTCGACCGTGAGATCAACGCCCTTCAGCGCCTCGGTATGGGTCTTCTCCCGGAAGAGGAACCCCTTGCGGCTCTCGAAGACGCGTCGGACCCCGTGGGTCTCGATCGCAGGACCGCCGGACGACGGGAGAGTCATGGGAGCGCCGCGCAGAGACGCACCCCTACATCAAGGAATCAACCGTCAGGAGAGACGGCGGTACGGTTTCTCGGTGGGCCGTTTCGGCCGGCCGGTGCGCCCTGCTCGACGTTGCGATACGACGGCTGGGGCCCCCCACGTCGGTGCCTCGGCCCCTAGCGGACCCGCACCCTGCCCACCGTCAGGATCCCCGGTCGTGGCAGCGCGGCGATGGGAGAGGGGTCGCGCATTAAGTAGGCGGCCGGTGTGTCCGCACGCGGCGTCCCCCGGGGGGACGCTCGGGACAAGAGCGGATGGATTCGCCCGGTACCCGCAGGCGGCGCTTCCCGTGGCCGCGCCGTTGGCCTCGATGGTTCCTCACGGCCCTAGGGGCCGTCCTCGTGGTTGGCTACCTCGTCTTCCTGTTCGGCCCGATCCTCGCGATGATCCACGACGGCTGGGCGTTCGGCCCGGACCCGTCGGAGTACCTCCTCACCGCCCACCGGGGTTTCGGAGGCGGGCCGGGCGAGCTCCCGTACGTCTTCCCGCTCCTCCCGGCGGCGTACACCCCGCTGAACGCCGCCGGCCCGTCGTTCGCCGCCGCCTACGCGACCGCGGACGTGATCACCGCGGTGCTGCTGGTCTGCCTCGCGGCGTCGTTCGGAGCGATCGGCTTCGTCGTCGGCCGGGGTCGTGTCGCGGCCCTGGCGTCGGCCGCGACGGTCGGGACGTTCCCGGCGTTCCTCGGCGAGGTCGGCTGGGGTGGGCAGGCCCAGTTCCTCTCCCTCGCCTTCGGGGCGCTCGCGGTCGCCGTCCTCCTCGCCGTCGAGCCAGGGTCCGAATCCTGGAGGGCCAAGGCCGTCGCCGGGGGCCTGCTTACCGCGGCCGTGCTCACGGAACCGTACTCGGCAGCGTCCCTGGTGATCTTCGCCGCGGTCGTGGTCCTGTTCGGCACGCGCGGTCACTTCCTGCAGCGGAGGAGCCTGCTCAGCTACCTCGTCGCCCTCGGTCCGCCCCTGGCCGCGGGCGGGGCGCTGGACGCCCTGGTCGGCTCGAGCGCCCCCCAGGGCCTCGACCGACCGGTGCTCGCCTACGCCGTCGGTCCCGGGGGCTGGGGGTTCGCGGTCGCGTCCGCGGGGTTCGCCGACTCGCAGACCGATCTCGTCTACCTCATCGTCGTGGGCGCCCTCGTCGTCGGAGCGTTCCTCGCCCCCGGCATCGACCGCCGCGGGCTCACCGCCCTCGTCGGCTCGACCGTCGGGTTCCTTGCGGCCGTCTTCCTGCTGACCCCCGCGATCTATTGGCCGCGAGCCGCGGAGTTCCTGGCGATCCCGCTGGGCGTCGCGACCGCGGTCCTCATCTCGAACCTGAGGGCCCCCCGCCCCGACGCCACTGCCCCGGCCCCACCCTCGCCGCGGCGCCGGTTCCGTTTGACCCCCCGCCGGGTTCGCTGGGTACGCGGGGGGACGGCGATGGCCGCGGTCGCGCTGATCACCGTCCAGGTCGTCGCGGGCTACAGCGGCGGCTACGTCGGCGGGCTCCAGTTCGACGAGTTCAGCATGTCCTCCCTGGGCGCGCTCTCGTGGTTGCGGTCGGCCGAGGGGTCCGTGGTGCTGGTCGCGCCCAAGGAGCTCACGTTCCCGGTCGCCTACGCCACCGAGCGACCGATCTACCCGGACGTCCAGCCGTTCTGGTTCGACACGGAGACGGAGCGGCAGGCGGCGGTGTTCGGGAGTACGGTGGTCGCCGGGTCGTCGTGGATCGATGCCGGCCCGCTCGAGCTCGTCGAGGACGGGCCTCCCGGGTACCCGTCCAACCCGTCGCTCTTCCTCTACGACTCCGACTACCTGGTCCCGTTCGGCGCGGTCGTCGAGGAGGAGGGCGGAGCCTACGCGGCGCAACCGCCGCCTGCCGGACCCATGTCGAGCCCGGCCGTACAGCCGAACCTACCGGCGTCCGGCGCCGTCCTTGTCGGGGCGACGCAGCTGCCGACGTACAACGTGTCGACGGTGTCCGCCTTCGGGCCGAGCGGCTCGTTCTCGGTGAACCTCAGCTTCCGCCCGGCCTCGGGCTCGCCGCAACCGGTCGGCTTCGGCTTCGCGTTCTCCCAGGTGACGGTCGGGGGGCTCGAACGGACCGGGCTGGGAGAGAGCCTCATCGCCCAGTTCGCCCAAGGGGGCGGGATCGGGCTCAACCTCTCGCTCGACATCGCCGCGACCGGAGGTCCCTCGGTCGATGTGGCGACCCCCGCGCTGATGTCGGCGCCCGACGGTCCCACCCTCCTGTGGAACGTCACGCCGTCCGGCGGCTCGCCGTTCAACGTCTCGCTCGAGTTCACGTTCTCGGGGATCGCCACCGGCCTCGCCTCCCTCATCTCAGAGGCCAGCGCCCTGGCGGCGCACGATGTACGGTGGGTCGTGGTCGACGCCGACACGAACTCGACCCAGCTCCCGAGGTTCGCCCTGGACCGCGTCTACACGTTCGAGCGGGCCTCGGGGGCGTTCGACGTCTTCCGGGTCGGCTAGGCGCGTTACGCTCCCGAGCCGTGGCGAGCGCTCTCCCGGATGCGGCCGGCCCCCCGCCGCACGGGCCCGGGATAATCTCATAATCCGTCGGACGTGGTTGACCGCGGCAGCGGTGTCGACGACAGCCCGCCCGACCAGCGAACCTCCGCAGGCCGACGGGCTCCCGGGCACGAGGCTCCTCGAGGCGTACCGGACGATGGCCCTGGCGAGGGCCCTGGACGAGCGGTGCCTCTCCCTGCAGCGTCAGGGGCGGATCGGCTTCTACGCCCCCCACGCCGGTCAGGAGGCGACGCTCGTCGGCTCGGCGCTCGCGCTCGAGGCCGACGACTGGATCTTCCCGGCCTACCGCGAGCTCGCGGTCGCCCTCGTTCGCGGTGTCCCCCTCCAGACGGTCGTCGACCAGCTGTTCGGCAACGGCGCCGACCTCTGCAAGGGCCGGCAGATGCCGAACCACTTCGCCTTCCGCGACCAGCATTTCGTCTCCGCGTCCAGCCCGATCGGGACGCAGATCACCCAGGCGGTCGGCGCCGGCATGGCCGCCCGGTACCGGCGCTCGCCGACCGCGACGATCACCTACTTCGGGGACGGCGCGACGAGCTCGAGCGACTTCCATGCGGGGATGAATTTCGCCGGGGTCTACCGGGCCCCGACGATCTTCCTCTGCCAGAACAACGAGTGGGCGATCTCCCTCCCCCGCGAGCGGCAGACGATGAGCGCGACGCTCGCGATGAAGGCGGAGGCCTACGGCTTTCCCGGCGTCGTCGTGGACGGGAACGACCTGCGCGCGGTCTACGGTGCGGTGCGGAGCGCCCGGGCCCGCGCCGTCGCCGGGGACGGCCCGACGCTGATCGAGGCGCAGGTCTACCGGTTCGGGCCCCACTCGTCCTCGGACGACCCGCGCCGGTACCGGTCGGACGCCGAGGTCGAGGCCGCCCGCCAGCGCGACCCGATCCAGCGGCTCAAGCCCGAGCTCGTCGCGGCGGGGCTCCTGGACGACGCGACGGACGCGAAGCTCTGGGACGACGCGAAGGCGTCGATCGCCGCCGCCGTACGGCAGGCGGAGTCGACCGCGCCGGTCGACCCGCGCTCGATGTTCGAGGACGTCTTCGCGCGACCCACGTCCCGCCTCGAGGAAGAGCGCGCGGGCGCGCTCGGTGCGAGCGCCCGGCCCGTGGAGGGATCGTGAGCGAGCTGACCTTGGTCCAGGCGGTCAACCGGGGGCTCCACGAGGCGATGCGCTCGGACCCGGACGTGGTCGTCCTCGGAGAGGACGTCGGCGTCAACGGCGGGGTGTTCCGGGCGACCGAGGGGCTCTTGAAGGAGTTCGGGGCCGACCGGGTCCTCGACACGCCGCTCTCCGAGACGGGGATCGTCGGCTCGGCGATCGGGATGGCGCTGTATGGCCTCAAGCCGGTCGCGGAGATCCAGTTCCTCGACTTCGTCTACCCCGCGTTCGACCAGATCGTCAGCGAGCTCGCCAAGATGCGCTACCGCTCCGGGGGCCAGTTCCCCTGCCACGTCGTCGTGCGCTCGCCGTACGGTGGGGGGATCAAAGGGGGTCTCTACCACTCCCAGAGCACGGAGGCGTACTTCTGCCACACCGCCGGCCTCAAGGTCGTCGTTCCGTCGACCCCCGCCGATGCCAAGGGCCTGCTCCTGAGCGCGATCGCCGACGACGACCCGGTGATCTTCCTCGAGCCGAAGCGGATCTACCGCTCGGTCACGGGCGAGGTCCCGGACGGGGACCACCGCGTGCCGATCGGGGAGGCGCGCACGGTCCGGGACGGCTCGGACGTGAGCCTCTTCGCCTACGGCGCCATGGTCCCGCCGACGATGGAGGCCGCCGCGACCCTCGAGGGCGAGGGGATCTCGGCCGAGGTGGTCGACCTCCGGAGCCTCGTGCCGCTGGACGAACCGGCCGTGCTCGCCTCGGCGACGCGGACCGGCCGCGCGGTGGTCGTGCACGAGGCCGCCCGGTTCTGCGGCTTCGGCGCGGAGCTGGCCGCGCTCCTCGCCGAGAAGGCGTTCTACGCGCTCAAGGCGCCGATCGCCCGCGTCACCGGCTACGATACGCCGTTCCCGTACGCCCTCGAGAACCTCTACCTCCCGGGGGCGGAGCGGATCGCCTCGGCGGCCCGCGAGGCCGTCCGGGCCTCGTAGGAGCGGCCGTGGCGTTCGACTTCCGTCTGCCCGACATCGGCGAGGGGGTCGCCGACGGCGAGGTCGTCCGCTGGTTCGTGAAGGAGGGCGACAGCGTCCGCGAGGACGCCCCGCTCGTCAGCGTCCTCACCGACAAGGCGAACGTCGAGATCCCGTCGCCCCGGTCCGGTAAGGTCGTCAAGATCCACGCGCAGGTCGGCGAGAAGGTGAAGGTCGGCGGGGTCCTCGTCACGATCGAGGACGTCGGCGGCGGCGCGCCGCCGGCCGGCCCGGCCCCGCCGGCCGCGCCGGTCGCCCGAGCCCCGCCCGCGGCCGTCGCCCCGGCCCCAGCTCCGCTGACGACCGGCGTCTCGGTCGCCGCCAGTCCGTACGTCCGCCGGCTCGCGGCCGAACGGGGGATCGACCTCGCGACGGTGCACGGCAGCGGCCCCGGTGGGCGCGTGACCGAGGCCGACCTCTCGGCCGCGTCGGCGGGGGCGGCTCCGAGCCGACCCGAAGCCGCGCCCGCCGCGCCGTCCGCCGAGCCGCCGGCGAGGAGCACCCCGTCGGCCGCCCCGGCCCCGCCCACGCCGCTCGCGGACGTGGCCGAGAGGATCCCGATCCGCGGGCTGCGTCGCACCATCGCCGAGCACATGAGCGAGGCCGTCCACCGCGCTGCCCACTTCACCTACGTCGAGGAGGTCGATGCGAGCGAGCTCGTCCGGCTTCGGGAGAAGATGGCGAAGCATGTGGAGAAGCAGGGCGTCCGGCTCACGTTCCTCCCGTTCCTCGTGAAGGCGGTCGTCGCCGGGCTGAGAGCCCACCCGCGGCTGAACGCCACCATGGACGACGCCCGCAACGAGCTCGTCGTCCGCTCGGCGTACCACATCGGCATCGCCACGGCCGCACCGGACGGCCTGCTCGTGCCGGTCGTCCGGAACGCGGAGCGGAAGAGCGTCGGCCAGCTCGCCCGCGAGATCCAGGAGCTCTCCGAGCGGGGGCGCGCCGGCAAGCTCGAGCGCTCGGAGCTGTTAGGGAGCACGTTCACGATCACGAGCCTCGGGGCCTTGGGCGGGGTGCTCGCGACGCCGATCCTGAACTACCCGGAGGTGGCGATCCTCGGGGTGCACAAGATCCAGCGCCGGCCGGTCTACCGCCCGGACGGCACGATCGGGCCGGCCGACCTGATGAACCTCTCGATCTCCCTGGACCACCGGGTCGTCGACGGCTACGAAGGGGCCCAGTTCCTCGCGACGGTCAAGTCCTACCTCGAGGACCCGCATCAGCTGTTCAGCGAGCTCGCCTAGCGGGCGTGAGGAGGCCCGGCGCCGGCCCGGCGCGGAGGTCTACGGCGGCGGAGGTCGCGAGGAGGGGTCTGGTGCCCCCGGACCGGATGCCGATAGGGACGGGGCCTGCGGTGAGGGTTTCGCCCGCTGCCGTCGGCGGGAGTTCCAGGTGATCGCGAGCAGGACGAGCAGCACGAGGCCGATCCCCACCAGCCCCCACCCCCATGCCGGGATTCCCGGAGGACCGCCCGGGGCCGTCCCGAGGATCGTCACGGACCCGGAGCCTTCGCAGACCACGTAGGCGTCGTGGTCGACCGTGTCGTAGACGATCGACACCGGCGCGCAGGGGACCCCGAACGACCCTACCGGGGTCGGCCCGATCCCGACCGAGCCGGCGACCGCCGTCCCGTTGAGGGCCGAGACGTTGTCCGAACCGACGTTCGCGACCAGGATGTCGCCGTCGGAGGCGTCGTAGGTCGCGTCGACCGGGTACCTGCCGACGGGGACCGTTCCCTCGAGCGTCGTTCCGCGGAGCACGCTGACGGCGTCCGAGAGGACGTCGGTCACGTAGACCTCGCCGTCCGACGGGTCGTACGCGAGGGCGTACGGGAGCTTGCCCACGCCGACGGTCGCGATCACGGTCGTACGGTTCAGCACGCTCACGGTGCCCGCGCCGGCGTTGGCGACGTAGATGTCCCCGTTCGCCGGGTCGTAGACGATGTCGGAGGCGTAGTCGAGGTCGTCAACGCCCCCGGAACTCTCGTTGACACCGGAGGTCGAGTTGACCAACGCCCCCACCGTCACGTTGGCGAGAAGGTGGACCCCACTGACCACCGTCACCGTATCGACCCCGAGGTCGACGACGTAGACCTCGCCGTTGCCGGGGTCAACGGCCAGGCCGCGAGGGTCGCTCGTCGCGCCGGTCAAGACCGTCGCGAACCGGGTCGCGTTGGCCGCTCCGACCACGGCGACGCCGACCGTCGCCCCGTTGTCGGTGAGGTAGATCGAGGCGTTGGCGACGTCGTACACGCCCAGGACCGGCACGTCGTTAGCGGTGACCCCCTCCACCTGGGCGACCGCCTGCGTGCCTCCCGCGACGGGTCCGTGGAGCACGCTCACGTTGTGCGGGCCGGTGTAGTCGCGGTACGTCAGTACGACGCTCGAGCTCGCGGGGTCGTCGATCGGGTCGTACGGCACGTGGCCGTAGGCGCTGACGTTGACGGTCGCGACGTTCGTGAGCCCGGCCAAGACGCTGACGTTCTCGGACCCTGCATTGGCGACGTACACGTCCCCGCCGCCGACGCCCTGGCTCGCGTTCCAGGTCGCCAGGTCAGGGGCGATGCCGACCCGCACGGTGCCGAGCGTGGCGAGGCCCGGAGCGGGACCGCTCGCGGGCTGGAAGGAGGCGGGCGGGCCGGCCTCGCCGTTCCGCCCAGGGGCGTCACCCGGCGCGACCCCCGGGGCGGCCGATGCGCCGATGCAGGTCGAGGCCACGAGCAGGATTGCCCACGAGGTCGCCGATGCGACGATCCACGGCTGGCGCCGCGGGTGCGCCATCGCGCTCTCTGAGACCGACAGAACGATTTGAGGCTACCTTCGCCGGGCCGGAGGCTCCGGCCCGGCTTCGCCTGCGGCCCCTTTCGTGCCGGAGACCGGGGGCTCGGGTCGAGCACGGGTCTCGGCGAGCCGCGTCGCAGAGCTCAAGATGCGACTCGTCTCCTCGAGGTCGATGGCCGAACCGTCCGGTCTTGTGCCGCTCCCGCACACCAAGGCGCAGGCGCTGGCCGCGCTCGGGGACGACGGCGAGTCGACGCTCCTGGAGGCGTTCCGCTGGATGCTCCTGGCCCGCGCCTTGGACGCGAGGATGCTCGCCCTGCAACGCCAGGGTCGCATCGGTTTCTACGGTGCGGCCACCGGGCAAGAGGCGGTGAACATCGCGGCCGGCCTCGTCACGGCGCCCCAGGACTGGATCCTCCCTGGGCTGCGCGAGCAGCTCGTCGCGCTCGTGCGGGGCCATGCGCTCGGGACGTACGTCCACCACGTGTTCGCAGACGCCCGGGACCCCGCGCTCGGGCGGACCATGCCGTGCCACCCGTCCGCCCGCGAGGTCCGCTACGTCTCGATGTCGTCGGTCATCGGGACGCAGATCTCCCACGCCGTCGGCGTCGCCTACGGGATCAGACGTCGGAAGGAACCGGCCGTCGCCCTCACGTTCTTCGGGGACGGGGCGACGAGCTCGAACGACTTCCACGCCGGGATGAACTTCGCCGCGGTCTACGGACTGCCGGTCCTGTTCGCCTGCACGAACAACCGCTGGGCGATCTCCGTACCGGTCGAGCGCCAGACCGCCTCGGCTACCCTCGCTGCGAAGGCGAGGGCCTATGGGATCGACGGCCGCCAGGTCGACGGGACCGACTTCGTCGCGTGCTGGTCGGCGTTCGTCGACGCGCTCGGCCGGATCCGGGACGGCGGCCCCCCGGAGATGATCGAGTTCCTGCTCTACCGGATGGCCGCCCACTCGAGCTCCGATGATCCGAGCCGTTACCAACCGAGCGGCTGGGCGGACGAGGCGAGGGCGCACGACCCCGTGGCCCGGCTGGAAGCGTGGCTGACCGTGCAGGGGCTCCTCGACGTGAAGGTCCGGGAGGCGCTGCAGGCGGAGGCGGAGGGCGAGGTGCGCGACGCCGTCCGCGAGGCCGAGGCGACGCCCGGGCCGGCGCCGGCCACGTTGACCGAGGATGTTTTTGCCCCGAGCCGGTCACGACCGTCGGCCCCCGGGGTCCCGCGGTAGCACGATGGCCGGCACGTACGCGCGCTCGACGGACGTCGCGGTCCTCGGCGGAGGGCCGGCCGGCTACATGGCGGCGATCCGCGCCGGTCAGCTGGGCAAGAAGGTCGTCGTCGTCGAGCGCTCCGAGCTCGGCGGCGAGTGCCTCAACCGCGGCTGCATCCCCTCGAAGGCGCTGATCCACGCCGCCCAGCTCTACCACGCGCTCCGGACCGAGGGGCCCGAGGTCGGGGTGAACGCCCCCGACGTGACGCTCGACCTCGCCGCGACGATGCGGTGGAAGGAGTCGGTCGTCGCCAAGGAGCGCGCGGGCGTCGCGACCCTCTTCAAAGCCACCGGGGTGACGGTGCTTCCCGGCCAGGCCCGCTTCACCGGCCCCCGCTCGATCGACGTGCTCGCCCCGGACGGCGGGCACGAGCGCGTCGACTTCGCGGCGGCGGTGATCGCGACCGGGGCCGTCCACGCGACGATCCCCGGGTTCGAGACCGACGGCGAGACCGTCGTCAACGCCTGGGACCTCCTCTCCCTGAAGAGCCTCCCGCGGTCGATGCTCGTGCTCGGCGGCGGCGTCAGCGGCTGCGAGCTCGGCCAGTTCCTCGCCCGGGTCGGCGTGAAGGTCTCGATCGTCGAGCTCCTTCCCCAGATCCTGCCGGGGCTCGACGCCGACCTCTCCCGGGAGCTCACGAACGCCCTCGGCCGCCTGGGTGTCGAGGTACGCACCGGCACGAAGGCGGTCGCCCTCCACCGCGACGCCTCCGGCCTCGCCATGGAGGTCGACGGGCCGGCCGGCCGCGAGCGGCTGACCGCGGAGCGGCTCTTCGTGACGGTCGGCAAGCGCCCCGCGACGAAGGACCTCGGCCTGGACGACGCCGGGGTCGCCGTCGACCCGAAGAGCGGCTTCGTGACGGTCGACGCGCAGATGCGGACGAACGTCCCGCACATCTACGCCGCCGGGGACGTCGCGCGTCCGCCGATGCTCGCCCACAAGGCGTACCGGGAGGGCGTCGTCGCCGCGGAGGCGATCTGCGGACGGGCGAGCCGCTTCGATTTCCGCGCGGTCCCGTCCGTCGTGTTCACCGACCCCGAGCTCGCGACCGTCGGGATGACGAAGGCGGACGCCGAACGGGCGGGCCTCACCGTTCGCGAGGCGCGGTTCCCGTTCGCGGCCCTCGGTCGGGCGCACGCGAGCCACGCGACCGGCGGCTGGGTGAAGCTCGTCGGCGAGGAGGCGAGCGGTCGACTCCTCGGGGTCCACGCCGCCGGCGGCTCGGTCGGCGAGTTCGTCGCCGAGGCGGCGCTCGCGATCGAGATGGGGGCGACCGTCCGCGATGTCGGGCTCACCATCCACCCGCACCCGACGTTCAGCGAAGGTCTCCAGGAGGCCGCGATGCTCTGGCTGGGTGAGCCGATGCACATCGCGAGGAGGGTCGTCCCTGCCGGCGGTCGCTGAGTGGGGGCGACGGGAGTACGTCGACGCCCTCCGGGCGATGCGCGAGCTCGTTCTGGAGCGCCGCCGTGGTGCGGTCGACGATACGCTCGTCCTCGTCGAGCACCCCCCCGTCGTGACGGTCGGGGTCCAGGGCGATGACGGCTCCGCGGCGCTCAGCGGCCTACCGGTGGTGGCGGTGGAGCGGGGGGGCCGGGCGACGTACCACGGCCCGGGCCAGCTCGTCGGCTACCCGATCGTCGACCTCGCCCGTCGCGGGCAGGACGTCCGCCGGTTCGTCCGTGATGTGGAGGAGCTCATCGTCCGCGCCGTCGCGGCATTCGGCGTGACGGCGGGGCACACGAAAGGGCAGCCCGGCGTCTGGGTCGACGGGCGGCGGAAGCTCGCCTCCATCGGGGTCACCGTCGACCATTGGGTGACGTTCCATGGTTTCGCGCTCAATGTCGACCCGGAGCTCAGCGCGTTCGAGCGGTTCCGTCCGTGCGGGCTGGACGGGACCGTCATGACGTCGCTCGCCAAGGAGCTCGGTCGGCCGGTCACCCTGGCGGAGGTCCGGCCCCATGTGATCGCGGCTTGGAACGAACTGTTCTCCGCTCCTCCGCGGCCGGACGCCCCAGCCCCGGTCGGCACCGCGGCGGCCGCGCCGGCCGCATGAGCGGCGTCCCTGGCGAGCGTCCGCTCCTCCTCGTCGTCGGAGGATGCTCCGGGCTCGTCGGCCGTGCCGTCCTCGCCGAGTTCGCTCGCGACCATCGGATCCGTTCGGTCCACCGTCGTCCGACGGGGACCGAGGCCACGGCGAAGGTCGACGTCCGGCCGCTCGACGTCGCGGCGGACCTCGACTGGGGGCCGTACCTTGACGGGGTCGACACGGTCCTCAACCTCGCCTGGTACCGGCAGGCGCGGCGCCGGCGTTTCGTTCGGCTCGCGGACGGGCTGGTGCGGCTGGTGCGGGCCGCCGAGGCGGCCGGGGTCCGTCGCTTCGTCCACGTGAGCGTGCCGGACGCCCCACCGCGGCTCGAGACCGACCTGCCGTACCTCGCCCAGAAGCGTCGTGTCGACCGGACGGTCGAGGCGAGCCGGCTCGACTACGTGATCGTGCGCCCGACGATGCTGTTCGGCCCGCGCGACGTTCTCCTCTCGGTGATGCTCCGGACAATGCGGCGGTACCACCGGTTCCCGATGTTCGGGGACGGGGAGTATCATGTGAGCCCGGTCTCCGTCACCGACGTCGCCTCCGTCCTCCGGCGCGAGGCCGCGGAGGGTGGACGGCGCAACGTCACGGTCGGCGGACCGCGACGGTGGCGGTACCGCGACCTGACCGACGAGCTGTTCCGCGTCGCCGGTCTCCCCCCGAAGTACTTCCACCTCGGCCCGGCGAACTCCGTCCGGCTCGCCGCCTTGTTGGAGACGCTCGGTTCGTCGCTGATCTACGCCTACGAGGTCGAGTGGCTCCTCTCGGACATGCTCGGCCTCCCGCCGTACGTGGGGCTCGAGCGCCCGCTCGCCGACGTGGGTCCGTTCCTGCAGGGCTTGGTCCGTGGGAGAGAAGGGGGTCCGTCGCAGGGCGGGTCCGAGCGCTCGATACCGTAACCCCCGGGTCGCCTCGCTCCGCCGGCGCGTCGCGAGCGCGGGCGGTCCGCCGGCGGGCGGGGTCACTCCCCGAAGCGGCGCTGATGGCAGAGGCTGCGGGAGACCGGTCGATCCGGGATCGGATGCGGGCAGTGAACGATCTCGAAGACGTAGCGGACCCGCGGAAGCGCGGCGGGGGCCGCGGGTCCAAGCTGCGGCGGATGCGCGACGTCTGCGACCTCGACGAGGAACGAGGCGAGCCCGCTCCGCGGCCTTCGCTCGTCGACCTCGGGCGCGCGTGGCGGGGTGAGCTCTCGGGGAAGGGATTCAACCGGTGCTAGTGGAGGTGCGGCCGGCGGCACCTGCGGGGCGACGACCGTGGTCCCCGCGGCGGCAGGGGCGGGAGGTACGGCCGCCAACGGAGGGGCGGGGGCCGGCGCGCTCGTCCGAGCCGGCAGGCTTGGCGCCGGCGGGGCCGTCAACGCCCCGCCCCCGGCCACCGTTCCGCTAGATCGCATCAGCCACATTCGGGCGAGCAGGCCCACGAGGACCTGACCGGGGTCGGTCCCCGGTGCGGGCCGTGGTGCGCTCGTCACGCGTGCCCCCTCGTCGGCGACTCGACCGCCCGAGCCCGGGCGTGGGGGCCCCGCCACGATCGTGGGGGGACGGCGGACCGCGAGGGCGGTCGTCCCCTCGGCCGCCGGCTCCGACGGCGGGGCGGGCTTCGCCTCCACCGGTGGGGTCTCGGCCGGCGGTGCCTTGGTGCTCATCGGTTCGGGGAGCTGAGGGCCGTCGCCCACCATCGCGGGCTCCGGCCAGCTGTGGTCCGTCGGCCCGAGACGCGTCGGCTCGATGGTCCGCGCCCCCGACGGGAAGAGGTCGGGGGCGCTCGGGCCGGCCGCCGTCGTGACCAGCTCGGCCGTCACGGGAGTAACGGACCCGACGGTCCGGCGGTCGGACGCCGCTGGTTCGGCGGGCGCCGCCTCGGGGCCCGTCGCCGGAAGGGCAGGGGGTCCCGAGGGGACGAGGTCCGCCGCTAGGTGCCCGGGGTCGTCCGATCCCAAGCCCGCCGGTTCCAGCTCAGATTCGTCGAGGGATGAGAGGTCCGCCGAGGAGGGGGCGGTCGCCGTCGGCTCCGGACCGGCCGCTTCGAGGTCCGGTGCCTCCGTCGGGAGGAGGTCGGTGACCGCGGGTGCGGCCGCCGTCGAGTCCGGGCCGGTCGGCTCGCTGGCCAGCGTCATCGCGTCCCAGGCTGCGGTCACGTGGAACTGTCCACGCGCGACACTGCGTACCATCCCGGCCCCGGCGGTCGGGGGGCAGCATCTCCAACGGTATAGAATGGTCGGACAGGGGCGGAAGCTGGTCGACGGGCCGACGAGCGGTGCTTCCTAGCGACCCCCGGGACCGGGTCCCCGTGCGGGGGGGTGGGGCGGGGCTGGTCGCGACGGCGCCCCGGGGGCGCAACCCTACCGGCCCGGGTCGGGGTCGACATCGACCGGCGGTGTCGCCTCTACGCGCCCCGGGCAGCCCGTCTCCAGCGGGTAGATTTAAACGGCCGCCCTGACATCGTGCGAGCGATGGAAGCTGTCGACCTCAACCGTCGCCTGACCGACTTCGGCCAAGTCGCCGGAGAGGTCCTGCGCGATGTTCAGGACGTCACCGAGCAACAAATCCGGCACTGGATCGTGAATCCGTTCCTCGAGGCGCTCGGCTGGGACCCCCACGACAAGCGTCAGGTGTTCCTCGACTACCACCAGGCTGGCCGCAAGGAGACGGTCGATTACGCCCTGCTGGACGGGGAGGGGAAGCCCAAGCTGTTCTTCGACGTCCGCGAGCGGACCGCGAGCGTCACCGAGCTCGGCCCGATCGGGGACCGGGCGAAGGAGGCGAGCGTCCCGCTGATCCTGCTGACGAATGGGCGGGCGTTCTCCTTGTGGTACGTGGGCCAGGACGAGGCGGCGTCGCCGCTGTTCGTCCTGTCGCTCGAAGAGCTCTCGAACAACGCGGAGGGCCTGGTCGGGCTCACCGCCGAGTACCGTCTCAGCGACACCGGCATCCAACAGCTCCGACGCAGCGCGCTCCGGCTGGCCGTCCTCCAGATGCTCGAGGAGAACGCCGAAAAGACGTTCGACGCGCTCGTCTCCTGGGTCCAGGGGCAGGTCGCGCCCGGTGCGCTGGACGACGTCACCGAGCAGGCGATCCGCGATGCCACCATGCTCTGGCTGACCGAGGAGCACCTGACGCTTCCGCCGTTCGCCCCGACCGACGGGAAGCGCCCGCCGGACCTCCGCGTCACGACCCCCCGCGACTGGGAGCCGTTCCCCCGGGGTCCGCCGGGGACGTTCCAGTACAAGTACGACACCGCCAAGATCCTCGACCTTCGCCAGGGCGCCAAGGAGGTCCGCGAGCAGCTCCGGGTCCAGGGTCTCAAGGCGCCTACCGCGACGAGCTTCGGCGGGTTCTATCACGCGCTGCGCGCGCGGGCGGGGCTCTCCGGTAAGTAGGTCCTCCCGCGGCCGGGGCGCGGTCCCAGCCCCGCCCCCGGCGTCGATCGCGCCTCCACGGCCTCCACCCGCCGGCCGCGTCCCTCCCATCCCGGTGGGACCGGTTCGCCCCGGGTCCGCCGAATCCGGCCGTCGACAGCTTTAATACGCATCAATGCGCATGAGAATCCTTCGTGGAAGGTTTGGAAGCGCGTCGGAGCCCGCATCCGTGCATCGCGCGGAGGTGCGGCCACGCGACGGAGGTCCACGTCCGGACCCCTGAGCTCGAGAGCACCGGCGAGACGGTCCTGTGGTGCTCCGGGTGCCGGCGGCACGAGGTCCGTTCGGCCAGGAAGTTCTGGCCGGGCCGCCGACCCCAGATGGCCCTCGAGCCGACGATCCCGTTCCGCGCCGGCTGAGCCTACCCGAGGCAGGGCGGGCCCGGCGACGGTGCGGGGGACCGACGATCAACGCGACCGGCGCCGGAGGGAGCCCCCTTCGGGGAGCTCCCCCGCGCCAGGAACTGGCCCAGGGGTTGACGATACCGACGGAGCGAAGCGTCCTGCGGGGTAGCCCGGGCCTGGTAGGCCGGCGATCCGTCTAGGCCAGAGGCCGGCACCCGACTTAATTCAGGGTCCGCTCCCTCTAACGGCACGAGCGCGTGGCGGGGCTTCCGTCGCGAGCTTCAGAACGCTCC
>DASPQN010000070.1:0-5137 GCA_035624925.1 Thermoplasmata archaeon
CTGCAATCGGGCGGCGGCAAGCGTCTGCGGCCGATTCTGGTGCTGCTGTGCGGAAAATTATTCCGCGAAACCAATCCCATGCTGGTGCGCATGGCCGCCGTGGTCGAGATGATCCACACCGCGACGCTCGTCCACGACGACGTCATCGACCACGCGGAGACCCGACGCGGCCGACCGTCGATCCCGCGCGCCTACGGGCTCCCGCTCGCCATCGTCACGGGCGACTACCTGTTCGTCCGGGCGTTCGAGCTCGCCGCCGAGTACCCGAAGTCGATCATCCTGAGGTGCGGGGAGTCGTGCGCCGACCTCGTCGAGGGCGAGGTCCTCCAGGAGAGCTCGAAGTTCGACCTCTCGAGCGGCCGGGAGCACTACCTCCGCGTCGTCGAGCGGAAGACGGCCGCGATCATCGCCGCCGCCCTCGCTTCGGTCGCCGAGATCCAGGAGGCCCCGGTGCCGTTCGTCGAGGCGCTCGCCTCCTACGGCCACCGCCTCGGCGTCGCCTTCCAGATCCGGGACGACCTGCTCGACGTCGTCGGCGACCCCGACGTCCTCGGCAAGCCCCTGTTCAACGACTACCGCGAGGGCAACCCGACGCTCGTCTCGCTGGAGGCCTACCACCGGCTCGACCCGCGCCACCAGGCCGAGTTCGAGCACCTGTTCCAGCTGCGCCACAAGCGCACGAAGCATCTCCTCCGCCTGCGGGAGCTGAGCGAGGCCGTCGGCGCCCCGGCGACCGTCGCCCGCGAGGCCGAGGCGTGGGCGGAGAAGGCGGTCGCCGCGCTCGAGCCGATCCCGCAGGGGTCGTACCGCCGGCTCCTCGAACGCCTCGCCCGCGGGGCCGCCGAGCGGACGTTCTAGGTCGGTCCCCCTCCCCCGACGGCGGCGGGGCGACCGCGCCCTCGGCCCTCAGCAGCGAAAGCTACTTTTGCGGCCGTCGGGCTCGGAGCCCGACGACCCATGTCCGGCGAGGTCTCGGCGCAGGGAAGGGCCCCGGCCGCGACGGTCGAGGTCGAGCACCTGCCGCCCCCGTGGGAGCCGACGCCGGAGCGGCCCCGGCTCCCGATCGGCGTCGCGTTCGTCTCGGTCCTGATCGGGTTGATCGGCTTCGTCATGGTCCTCGCGGCGCTCCTCTTCGTCCTGAACCAGCTCCTGGGCGCCACCGTCCCGACGAGCCTCGAGATCTTCTCGGCGATCGACGTGTTCGGCGCGCTCATCCTCATCGCCGTCGGCGCCTCCCTGCTCGCCATCGCGACGTCGCTCTGGCGTCAGGAGACCTGGGCGCTCTGGACGACGATCGTCCTGGTCTTCGCGATGACCGCCTACCTGTTCTTCACCGGGTTCATCACGATCCTGTTCCTGCTGTTCGTCGTCCTGCTCGTCTACCTGCTCGCGGTCCGGCGGTACTTCTACTGATGCGCGTCGCTCTCGCCGAGCTGGCCCCCCGCCCAGCGGACGTCCCCGCGAACCTCGAGCGGGTCGACCGTGTCGTGCGCGCCGCCCGGAGCGAGCTCGTCGCCTTCCCCGAGCTGTTCCTCTCCGGCTACCGCCTCGGCGACCGCTTGCGGTCGCTCGCCGTGCGGGCGGACGACGGGACCCTGGAGGCCCTCGCCCGTCTTGCGCGGGCGAGCGCGACCACGATCGTCGTGGGCGCGCCGCTCGCCTCGGCCGACCGGGCCGGCGAGGTCGAGAACGCCGCGGTCGTCGTCGACCGCGGTGGGGCGGTCCTCCACGCGACCAAACGCTACCTCCCGACGTTCGGCCCGTTCGAGGAGGGGCTCGTGTTCACCCCGGCGGGCCGGGGCACGGTGGTCGCGACCGACGCGGTGCGCCTGGGCGTCGAGATCTGCTACGACGTCTTCTTCCCCGAGGTCGCGCGCGAGCTCGCGATCGACGGGGCCGAGCTGATCCTCAACGTGTCGGCCGCCCCCGTGACGAGCCGCCGGCTGTTCGAGAAGCTCCTCCCGGCACGCGCCGCGGAGAACGGGCTCCCCGTCGTCTACGTCAACCGCGTCGGCGTCGAGGACGGCCTCGTCTTCGGCGGTGGGAGCGGCGCCTGGGACGCCCGAGGGGAACCGCTCGCGACCGCCGCGGTCGACGTCGAGGGTCTCGAGCCGGGCGAGCGGGTCCTGGTCGTCGAGGTCGACCTCCACGACGCGGCGCGGTGGCGGCCGTTCCGGCCGGTCCTGCGCGACGTCGTCGCACGCCCTCCCGCTCCCCGGCCGTCCCCGGGGTAGGCACCCTTCGGTTCGAGCGCGTCCATTATAGCGCACGACGGCCCGGTGAGCGGCCGTGGCTCCCGCGCCGACGATCGCCCAGCAGCTGGCCGCCAAGCAGCGGGAGATCTCGGTCGCCGAGTTCTTCGAGCGCAACCGCCAGATCCTGGGCTTCGACAACCCTGGGCGCGCGCTCCTCACGACGGTCAAGGAGGCGGTGGACAACAGTCTGGACGCCGCGGAGGAGGCCCACGTGCTTCCTGAGATCTCCGTCGCGATCGTCAAGGAGAGCGACGACCGCTACCGCGTCACGGTCGCCGACAACGGGCCGGGGATCCTGCGGCGCGAGATCCCGAACGTCTTCGCCCGGTTGCTCTACGGCTCGCGCTTCCACGCGAACCGCCAGGCCCGGGGTCAGCAGGGGATCGGGATCTCGGCGGCCGTCCTCTACGCGAACCTCACGACCGCCCGGCCCGCGAAGGTGATCTCCAAGGTCGAGGAGGAGGACGCCGCGCACGTCCTCGAGCTCGTCCTGGACACCCAGAAGAACCAGCCGAGGGTCGTCTCGGAGGACGTCGTCCTCTGGGACCGGCCCCACGGGACGTCCGTCGAGCTCGTCCTCAAGTCCCGCTACCAGCGCGGGCGCCAGTCCCCCCTCGAGTACCTCCGGGGGACGGCCATCGTCAACCCGCACGCGCGGCTCGTCCTGACCGAGCCGGACGGCAGCCGCGTGACGTTCGAGCGGGCGACCTCGGAGCTGCCGGCGCTCGCGAAGGAGACCGCGCCGCACCCGTACGGCCTCGAGCTCGGCGAGCTCGCCTACCTCCTCAAGGCGACGCGCAAGCCGTCCCTCGGCGAGTTCCTCACCGGCGACCTGCAGGGCGTCAGCCTGCGGGCCTCCAAGGACGTCCTGGTGCGCGCCGGCCTCTCGGCGGGCACCAAGCCGGCGGCCGTCCTCGGACCGACGCTCGAGCGCCTGCTCGGCGCCCTTCACGAGGTGCCCCTCGTGAGCCCGAGCGCCGACTGCCTCTCGCCGATCGGGGGGATGCTCATCAAGCGCGGCCTGCGGAACGTCCTCGGGGAGCTCCGGCCCGAGTTCTACGTCCCGCCGGTGAGCCGCCCGCCCAAGGTCCGTGGCGGTTTCCCGTTCATGGTCGAGGTCGGGCTGGTCTACGGCGGCTCGCTCCCGGCCGAGGAGCCCGTCCAGATCCTGAGGTTCGCCAACCGGGTCCCGCTGCTCTTCCAGCAGGGGGCGTGCGCCATCACGAACGCGATCGCCCACGTCGACTGGCGGCGGTACGGGCTCGACCAGAAGGGCGGCTCCGGGGTCCCCGTCGGCCCGGCGCTCATCCTGGTCCACGTCGCGTCGACGAAGGTCCCGTTCACGAGCGAAGCGAAGGAGGCCGTCGCCGAGGACCCGGAGATCGACCGGGAGCTGACGCTGGCCCTGCAGGCCGCCGCGCGCCACCTGCGGGCCCATCTCTCGAGGAAGAGCCGACGCGACTTTGCCAGCGAGAAGTTCGCGATCATCCAGAAGATCCTGCCCAAGCTCGCCGAGAAGACGAGCGGGCTGGTCGGGAAGCCGGTCCCCGACCTCACCCCGGTGGTCACGAAGATCATGGACGTCGTCAGCGTCGACACGCGCTTCGAGGCCACCCCGAAGGACGTCCGGGGTACCGTCGAGGTCACCAACTACACCCCCCGCCCGCGGGTCCTCGAGCTGTTCCTCGAGGTCGCCCCGGAGCTCCTCGGCCTCGCCGCCTTCGAGCCGACACCGGACGGGACCGAACCCGAGCTGGGCCGGGGATGGTGGACCCTCGCCAAGCTCGCCCCGAACGGGCGGACCCAGCTCTCGGTCGCGTTCCCGAAGGGGACGGAGGTCGATGCGAACGACCTCGACTGGTACGTCGCGGGGATCGACGAGGGGCGGCTCCTCGGGGCCGACCCGCTCCCCGGCGACTGGGACGTCCGCCTCCCGCGCACGGTCGTGGAGGCCGCGGAGGCGGCCGCCGACGAGGCCGGCCGGCTCGCGCCGACGGACGAGACGGAGGTGGACTACGATGCCGCCGAAGCGAGCGCGGCCGCCCGCGACGAGGACTGACGCGGACGCCCCGAGGGTGCGGGCCGACGCCCTCGCCCCGACCGTCGGGCTCGCCGGCGACATCTACGCCCAGCTCGCCCGCGGCGAGATCCCGCGGATGCGCCTGCCGCTCCGCACGAAGCAGAACCTGAGCTTCCAGACGCGCGAGGGCGTCTGGAAGCTCGGCCGCGCGATGGGCACGCGCAGCGCCCGCAAGCTCGACGGGGCGCTGATGCTGCTGCGGACGTTCTACCTGGTCGACTTCATCGGCGAGATGGCCAAGGACGCGAAGACCTCGACCCTGCGCGAGCTCTACTACATCAGCGAGGGGTGGGACGACGCGAAGTTCCACAGCGAGGACGAGTCGAACCTCCTGATCGAGGACCTGGAGGTCCTCTGCGACCGGCTCCGCGAGGACTTCCGCCTCCACCCGGAGGAGAACGGCGCGAGCGTCATCGGCGACCTGACGATCAAGGAGCGCAACCGCAAGGGGGTCGTGAAGAAGATCAACTGTCGGGACGACGTCGGCGACGGCGGGTACTCCCTGCCGTTCAATGTCGAGAAGGAGAAGATCGAGTTCGTCGGGACCGGGGCAAAGTTCGTCATCGCGATCGAGTGCGGCGGCATGGTCGACCGCCTCGCCGAGAACGGCTTCGACGAGCGGCACGACGCGATCCTGCTCCACCTCAAGGGCCAGCCCGCGCGGTCGACCCGCCGGTTCCTGAAGCGCCTCTCGGAGGAGCTCCACCTACCGGTCGTCGTCTTCACGGACGGCGACCCGTGGTCGTTCCGCATCTACGCGAGCGTCGCGTTCGGGGCGATCAAGACCGCCCACCTGTCGAGC
>DASPQN010000071.1:0-7734 GCA_035624925.1 Thermoplasmata archaeon
CCGGTCCGCGCGATCAGCCTGATCAAGCGGTCGGTCGCCGAGGGGGTCGAGGTCCCGCTGACCTCCGGTCTCGCGCTCGAGCGGGAGCTGCAGAACCGCCTGTTCATCACCGAGGACGCGAAGGAGGGGCTCGCCGCCTTCGCCGAGAAGCGCAAACCCGCCTTTAAAGGGAAGTGACGCGCTCTCCCGCAGGAGGAACGGACGTGTCGCCCGCAGAACCGTCGGGGGCCCCGGTCGCGCCTACGCTGAAGGACGGGAAGACCGTCGAACCGGTCCGGGAGATCCTCTGGGGGACGTCCGCCGGGGTCCGCAAGTACGAGACCCCCGAGGAGGTGCCGAGCGAGATGCGCAAGCTCCTCGTCAAGCTCATGGTCGTCCAGGCCGACACCGAGTTCGCGTCGATCCAACAGCATCGCCCGTGGCTCGACCACGCCCCGACGCTGGAGGACCGCTGGATTGAGGCGCGGATCGTCGCCGACGAGGCCCGCCACGGCCTGCAGGCCTGCCGGATCCTCCGCGACTTCGGCGACGAGGGGCAGCGGATGATCGACGACCTGCTCACCAAGCGCGAGGGGGAGCACAAGCTCGACGCGTTCAACATGAAGTTCGACCGATGGTCGGACGTCGGCGCGTTCACCTGCCTGGTCGACCGGGTCGGGGTCTACCAGCTCCGGGCGTTCCAGGAGTGCTCGTACGGTCCGCTCGCCCGGGCGATGCCGCTGATGCTGAGCGAGGAGCAGCTCCACCTCAACTTCGGGGCGAGCGTCCTCCGCCGGATGGTGCAGGACGAGGCGGCCTACTACGGGTCGAAGGACGAGGCGCGGGCCGCCGTCCGCAAGTGGTACCCCCGCGCGCTCGACATGTTCGGCCATTCGCACTCCGAGACGAGCCGCAAGGCGATCGAGTTCGGCCTGAAGCGCTGGACGAACGACGAGGCGCGCGAGAGGTTCACCGAGGAGGTCCGTGCGCTGATGGGCACGATCGGCCTCGAGGTTCCCCCGGACGACTTCGACCGGCGGGTCCTCTAATCGCTCCCCACCGCGCGGGGGGCCGGGCCGTCGCTAGGGCCGCGGCGTCGGGGCCCGACGGGGCCTGGCAGGCGACGGGCGGTCGACGCGCCGCGCCCCCGGCCCGGGCCGGACGACGATCGTCCTCTCCACGCCGGGGACCGCCCCGACGCTCCGGCGGACCGCCCGAACGTGGCGGGCGAGCGTGAAGATGTGGACGTGGGCGCCGGCGTCGTGCGTGTACGCCGCGATCGGGCGGCCGGCGGCCCGGTTCAGCGAGCGGACCTCGGACAGGACCGCTCGGGAGGCGGGCGTCAGATAGTCGAGCGGGGGCCGGGTCGTCTCGCAGACGTCCCGGAAGCTGTCGCACTCCTCCATGATCAGGGGGAACAGTCGCTCCGCGTCGCGCGCCCCGATCGCCCGAACGACCTTCGCGATCCGCGCCGGGAGCCCCTCGAGGCGCCCGGGATAGTCCGGGCTCGTCCTCACGGTCGCCTGCATCGCCTCCGCGGAACGGACCTCCTTCTCCGGGGCGTCCGCGATCAGGGCGACGACGTCGACCAGCTCGGGCCAGTGGCGCTCGCCGTAGAGCTCCCGCGCGTAGGAGTCCTGTCCGTCCGCGCGGGTCCCGGCCCTCCACAGGACGAACCCCCCGAAGACGGAGCGGGAGGCGCTCCCCGACCCGAGCCGAGCGAGCCGGGAGAGCTCGCGCGGGGAGAGGGAGAGCCCCGCCGCGGCGCTCGCCGCCGCGGCGAGGGCGGCGAACCCGCTTGCGCTGGAGGCGAGGCCGCTCGCCGTCGGGAAGTTGTTCTCGGAGACGACCTCGGCCGGGGCGACCTCCCCGGCCCGGTCGCGGACCCGGTCGAGCATCCTCACGACCGCGAGCCGGGGCGGCCCTGCCGCGACGGCCCCGTTGAGGACGACGCGGTCGCCGTCGAGCCCGGCGTCGAAGCGGACGCGCGTGCGGGAGCGGAACGTCCCGAGCGTCACGGAGACCGACGAGTTGTACGGCAGGACGAGCTCGGGGTCCCGCACCCCCCAGTACTTCACGAGCGCGATGTTCGGGGGCGCCTCGTACGTCGCCGATCCCGACGGAGCGTGGGCGCGCGGCACGGCCGAAGCCGTCGCCCCCGACTACTTATGGCCCACGGAAGCTCCGCCGCGCATGGCACGACGGGTGAGCCTGCCCGAGCCCCGCCCGACGCGCCCGAGCCCGGACCTGTTCCGGGCCGCGCGTCGCGGGGGGTTCCACCATGAGGTCGGCTTCCGGGTCGTCCCCGAGAAGAGCGGCCACGGCTTCTGCACGGTCGCCGGCCGGGTCGAGCACCGCCACCTCAACATCAACGGCGTCGTCCACGGTGGGGTCATCGCGACGATCCTCGATACGGCGATGGGGGGCGCGGTCGTCTCCCTGCTGACCGAGGAGGAGACGGCCGCGACGACGTCGCTCTACGTGGAGTTCCTGCGCGCCGCGCGCGAGGGCGAGGTCCTCACGGCGCGCGGGCACGTCCTCCGACGGGGCCGGCACATCGCCTTCGCCGAAGGGAGCCTGGTCGGTACCGATGGCGAGCGCCTGAGCCAGGGCCGGGGGACCTGGTACATCTGGTCCACGGCCGAGACGAGCGCCGGGCGGGCGACGCCCGCCGCCTCGGGACGGCCCCGCCGCCCTACCTGAGGCGCCGAGCGAGCCGGTCGACGACCTCGAGCCGCTCGAGGCCCTTCGCCAGGCCCCGGGACCCCTCGGGGACGGCCCGGTGCTCGAAGAACGCGCGCACCTCGGCAGCTCGGGTGCGCCCGAGGAGGGGCAGCGTGTTCTCGAGGAGGAGCGGCAGGTAGCCGGAGCCGCGGAAGATCTCCGCGAGGGTGTCGACGTTCTGCTGCAGCCACGCCCACGTCACGTCCCTGCCGGCCCGGTTGGACGCGGCCTGCAGGGCGACGCTGAGGACATGGCCGCGGTTGATCCCTCCGGCCGCCGCGGAGTCGAGGATCTCCCGGACGTGGGCCGGCTCGGGGCTCCAGGCGAGGGCCCGCTCGAGCCGAAGCGCCTCGATGTCCGAGCTGGGATGCTCGAGGGCCCGGCGCACCGCCTCCCAGCCGCGCTCCCCACCGGCGCGGACGCGGGCGATCGCGACGCCCGTCCGGAGGTCGGGGTCGAGCGACCCCCACTCGTCGAAGCGCGGGGAGAGCTCGGCCGCGAACTCCGGGTCGACGCGGACCCTGGCGAAGGCGAGCCGGTCGCGGATGATCCCGGAGCCCGGGGGCTCCCCCTCCCGCCGGTCGACCCCGAGCCGGGCGAACTGGCGGGCGAGGAACCCCTTCGCGGTCCGGACGACCGCCGGCACCTCCCCGAACAGGAGCGCGAACGACGCGAGCGAGCCGGCCAGCGTCTCGACCACGAGCCGCTGGGGGCTCTCCGCGAACGTCTCGACCACGCGGTCGTACGTCGCCCAGTCGGCCTGCCCGGACTGGACGAACGCGGCGAGGTCGTCCAGGACGGCCCACGCATCCAAGGCCGAACGCTCCGGGAGCGCTTCCAACAGGCGGTCCAAGAGGGGCCGGTCGTACAGGACCCGGTAGAAGCCGACCGAGGACGGGTTCAGCAGGACGGTGGCGTCCGGCGGCGCGTGGAGCCGGTGCTCCTTCCGGTCGAAGAGGAGACGCTCGACCTGGCCGTCGATGTCGACGACCATCGGGATCGGCCACGGCGCGTCGTCGGGGAGCCCGAGGTAGGAGAACCGCGACTGCGTGAGGTCGACCCCGCCGGGGCCGCTCCGGGCGGTGATGAGCGGGAGGCCGGCCCGGTCGATCCACGGGCTCGCGAGGGCGGAGACGGGTTCCCCGCTGGCCCGCTCCAGCGCCGAGAAGAGGTCCTCCGTGCGCGCGTTGCGGAACCGGAACCTCTCGAGGTAGTCGGTGACGCCGGCGCGGAACCGCTGCTCGCCGAGATAGCGGTCGAGCATGGCGAGGACGCTCGAGCCCTTGCCGTAGCTGATCTCGTCGAAGATCTGGCTCATCTCCTCCGGCCGGTCGACATGCGAGCGGACCGGGTGGGTGGAGCGGAGCGAGTCGCCGTCGAGGGCGGCCGCCTTCCCCATGTTCCGCAGCAGGAAGTCGCTCCACGGGTCGAACGACGGCTCCAGCGCGTCCGTGATCTTCGTCTCCATCAGCGACGCGAAGCTCTCGTTGAGCCAGATGTCGTCCCACCAGCCCATCGTGACGAGGTTGCCGAACCACTGGTGCGCGATCTCGTGGGCCGTCGTGGTGAACACGTCCCGGGTCGCGAACGAGCTGCTGGCCGCGTCGACCAGGAGCCGGGTCTCCTGGAAGCTGATCGCGCCCCAGTTCTCCATCGCCCCGAACGCGTGCTCGGCGACGGCGATCAGGTCGAGCTTCGGCAGGGGGTAGGCTATCCCGTAGTACGCCTCGTAGGCCCGCAGGATCCGGCCGGCGGAGCGGAGCGCCCAGTCGCCGGCGTCGCCGCGACCCGGCGGGGCGGCGACCCGGACCGCCACGGGGGTCGTGCGGTCCTCCCGGGAATCGAACCGGCCGACCCCGAGGTAGAACAGGTACGTCGACATCTCGGGGGTCGGCTCGAACGTCCACTCCTTCCGCCCGTCGACGACGCGGCTCGTCCGGACCGGCGCGTTCGCGATCACCTCGAGGTCGTCCGGCGCGAGCACGGTGAGCGCGATACGGGCCTTGCGGTCCGGGCGGTCCACGCACGGGAAGATCCGCCGCGCCCCGGTCGGCTCGCAGTGGGTCGTCAGGAGCTGGCCGGAGCCGTGCCGCGACCGGTAGAGGCCGAAGAGGTTCTTCGTCTCCACCGTCCCTGAGAAGTCCACGGCAACCGTCCGCATCCGCCGGGGCGGGATCTCGAACGAGAGCCGGTTCGCCGGGCGGTCGTAGGAGAAGCCGACCGTCTCTCCCCCGACCCGTACCGCCGCGACCTCCAGGCCCTCGGCGTCGAGCGCGAGGCGGTCGTGGCCCGCGGGGGCGTCGAACTCGACCGTACCGCGCCAGCGAAGCCCCGGCGGGTCGAGGTCGAGGCGAAGGCGGTACTCGGGCACGAGGGGTCCCCGGTCCTCGCTCACGCAGCGCTCTTCGGCCGGCCCCGTCCCGGACCCGGCCGGCGGTTCGAGGACCGCGGCGAGATGAAGGTTTGCGGGAACGCGGGCCGGCTCGCCCCCACGGCGCCGGCTCCGCGCAGGATTAAATAGCCGACGTTTCTGGGTCCGCCCGGCTGACGGCCAAAGCGGTGGGGAAACACCCGGTCCCATTCCGAACCCGGCAGTTAAGCCCACTGGCGTTCCGCGCGGTACTGAAGTGCGCGAGCCTACGGGAACCGCGGAAAGCTGTCAGCCTCCGGGACCGTTCCCCGACCCGCTAGGGGAATCGACCGGTCCGCGTCCGGCACGGCGTATGTTCCTGGGCGCGCACCTCGGGATCGCGGGAGGGTTCGCGGAGGCGATCGAGGAGGCCGGCCGCCTCCGGGCGGAGTGCGTGCAGATCTTCTCGAAGAGCCCGCAGATGTGGTCCGGTCCCCCGGTCTCTCCCGAGGCCGCCGAGAGCTTCCGCCGGGCGGTGCGCGGCGCCGGGCTCCGGGGGACCGCGGTCCACCACGGCTACCTGCTCAACCTCGCGAGCCCGAAGCCGGAGATCCTCCAGCGCTCGCGCACGGCGTTCCTCGACGAGATCGGCCGCGCCGACCTGCTCGGGGTCGATGGGCTGATCTTCCATCCGGGGGCGCACCTCGGCGGGGGCGTCCCGGCGGGGATCGCCACGCTCTCCGACAGCCTGGAGCGGGCGCTGGAAGCGACACCCGCGTCGCCGACGCGGCTGCTGCTCGAGAACGCCGCCGGCCAGGGCACGAGCCTCTGCTCGACGCTGGAGGAGCTCGCCGACGTGCTCGGCCGGGTGCCCGGAGCCCGCCGCCTCGGGGTGACCCTCGACACCTGCCACCTGTTCGCCACGGGCTTCGACCTCAGGACCGAGGACGGCTACGGCACGCTCGTCGACCGGATCCGCTCGACGATAGGGGAGGCCAACGTCCGGGCGTTCCATCTCAACGATGCCAAGGCGCCGGTCGGCTCTCACCTCGACCGGCACGAGAACATCGGGCGAGGGGAGATCGGGGTCGACGGGTTCCGCAGGATCGTGACCGACCCGCGCTGGGCCAGCGTCCCGGGATATCTGGAGACGCCGCTCGACGACCACGGTTACGCCCGCTACGCCGAGGACCTGGCCACGCTCCGGAGCCTCCGGGACCCCGGAGCATCCGCCGGTCCGCGCGGTCGCGGAACGCGACCGGTCCAGCAGGGCGGAGCCTCCAAGCGCCGCGCCGCTGCCCGGCCCCGGCCCCCCGGGCCGAAGCGCACCGGCCGGGCGCCCTAATACCCGAGCACCCGTGCGACCCGACCGATGGGAACGATGTCGGGCTCGGACGTTCCCCTCCTCGGACCGCGGGCGAGGGACCGATGAGCGCCCCGCCCGGGGCGACCGTCCCGTACGTCGCCTACCAGGAGGGGCTCTGCGCCGTCGGGGAGCGGAAGCCCGCGGTCTCGGTCGTCGAGGTCGCCTCGGGACGGGGCGTCGCGCCCACGACGTTCGCCGCCCGGTTCCCCGGCCGATGGGTCTCGCTTCCTCCCCGGGCGCCTGAGGTCGTGGCGGCCGCGGTCGCCCGGTCGGAGGACGGCGCGTCCGTGTTCGTGGAGGCTCCGGTACCGTTCCTTCTGGCGGACGCCTTCCCGGCCGTCGTCCGCTCGCTGGTCCATCCTCGACGCAACGCGAAGCTCGTCGGGCTCCCGACCGCGGGCCCCCTCGGACGAGCGACCTGGGACGACCTCGGCGCGATGCGGGGCCTGCCGGCGATGACCGTGGTGGCCCCGGCGGACGGGCCGACGACCCGCACGGCCACCGTCGCGCTCGCCGAGCGCGACGGCCCGGCGTACGTTCGCCTCCCGTCCGAGGGGGCCGCGCCGGTGACCGACGGTACGTTCTCCGTCGGACGAGCGCACGAGCTCCGGGCGGGGAGCGACCTCACCGTCATCGCGCTCGGCGCGATGGTCGCCCGCGCGGCCGAGGTGGCGGGGGAGCTCGCCCGGGTCGGGGTCTCGGTGCGCCTCCTGGACGCCGCCTCGGTCAAGCCGTTCGACGAGGCCGCCGTCCTCCGGTCGGCCCGCGATACCGGCGCGATCCTCGTCGCCGAGGACGCCGCCCTCGCGACGGGCGTGGGCACCGTCGTCGCCGCGATGACGGCCGAGAACTATCCTGTCCCGGTCCGGCGGCTCGGTCTGCCGGACGTAGCGGCCCCCGGAGAGGACGCCGCGGCGCTCGACCGCGCCGGCCTTTCGGTCGAACGACTTCGGGACGAGGCCTGGGAGCTCCTCCGGCTACGGGGGAAAGCGACGTAAAGGTCGATGGTTGCCCGTAGGGGGACGGAGCCCGAACCGATGCAGCTGTTCCTGGACACGGCGAGCGTGACCGAGATCCGGACGATGTGGGAGATGGGGATCCTCGACGGGGTCACGACGAACCCGAGCCTGGTCGCGAAGGAGGGCCGCTCGTTCGAGTCCGTGCTCCGCGAGATCTGCGCGCTGGGCGTCCCCTCGGTCTCGGCGGAGGTCGTCGCCACCGACACCGACGGGATGCTGCGCGAGGGCCGCCACCTGAGGGGGTTCCACCCGTCGATCTACGTCAAGATCCCGATGACGCCCGCCGGGCTCCGGGC
>DASPQN010000072.1:0-12999 GCA_035624925.1 Thermoplasmata archaeon
CGGCACCTCAGCGACCTTGCGGGGAACTCCGCGCGGCATGCAAGAATCTCCGGCTCGGCGTAAGGGACCGTCTATAAATCTACTATCGTTCGCACGGGCAACCCGGCTACCCAGGCTCCCGGAGCCCTCGCCGGGTCGACCGGGCCCGCGGACCGCGAGGAGGGGTCCGTCGGCGCGACGGCCGGCCGCGGCCAGCAGTCCCCGTGCCCCCCCGACGCGGCGCCGCTGCTCCTCCGCGCCGCCGCTCCGGACTACCCCGGAGAGGAACGGCGCGCCCGCGCCGGCGGCGCGGGGACGGGTCCGAAGAACTCGACCCAGTTGCCGTCCGGGTCGCGGGTGTAGAGGAGGTTCTCGTGGGTCTCCCGTACCCGAGCGACGACGGGGAGACGCCTCCGCCGGAGCTCCCGCTCCCACGCCTCGACATCCGAGACGCGGAAACCGAAGTGGTCGAACTCGGTCCCGCGCCGCAGGGGCTCGTAGAACCTGGTGGACCTCGGGTAGTAGTTCAGTTCCAGCCGGTGCCCGGCTCCGGGGAAGTCGAGGTGGACCCAGACGCCTCCGTGTTCCATCGTACCGCGCTTGTGGACGCGGAAGCCGAGGCGACGGTAGAAACGCAGGGAACGTGCGAGGCTGCGCACGCGAAGTCCGCTGTAGACGAACTCCACCTTGACGGACGGCATGGCCGTGGGCAGGGGTCGACGGCCATAACGGGCCCGGGGGCCCTGGGTGGGCGGGCCCCCGAGATCGGGCCAGGACCCGGGCCGCCGGTCGCCTTAAATAGGCATCCCGGCTGCAACGACCGAAGAAGAACGTTCCGGGGACGCGAGGAGGGCTCCTCCGACCGCCGCCGGAAGATCCGGAACAGCGACTCATGCTCACCCCGCGCTCCTGTCGCAGCCTCCGCGCATCGTCCGGCGTCGCCGTCGTCACGTAGCCCGCCGCCCCGCGGCCCGCCCGGAACGCCCTTCTCCTCACCAGGAGAAACCAGAGATGACGAGTGACCCGAACGCCGCAAAGTACCAGATCCGAGCCCGCATCAGCGCCGAAGGTGTGATCGACAAGCCCGACGTCGTCGGGGCCGTCTTCGGACAGACCGAGGGCCTGCTAGGGGACGAGCTCGACCTGCGCGACCTCCAGAAGTCCGGCCGCATCGGCCGCATCGAGGTCGAGATCGACAGCCGCAAGGGCAAGAGCGAGGGCGAGGTCATCATCCCGTCGTCGCTCGACCAGGTCGAGACCGCGATCGTCGCCTCCGGCCTCGAGACCGTCGACCGGATCGGCCCGTGCCGGGCCAAGATCGAGGTCGTCAGTGTCGAGGACATCCGCATCTCCAAGCGTCAGAAGGTCGTCGAGCGGGCGAAGGAGATCCTCGGCCGGCTCCAGGAGGAGTCGAAGGGGGTCGGGCTCGACCTGACCGAGGCCGTCCGTGCCGCGGTCCAGGTCGAGGAGATCACGACCTACGGCCCGGAGCATCTCCCGTCGGGCCCGAACATCGACCAGGCGGACGCGCTCATCGTCGTGGAGGGCCGGTCGGACGTGCTCAACCTGCTCCGGTGCGGGATCAAGAACGTCATCGCGGTCGAGGGGACGAGCGTGCCCCAGACGGTGAAGGACCTGTCGCGCGGGAAGACCGTCACGGTCTTCACGGACGGCGACCGGGCGGGCGAGCTGATCCTGCGGGAGATGCTCCAGACGATGGACATCGACTTCGTCGCCCGGGCCCCCCGCGGCTCGGAGGTCGAGGAGCTGACCCAGAAGCAGCTGCTGAAGTGCCTGCGGAACAAGATCCCCATCAACCAGTACCTCGAGATGAGCGGGTTCGAGTCGACCGGGGCGACCCGCGAGCCCCGCGAGGAGCGGGGCGAGCCGCAAGGTCGTGGCGAGCGCCGCGACGACCGCGACGGGGGCGGGGGCGGTGGAGGGCAGCGCCGGGACGACCGGGAGCGGGGCCCCCGGCCGGTCCCGGTACCCGTCGCCCCTCCGCCTCCGCCGTCGGCGCCGCTCTCGCCCGAGCTGGGCCGCTACTTCGAGCTGTTGAACGGCGTCGAGAACGCCTCCCGCTGCCTGTTCGTCGGGGAGAACGACGCGGTCGTCGGCGAGGTCCCCGTGAAGGAGATGATCGAGGCGATCGGCGCGCTCGCCGCGCCGGCCAAGGCGGTCGTCTTCGACGGGATCGTCAGCCAGCGCCTCCTGGACGTCGCCGAAGAGAAGGGGATCGGGACCGTCGTGGGGACCCGGCTCGGACCGATCGGCAAGTTCCCCGACCAGGTCAAGATCTACACGCGGGCCGACCTCGGGGGCCCGTCGGGACCCCGCTGACGGGTCCCGGGACCGCCCCCCGGGGGGCCCGGCCGCGATGCGAACCTATTAGCGGAGCGGCCGCTCGTAACCTCCGTTAGCGATGGGGACCGAGACGACCCACCGTCTGCCGGCCGCGGTCGACGAGATCGAGTCGACGCGCGATATCCCGATCCCGACCGACCCGCTCGAGCGGGTGATCGGGCAGGAGAAGGCGGTCGAGATCGCCCGCATCGCGGCCTACCAGCACCGCCACCTCCTCCTCGTCGGGCCGCCCGGCATCGGGAAGTCGATGACCGCGCAGGCGCTCGCGCTCCACCTCGACCGTCCCCGCTCGGAGCTGCGGGTCGTCCACAACCCGGAGAACCCCGAGCGGCCGACCGTCGAGATCGCCACCCGCGACGAGGTCCATCTGGAGCAGGAGGCGGCCCGCTCCGTCGAAGGGGAGCTGATCGCCCCGACCGAGGCGCCGGCCTCCGTCGCCGAGCGGCTCGGCTACCGATGCCCGCGCTGCAGCTTCTACTCGCTGCCGAGCGAACGCTACTGCCCGAGCTGCGGGAACGTGAAGCAGGTCGTCCCGGGCATCTCCGGGAGCGGCAACCCGTTCCGGGACCTGGTCGGCGGGATCCTCGAACTGACCGTGAGCCCGGGAGGGAACCCCCAGGAGTCGGTCCGGACGACGCGGCTGCGGAACGGCGTCGAGGAGGTCGTCGCCTACGAGCGGGCTGGGGACCGGATCAAGGTCCTCGACCAGCGGGCGCTCGAGCGTCGGAGGACCCTCCAGCACGAGAGCCCCCGGAAGGTCCTGGTCAAGCTCGACCGCAACTCGTTCGTGATGGCGACCGGGGCGAGCGAGACCGAGCTGCTCGGCGACGTCCGCCACGACCCGTACGGCGGCCATCCGCAGCTCGGAACCCTGCCGTACGAGCGGGTCATCGCCGGCGTCATCCACGAGGCGCACGAGGGGGTGCTGTTCATCGACGAGCTCCCCCACCTCGGGTTCCTGCAGCGGCACATCCTCACCGCCATGCAGGAGAAGCGGTTCCCGATCTCCGGCCGGAACCCCCAGTCCGGTGGCGCGGCGGTCCGCGTCGACGGGGTCCCGTGCGACTTCATCCTGGTCGCGGCGGCGAACATCCAGGACCTGCACGGGATCCTCTCGCCGCTCCGTTCGCGGATCGCCGGCTCCGGCTACGAGGTCCTGCTCGAGACCGCGATGCCGGACACCGACGCGAACCGGCTCCGCATCGCGCAGTTCTGCGCCCAGGAGATCGCGGTCGACGGACGCATCCGGCCGGCCACGCGCGAGGCGGTGCTGGAGCTGATCAAGGAGGCGCGCCGCCGCGCCGAGGCGCTGGACGGTCGACGCAACGCGCTCACGCTCCGGCTGCGCGAGCTCGGGGGCCTGATCCGCACCGCGGGCGACCTCGCGGCCGTCTCCGGTAGCGAGTTCGTCGACGCCCCCCACGTCCGTCGCGCGCTGGAGCGCGCCCGCTCGATCGAGGAACAGGTGCGCGAGGCGTACGGCTCGTTCCAGGGGG
Organism: Thermoplasmata archaeon; assembly: GCA_035624925.1. Classification (GTDB taxonomy): domain Archaea; phylum Thermoplasmatota; class Thermoplasmata; order Lutacidiplasmatales; family UBA184; genus Lutacidiplasma. Next base: position 3,840 of record DASPQN010000072.1, read on the forward strand.
GCCTCCGCCAAGAGTCGACGGAGGCCCAGCGCCAGTCGATGGGCTACTACCACTGGAACGAGCACCCGGACCCGGGGCAGTACCCCGGCGGCTACGGTTGACCCCGCAGCCGACACCGCTAAGTGCCGAGCGTCGGTCGCCGCTCGGTCGGGCGCGTGGTCTAGTGGCTATGACGTCACCCTGACATGGTGAAGGTCGCCAGTTCAAATCTGGCCGCGCCCACTCCACGGCCGCGCCCCGGGGCGCGGGCGACCGGCCGGGTCCCCCCACCGCGGACCGCCACCGGCGTCCCGCCCTGGGTCGCTCCCCGCCGCGTTCGGCTGCCGGACGGCGCCTGGGTCGACCGGTGACGAGCCTGAGGGCGCCCCGGCTCGCCTTGGCGGAACGGTCTTAGCGACCGGAGGCCGTCCCGGCCTTCCGAGACCGTGGCCGGACGCTGGCGGCGATGGCTTGCGAATGGCGTGGGCATCGCCATCATCGTCGTGGTGATCGTCCTCGCGTTCCTTCTGTCGGAGGCGATCGCCCCCTGGAACACCCACCCCGGCTTCCAGCGGTTCAACGCGAGCTGTACGGTCAGCGGAGGCAACGGGACCGGCGTCAACACCACCTGCGACTACAACGTCACGCTCTCGTCCGGGAGCGTGGCGTTCAACTGGACCGTCCGGGGAGGGAACGCGACCTCGGTGATCCTCACCGTCAACGACACGGCGAACGCGACGACGCGGAGCGTGGACCGGGCCGATGCGACCCGTTCCGGCGGCCTCACCCTCACGGTCTGCAACGCGTCCCTTCCCCACAGCGCCCCGTGCCAGGCGCCCCCGGGGGCGTTCAACTTCGAGTTCCGCACCGGCACCGGCGTCAACGGTTGGGCCAACTACAAGATCGGCGGGTACTTCCAGGCGAAGAGCCAAGGCTGACAGCGTCAACCACCGGCTCGCGGACCGGCCGACGACGGGTCGCCGGTCCGGCGCTTGCGGCGTCCGCCGGGCCACCGGCCGGCTCGTGCGCCCGCGCTACCCTCCGCGGTAGGCGCGGCTCGCGGGGAACCGGTCAGCCGGACGTCTTCGGCGCCCCGGCCTCCGAGCGCCGCAGCGCACGGATGCCGCCGAACTCGGCGATCGAGGCCCAGCGGGGGAACCTCCGTTCGAGGAGGTGGTCGACGCTCCACCGGCTGGGGCCGTAGGTCGAGTTGATGACGATCAGCCCGAAGAAGACGAGGGCGTAGATGATCCCCGTGCCGATGTCCGTGGCGCCGGTCCCGGCGCCGTACGGCCCGCCGAACCCCTCGGGGACCGCCCAGATCAGCAGGCTCAGGGCGACGCCCCCGAGGTAGGCGACCTTCCGCATGAACCCGAGGACCAGCGCGATCCCGAGGAGCAGCTCGAGGGTCCCGACCGTGTAGACGATGAGGTTGCCGCTGTTCGTCGCCTGGGTCGCCCAGAACGAGTACCATCCCCCGAGCCAGCCGGGCGCGTTGCCTTGGGAGTTCTGGACGTCGCTGAGGAAGGAGCCCGTGTACCCCGACGTGAACTTGAACACGCCGTCGATCATCCAGACCAGGCCGAGGACGAGACGGAAGACCGTCTTGAGGCGGCTCGCGTTCCTCGCCCACCAGTTCGCATCCGCAGGCCCTCCCGCTGGGTCCATCGTGGCTTCCCCCGAATTGAGCGCGCTACGCGCGCGAGGGTATATCCCGGACCGTCAAACCGGGTTCACGCGCCCGGGGCGCGTCGCGGTGAGGTCGCGGGGCTCGCCCGAGCTCCGTACGACCGACGACGGCGGATCGGCCGGAGCTCGAGGCGCATCTCGCTGCTGGGCTCGAAGCCGAGCCGGGCGTAGACCGACCGGCCGGCCGCGGACGCATGGAGGAGGACGCGACCGTAGCCGTGCGTCCTCGACCAGCGCACGAGGTCCTGGACGATCCGCGTCGCGGCCCCCCGTCCCCGGTGGGCGGGTTCGGTGTACATCGACAGGAGGTACGGCATCTCCCTCCGACCGAGCGGGCCGGGCCGTGGCTGCTCCGGCATCAGCCAGAGGGCGCCGCTCGCCACCACCGTCCCGTCCCGGTCGACGACCAGCCTCGCGAGGAACGTCCCGGCCGCCATCCCGCGCCGGACCCAGCGTCGGTAGCTCGCGTCGTGACGGTCGAGCTCGGTCGTGCGGTAGTCGCGGATCTCCTGCCACATCCGTCGGCGATGGTCGACGAGGACGGCGAGGTCCCCCAACCCCGCCGAGCGGACGCGGAACCGCCCCCGGACCGGTGCGGGGGACCCCGGGCGCGGGCGCCGGACGGGTCGGCGTGGCCGGGCCCGCGTCGTCATGCGGTGGTGAGGACTAGCCTTGTTTCAGCGCCTGGACGAGCTTCCCGACGGCCGCCTGGGCGTCGCCGTAGAGCATCCGGCAGTTGTCGGCGTAGAACAGGTCGTTCTCGATCCCCGCGAACCCCTTGCCCTGGCCGCGCTTGATCACGATGACGTTCTTCGCCTTGTCGACGTCCAGGATCGGCATGCCCTCGAGCGGGCTCCCCTTGCGGTGCGCCGCCGGGTTGACGACGTCGTTCGCGCCGATGACCAGGACGACGTCGACCGACGGGAACTCGGCGTTGATCTCGTCGCGGTCGAACAGCTTGTCGTAGGAGATCCCGGCCTCCGCCAGCAGGACGTTCATGTGGCCGGGCATCCGGCCCGCGACCGGGTGGATCGCGAACTTCACGGTCACGCCCTTCGTCTCGAGGAGGTCGGCGAGCTCCTTGACCTTCTGCTGCGCCTGGGCGACCGCCATCCCGTAGCCGGGGGCGACGACGACCTCGCCCGCGTACTCCATCATGACCGCCGCGTCGGAGGCGTCGATCGGCTTGAGGGAGCCGTGGGCCACGCCGCCGGTCTCCTCCTTCGCGCCGAACGCCCCGAAGAAGACGTTCCCGACGGAACGGTTCATCGCCCGGGCCATCAGGATGGTGAGGAGCGAACCTGCGGCCCCGACCAGGACCCCCGCGATGACCATCGCGTAGCCCGCATCGCCCAGCGGTCCGCTGACGAGCGCAAAGCCGTCCAGGCCGACCGCGATCCCCGTGAGCGCGTTGAACAGGCTGATGACGACGGGCATGTCGGCTCCGCCGATCGGCAACGTCAACAGGACGCCGTAGACGACGAGGAACAGGTAGAAGAGCGCGAGGTACTCGGCGTGCAGCCAGCCGACGGCGTAGGCCCCGAAGCCGAGGGCGACGGCCAGGACGGCGAAGTTCACGACCTGGCGCGCCGGCAGGACGATCGCCTTGGACGGCATCCAGTCCTGGAGCTTCAGGAACGCGATCACGCTCCCGGAGATGGAGATCGACCCGATGACCGCCCCGGCGACCGAGAGGTAGGCGGTCGCGCCCTGGAGGCTGGTGAGGAGCTCCACGCCCGCGATCGCCGCGGCCGCCCCGCCCCCCATCCCGTTGAAGATCGCGACCATCTGGGGCATCGCGGTCATCTTGACGACGCGGGCCCAGTAGTAGCCCCCGCCGCCCCCGATGGCGACCCCGAGGACGATCCAGGCGAAGTTCGATAGGCCCGGGCTCAGGAACGTCACCACGACGGCGATCAGCATCGCGACGCCGGCGTAGACGATCCCCCGGCGCGCCGTGGCCGGCGAGCTCATCGCCTTCAGGCCGAGGACGAAGACGATGATCGCGAGGACGTAGACCCCGTCGACGATCGGCTGCGCGAGGTTCGTCATGGCTTACCTCCGGCGGGACCCGGGGGTACGGCGCCGGCCGGGGGCGCGGCCGCCGGGGCCGGGCGCTTGGCGCGGTCGAACATCGCGAGGATCCGCACCGTGACGGCGTAGCCGCCCGTGACGTTCATCGCGCCCATGACGACCGCGACGAAGCCGACCGCGCGTTCGAGGTCGTTCGTCGCGAACCCGAGCGCGACGATCCCCCCGACCAGCACGATCCCGTGGATGAAGTTCGACCCGCTCATCAGCGGGGTGTGGAGGAGCGTCGGGACCCGGCTGATGACCTCGTAGCCGGTGAACGCTCCGAGGATGGCGATGAACAGCGCGGTCCAGAGGTCCGCGGCCATCTACGCCTTCCCTCCGGCGAGCAGGTCGGCGGTCGGCTTGTGGACCACCGAGCCGGCCCGCGTGAGCAGGCTCGCGGCCAGGATCTCGTCCGAGTAGTCCGTGATCAGCCCGCCCTGCGCATCGATGAGGAGCCGCACGAACGCGTCGAGATTGCGGGCGTACATCTGGCTCGCATGGAACGGTAGCTGGCTCGGGAGGTTGAGCGGCCCCGCGACGGCCACCCCGTCGACCTGGACGGTCTCGCCGGGCTTGGTCAGCTCGCAGTTGCCGCCGGTCTCCGCCGCCAGGTCCACGATCACCGCCCCCGCGTGCATCCGAGCCATCATCTCCTTCCGCACGAGGATCGGGGCCCGCCGGCCCGGGATCGCGGCGGTCGTGACCACCACGTCCGCGTCCGCGACGGCGCGGGCGAGCATCTCCGCCTCCTGGGCCTTCTCCGCCTCCGTGAGCTCGCGCGCGTAGCCGCCCGTCCCCTCGGCGTTGATCTGGAGCTCCAGGAACTTCGCCCCGAGGCTGCGGACCTGCTCGCCGGCCGCCCGCCGGACGTCGTACCCCTCGACGATCGCCCCGAGGCGCTTCGCGGTCGCGATCGCCATCAGCCCGGCCACCCCCGCGCCGAGGACCAGGACCCGGGCCGGTCGGATCGTCCCCGCGGCCGTCGTGAGCATCGGGAAGAACTTCGGGGTGAGCTGGGCGCCGATGAGCATGGCGCGGTAGCCGGCGACCGTCGCCTGGGAGGAGAGCACGTCCATGCTCTGCGCCCGCGTGATCCGGGGCAGGAGCTCGAGGGCGAACGACGTCAGCTTCGCGTCGCGCAGGCGTCCGACCCCCTCTGGGTTCCGGGCGGGGTTGAGCAGCCCGATCACGACCGTGCCCTCGGCCAGCGGCTTCACTTCCGCGGCCGTGGGCGATTGGAGCCGAAGGACGACCTGGGCCCCGGCGTAGAGGGCGGAGCGGTCGCCGACGACCTTCGCGCCGGCGGCGGTGAAGTCGGCGTCAGGGTAGCCCGCCTCCTTGCCGGCGCCCGCTTCGACCCGGACCTCGTGCTTCGCCTTCGTCAGCTTCGTGACGATCTCCGGGACCAGGGCGACCCGCCTCTCTCCGACGGCGCTCTCCTTAGGTACAACGAAAACGGCAGGCATAGGAGTCGACCGTTACGGGTCCCACGGAGATTATACGGTTGATGTCAGAGGAAGTCGACCTTCGCCGCCGGGGGCCGGCGGCCTGGCCCGGGGGACGGAAGGCGAACGCTCAAACCCCGGGCCCGGGTGGCGTTCGCCTCATGCCGGCCGCGCGCTCGCCGGCGGACGCCGTCGGGCCGTTCGACCGCGTCGTGTGCGGCGACGCGAAGGCGACGCTCGACGGGCTACCGGCCGCCAGCGTCCACCTCGCGATCACCAGTCCCCCGTACAACGTCAGGATCCCGTACCGGGGCTACGCGGACGACCTCGCCCCAGAGGCCTACCTGCTCTGGCTCCGAGGGGTCTGGAGCGCCCTCTACCGGACGCTGGTCCCCGGCGGGAGGTTCGTCCTGAACGTCGCCCCGACGTCGATCAAGGAGTTCCGCCCCATCCACCACGACCTCTCGCGCGACCTTCGCGACCTCGGCTACATCATGCGGACCGAGATCATCTGGTACAAGCAGACGATGGGCCGCCGCACCGCGTGGGGGAGCTGGCGCAGCCCGTCGAACCCGCACATCGTCCCCTCGTGGGAGTACGTCCTGGTCTTCTGCAAGGAGCGCTGGAAGCTCGAGGGCGACCGGAAGCTCGCCGACATCGGGGCGAAGGAGTTCGAGACGTTCTCGGACGGGTTCTGGGCGATCCCTCCCGAGCGGCGACGCCAGGGGCACCCGGCGCCGTTCCCCGAAGCGCTGATCGAGCGGCTCGTCAAGTTCTACAGCTATCGCGGCAACGTGGTCGTCGACATGTTCGGAGGCACGGGGACCGTCGCGGCGGTGGCGCGGCGGCTCGGCCGCCACTACCTCCACATCGACGCTTCGCCCGAGTACTGCCGCCTCGCGGAGGAGAGGATCGGCCGGGCCCGGCCTCCCTCCGGCGTGCGCATCCCGGCGCCGCAGGCGCGCGCGACGGGTCCGGCCGCGGACGGGCGCCCGACGGGCTAGCTCATCCGCGAGGCGTCGCGGGCCCCGGCGCCCCGGGGGGACCGAGGAGCCGCGAGCGCAGTTCCCGCACGGCGAGCTCGAGGAGGGGGACGAGGTTCGACGTGTCCGCCCGGTTGTACCGCACCAGCCGGTCGAGCGCCGCCGCGTTCCCCCGGCGGTACTCCTGCCAGAGGCGGACGGCCTGCAGGCCGTCGACCCCTTCGACGCCGGACCGGTCGCCGAGCCCGAGCGTCGCCTCGATCCGCTTCAGCCCGCCGCTGAGCCCGAGGCGGTAGAGGACGAACCGGAGGTCGATGTGCGCGGGCGGCGGGACGAGCTGGGGAAAGGCGGCCCGCAGGAACGGGACGTCGAACCGGCTCCCGTTGAACGTGACCAGGACGCCGAAACGACGGAGGTAGGCGGGGAGCTCCTCGAGGTCCTCGCCCGCGACGAACGAGCGGACCTTCCCTCCCCCGTGCACGGTCGTGACCGTGACGATCCCGGCGAACGGCGAGAGCCCGGTCGTCTCGATGTCGAGGAACGCGGTGGCGTCGGCGAACTCCGGGTAGAGACGCCAGTGCTCGCTCTCGGCGAGACGGCGGGCGAACCAGGCGACGTCGCGGCCCGCGAGCGCGCTCTCGCTCCCGGCGAGCGCCACGGCCAGCGCCGCGCCAGCCCGAGTGCGGACGGCGGACGGTGCCCCGGCGGGGAGCTCGCTCCAGTCGCGGATCCCCCGTCGCCAGAGCTCGGCCTCCGTCGCCGGACCGATCCCGGGAAGGTGGACGAACGTCGAGCGGAGCACGCGCGGCGCGAGCCCCGGCGGCCTCTTAGCCCGTCGCCCGGGCGCCGCGGCCCCTACGGCCGGGGGTCGGCGCCATCGACCGCGAGCGGCCCGAGCGGTCCGACCAGCTGCTTCACCGCAGCCCAGAACCGGGGGACCTCCTCGCGAGGCAGACGGCCGCCATAGATCGGCGCCCGGCATTCCGCTTCGAGAAGCCCCTCGTCGTCCGCGTCCCAGACGAGCCGGACGACCCAGGCGTCGTGCTCCTCCTCGTAGGCGAAGACGCGTTTGCGAGGGTCCGTCGGCACGGGGTTCGGCTGCAGGATCTCGAGGGGCGGCTCCGGGGGGGGTGGCGGACCCGGCATGAGGAGCGTCGGCGCCGGGCGCACCGGGAGCCGGAGGCGGATCCACGCGACGACCGGCCACGTGCTCCTCGAGACGCCGAGACTGGGCATGACACCGGCCCGGACGCCCGCGGCGGTCTAAACTCCCACGGGGCGGGGGAGCTGCTCCCGGTGGACCTGCCGAGGGTGCTCGATACGCTCAAAATCCACCGGCGGTGCCCGGTCCGTTGCCGGCGACCCGAGGTTCGCGACGCGCGACGAGGCCTCGCCGTACCGGCGGCTGCGCCGTCCGCGGTCCCCACCTGGGCGGGGCGAGGAGGAGGAAGCCGACGTGAGCGGCCCAGCGCCGCCAGGCGACGGGGAGCGGGCTCCCCGCGTGGGCGCCCTGCGGCCCGGTGCCCGGCCGTCCCGTCTCGTCCTCCTCACCGGGCTCGACGTCCGTGCCTACCGGGGAGGGGAGAAGTGGGCCGCCGCGCTCGGGCGGGAGCTCGCCGACCGGGGCGTGGAGGTCCGCCTGCTCAGCAAGGTCGACCCTCACGAGCACTACCGGCTCGACCTGGCCTCGCTGCCGACCGTGCTCCGGCTCCCGGTCGAGTTCTACCGGCTGTTCTGGCTCCCGGCCCTTCCCCCCCTGCCGCTCGCTCCCCGCCGGTTCGTCCGCGCGCTCGCCTGGGCGGAGTCGGTCTACACGATGGAGTCGACGCCGAGGTTCGTCACGCTGGTGGTCCTCCTCTGCCGTTCGCTCGGGCGCCGCGTCGTCGTGGGCCTGCATCATCCGACCCTCGTGGACAACCTCGCCGCCGAGGTCGAGACGAAAGGGCGTCGGCGGTGGGGGACGTCGCTGGCGCGAGCGATGCTCCGCAGCGCCGACGCGGTCCACGTCCTCAACGCCCACCAGGCGGCGACGCTCGCGAGGATCGGCGTGCGAGCGAACGTGGTCGTCGTCCCCAATTTCGCGACCGTGCCCCCGGGGCCAGCCCCGGTCCCGACGTCCACCACGTTCGAAGCGCTGTTCGTCGGCCCCCTCGAGCGGGAGCAGAAGGGGATCGACCTGCTCGTCGACGTCGCGCACCGCGTGCTCCCCGCGGAGCCGTCGATCCGGCTGACGGTCGTCGGGGCGGGGCGGAACGCGGACCTGGTCGAACGCCTAGCCCAGGAGTTCCCGGGCCGGGTCCGCTACCTCGGGTTCGTCTCCGAGGAGCGGCTCCTCGCCCTCTACGGGGAGGCCCACGTCCTCTGGATGACCTCCCGCGCCGAGGCGTTCCCCGCGGTCGCCCTCGAAGCGTTCACCCACGGCCTCCCCGTCGTGGGGTTCGCCGTGGCCGGCCTCGAGGACCTGAGCGTGGTCTACCCCGAGGGCCGGGTCGCCCCGTTCGACACCGCGGCGTTCGCGGCACGCGTCCTGGGGCTCGAGCGGCTCTGGCACGACGCCCGCGCCGACTACGACCGACTGCGCGAGCGCTGCCGGGCCGAGACAGCGGCCCGTTTCGGGGTCGACGCGCAGCTCCCCAGGCTCGCCGCGGTGCTGGGGGTCCGGCTCCGCGAGGCCCCGGGGGCCTGAGACGGGGTCCGCCGCCCGGGCGCGGCTCCCCCCGTCGCGCGCCCGGAGCGGTCCAGGCTCCCGCCGGTCCGAGCGTACGCCCGGTCGGTCGGTTCCGGGAAAAAAAGAACCACACGCGTTCTGTGTAACTGCCGAGCGCAACCAGGTAACGTAGCTGCGGACGTTAGTGGCCGCGGGCTGAGCGGATCGCCCGAAGGCTTTCCGCGTACACCCCGGCTCTATCGAACTCGTCTTCTACGAATGCCCTTAGAGGTCTCTCTTTTTCGAGGGGGTTTCGGGCTTAGATGCTTTCAGCCCTTATC
>DASPQN010000073.1:0-52700 GCA_035624925.1 Thermoplasmata archaeon
CGACGCGAGTCGTGCCATCTTTCCCTTCGTCTGCATCTTTCCCTTGCGACGGGCTTGGTCCCGTCATGGAAGATTTCCGCCGGGCGGGTGATAAGGGCGTGTTCCGCGCCGCCACGCACCGGCTTGGACGGTATGCTAGACCTTAGCAATCGGCCTCGCTGCCGACAGCGGCACGGTGGCGGGGCGTGCCGAGTCGCGGGCGACCTGCCCGATCGGACGCTGATACCGCTCGGCCTAGCTCGGCGGCCGATCCGTCGGCTCGGCGGTCGTCAGCCCCGGGATGCGGAACCGCGCGGTCGACGCGATGCGGATCGATGCCTCGTACCCCGCGTCCGCGTGCCTCGCTACCCCTAGCCCAGGGTCGTTGTGGAGGACGCGGGAGATCCTTCGGTCGGCATCGTCCGTCCCGTCGGCGACGATGACCACGCCCGCGTGCAGCGAGTTGCCGATCCCGACGCCTCCGCCATGGTGGAACGAGACCCAGGTCGCCCCGCCCGCGACGTTCAGGAGCGCGTTCAGGACCGGCCAGTCGGCGATCGCGTCCGAGCCGTCCTTCATCGCTTCCGTCTCCCGGTACGGGCTCGCGACGCTCCCGGTATCGTGGTGGTCGCGACCGATCGCGACGGGGGCGTGGACCTCCCCGTCGTGGACGAGGGCGTTGACGAGGTGGCCGAACCGCTCGCGCTCCCCGTAGCCCATGTAGCAGATGCGGGCCGGCAGCCCCTGGAAGCTGACGCGCTCGCCAGCCAGCCGGATCCACCGGACGAGGTGGTCGTTCGAGGCGAACTCGGAGAGGATCGCCCGGTCGATGCGGCGGATGTCGTCCCCCTCGCCGCTGAGGGCGAGCCATCGGAACGGGCCGCTACCCACCGCGAAGAGCGGGCGGATGTACTTCGGGACGTAGCCGGGGATCTCGAACGCCTCCGCGACCCCGGCGTCGCGCGCCCGGGCGCGGAAGCTGTTGCCGTAATCGAACGCCTTGGCCCCCTTCCGCTGGAGGTCGAGGAGCGCCCGCGCCTCGGTGGCGAGGGAGGTGTTGACCTTGGCCAGGTAGCCCGGGAGGTCCCTCGCCCTCTCCCGCTCGGCCTGTTCGACCGTCATCCCCTGGGGGATGTAGCCGACGCGCAGGTCGTGCGCCGCTGTCTGGTCGCTGAGGATGTCCGGGACGATCCCCCGCCGCGCGACCTCGGGGTACACGTCCGCGGCGTTCGCGCAGAGACCGACCGAGACGGCGCGACGGGCACGTACGCTCTCCCGGACGATCCCGAGGGCCTCGTCCAGGGTGGTCGCGACCGTGTCGAGGTAGTGGTGCGCTCGGCGGCGCTCGAGGGCCCGGGGGTCGACGTCGACGACGAGCGCGACCCCGCCGAGCATCGTCACGGCCAGGGGCTGGGCACCCCCCATCTCTCCCAGCCCGCTCGTCAGCATCCACCGACCGGCGAGGTCGCCGGCCCCGAACTCGGCCCGGGCGAGCGCCGCGAGGGTCTCGTAGGTCCCTTGCAGGATCCCCTGCGAGCCGATGAAGATCCAGCTGCCGGCCGTCATCTGGCCGTACATCGTGAGCCCCCTCGCCTCGAGGTCCCAGAACACGTCGTCCGTCGCCCAGTGCGGTACGATCACCGCGTTGGAGATCAGCACGCGGGGAGCCTCTCGATGGGTCGGGAAGACCCCGACGGGCTTCCCGGACTGGATCAGCAGCGTCTCGTCGTCCCCGAGGGTCCGCAACGCGGCGACGATGCGGTCGAAGGCGTCCCAGTCCCGTGCGGCCTTCCCCCGGCCTCCGTAGACAATCAAGTGGCGGGGGTCCCGGGCGACCTCCGGGTCGAGGTTGTTCATCAGGAGGCGAAGCGCCGCCTCCTGGCCCCAGCCGCGGCACGAGAGCTCGGTCCCGCGAGGCGACCGCACGACCCGGTCGGATTCGAGCAAGCGGGCCATGGTCGCCCGACCGGCGAGGAGCATGTAAACTTGGCCGGCGACGGGCCGGCACCCCTGTAGGGTTAGGTCGCTGGGGTCGGCTTGCGACGGGCGGCGGAGCGCGCGGGAACGCCGAAGATGACACCGCCGACGATCGCCGCGACGGCGAAGTAGATCACGCTCGTGACGATGCTGCTCAAGGCGATCAGGCCGAACTGCTGCACGAGGAACACGAGCACGATCCCGAGGACCGCCCCCGAGCTCGCCGCGCTGGACGCCGCGCTCAGGTTGTCCCTCCCCCGCCGGCGTTGGTCTCCGACGCCGGCGACGCTGGGGCTCCCGACGCTCCTTCGGGGGACCCCCCGGGCCCCGCGGGAGGAGGCGGTGGGGCCGGGCCCGGCGCCGACCCGCCCGTGGGCGGCGGTGCCCCCGGCTGCGGGGGCCGGGCGCCCCGCCGTGCGTCCCGGATCGAGCTGATCCCCCAGAAGAGCTCGGCGACCATGAGGATCAGGAGTACGATGACCGCGCCGGATTCGAGAAGGTAGGGAGCTTTCGCGAAGACGTAGAACGATTCGCTCCAGGCCGTCGAGCCGTTAGCGTTGAGCAGGCTCGCCGTGAGCTCGAACACCCCTTCGAGGGCGTCGGTGAGCGGCCCGAAGGACCAGTTGATATGGCCCGCGGCCGCGAACGGCCCGACGTTCACGTCGGCCGTCGCCACACGGGGAACGACCACCGAGGTCGCCGCCTTCGAGGTCGTAAGGACGAGTCCGAGATAGAGCACCTCGAGCGAGGCGTTGGTCACGTCGGAGGTCGACTGCTCCTCGAACGAGAAGTTCACCGAAGCCGTCTGACCCCCGTCGAGCGACAGCGCGCTCGACGGGGAGCTCGCCGAGGAGACGTCCTTCCCGTTCCAGGTCACCGTCGAGGAGAGCACCGACGAGGACGACGGAACATGGACCTGAGAGGAGGAGACAGCCGCCGGGCCGCTCGTCGTGGCGCCAGCCACGGGCCCCAGGAGGACGAACGTCGCGAGCGCCAAGGCCGGGACCACGAGCCCCCATCGCCGCCCCCTGCTGCGGGCCCACCCGACCATTCGTTGCCAGTGCGCAAGAGCTTCTCCATTAAGTAATGCTCGTTCGCACAGCGGCGCCGGCCCGTGGGCGTTACGGGGTCCCGGGGCCCCGTCGGCGTCGGTAGGCCCCTACCGCGACCAGCGCAACACCGGCTGCGGCGAAAGCTCCGGTCTCGACGAACCCCACGAGCGGGTACGTGAACCAGGATGGGTCGAGGAGGACGAAGAGGCCGGCGGCCAACAGGAAGACCCCACCGAGGGCGACGAGGATGTTCCAGGGGACCGGTCCGAATCGACCGCCCAGGAGCAGGAACCGGATCATCTGACGGCCAGGATGTGGGTGGACCGTCCTAATCATACCGGCGGCCCGCGGGGGGGAGGACGGTGGCTCGACCTCGGGTGGCCCTCTCGCCGACCCCGGGGTGGATCTCGTCCCGCCGGAGGCCGGGTCCGGCCCTTCTCGTGGAACGCTCGCCCGAGGAGGAACGGTCCGGTGACTCAATCGACTTCGACGCTCAGAATGATAACCCCCATCGTGTTTGGAGGAAGCAGGCCGGCGTTGGAGACGGGAACCCAACCGAGACTGGTGACTCGCACGGCCGTCGGGGCCGAGCGATGCCGGTGCGGAACGCCCATGGCGCCCGGAACCCACGTCTACGCCTTCGACCGAGTCCCTTCCGAGATCGCCTCTCTCCTCCGGCATCGATCGTTCTGCAGCGTCGTGTGCGCCCGGGCGTTCGTGCTCGAGACGCTCGAGACGTTCGAGGCGGCCTGGATCAGCACGGTGGTCGGGGATGCCGCAACGGTGGCGGCCGCCCTTCGGCTGGTCTACTTGTACACCGTGTCCCAGGTGGAGGGCCCGCCCGGCTTCCTCTCCTCGGCGCCGGCCCCCGCTCGAGGAGCGCGGGCCAGCGTAGGGGCCCGTCGCTAAGCGAGGTTAGATATCTACTAACCGCATGCCCCCGGTCGGCCCCGGACCCCGGTACGGTGAGTATGGTGGGTCTCCCGGGAACCGTCCGGGGTCTCCCGGCTGGGGGTCGTGGTCGACGGATCTACGGCTCGGCTGTCGACGTGGCGGGGACCGTAAGTCACCCAGCGATGACGGGACGACCTACGCGGGGACGCGAGGGTTTCGCCCGCCGCGCGGGAGAGGTTGCGGGCGACCGGACGGGGAGACCGTTAAGGCCCGGGCAGGGGTCCAGCCGACGGCCATGCCCGAAGACCTGCCGAATCGGGCAGAGTCTCTGACGTATGCCGCCATAGCTCAGTCGGTAGAGCGGCTGATTTGTAATCAGCAGGTCGGGAGTTCGATCCTCTCTGGCGGCTGCCGACCCACTGGAGCCTCGCCCCGGAGCCCAAGAGTCTCGGCGGGCCACCCCCTCAGCCCGCCAGGGTTCGCGGCTGTCGATAGGGTACCCGGGTAAGGTCCTCCCGGCCGGGGAAACCGTGCCGGCCGGGACCCGGAAGAGGCTTGCACGCCGTACGTCCGCGAACCGACCCTGAGGGCACGCGTCGGAGCGCCCGGTCCCCTACCCGATCATCAGTCCTTCGATCCGGAGCTGAAAACCGCGGGAGGTCTTGCTGAGGAAGTTGATGAGACCGCTATGCCGCCACTGGAGCATGCACCGGCGGGGGAGGAACCAGTAGCGGGCCCCGATGCGGAGCTCTGACCTGGCTTCCGTGACAAGACCCTCGTAGGCTTGGGCGGAGTAGAAGCCTAGGTCCTTGAACCCCTCCGACCGGGCCCGGAGCGGGCCCGTGACGCACCAGACGAGGACGCCGGTCCTTGGATCGACCGACATCACGACTCCGCAGTGGGTGATGGGACATCCGCAAGACATCCCGAGGGGGCGGCCGATGAGCACGTCCCCTTTCCGGATGTCCAGTTCCCGCGTCAATAGGGGGTTGTGGGGAAGGATCGTCTCGCGGGGACCGGGCTCCTCGGGGAAGGTCTGGAGAACGAAGTCGTACTCTCGGCCGAGGTGGTCCTTCCAGTCGCGCGGTTCGACCGCGGCAACGAAGGCGCAGCCGTCGCAGGGCGCCGGCCCTCCGGTCGAAGGGGGCAAGGCGGGCGCGGCCGACGAGGACCGTTGAACGCACCGGGTCAGGAGCTCCGGCTTGGCCGCGGCGGCTTCGGCGAGCTCGGCGCAGGTCCGGAAACCGCAGAGCCCACAATCGAGACCGGGGAGCTCCGCGAGGAAGTTCCGTGGCACGGCCGCCGAGGCGCTCATCCGCGGGCCTCCAGAGCGGAGGGAGCCGCCACGCCCACGGAGCTGATGGGTCGCAACGAGGCGAGCGCCGTCCGAAGTTCCTCGAGGAAGCGGTCGATCTCTTCCTCGGTGTTGTACCGACCGAGGGTGACCCGGACCGCCCCCCGGGCCTGGATCGGGTCGCGGCCGATCGCGAGGAGGACGTGGGACGGCGCGCTCTCCTGGTGCGAGGAGCACGCCGACCCCGTCGCGACGGCGATCCCTCGCTCGTCGAGGCGGAGCTGGAGCGTGATCGCCTCGCCCTCGAGGCCGGCGAACCCGAGGTTGACGTTCGTGGCAAGCCGTCGGGTGCGGTGCCCGTTGACGTAAGCCCCCGGAACGTCTCCGAGGACACGGTCGAAGATCCGGTCGCGGAGCCGGGTCATCCTCGGCATCTCGCGTTCCCGCTCGGCACACGCGAGTTCCGCCGCGGCGGCGAATCCCACGATCCCCGGAACGTTCTCCGTCGAGGAACGGAGGCCGAACTCATGGCCCCCTCCGTGCTGGCAAGGTTCAAGACGGAGCGACTCCCGAACGTAGAGCGCGCCGACCCCTTTCGGCCCGTAGACCTTGTGGGCGTTCAGGGTCACGAGACCGAGAGGATCGTGCGCCACATCGACGGGCAGCTTGCCGAACGACTGGCAGGCGTCGGTGTGGAACGGCACGCCTCTCTCGGCGCAGACCTGCGCGAGCTCCCGGACCGGCTCGATCGTCCCGATCTCGTTGTTGGCGTGCATGATGGAGACCAGCGTCGTATCCGGACGGATCGCGGCCGCCAGCGCCTCGGGACGGACGGAACCGTGCTCGTCCACGTCGAGGTACGTGACCGCGAACCCTAGCCCCTCGAGCCACGCCGCCGAGTTCAGGACCGAGTCGTGCTCGATGCGGCTCGTGATAATGTGGCGGCCCTTCCTTCGGTTCGCGAGCGCGACCCCCTTCAGCGCGAGGTTGTTCGACTCGGTGCCGCCGGAGGTGAAGACCACCTCCTCCGGCCGGGACGCCCCGATCGACGCGGCGATCCTGGCCCGCGCGCTGTCGACCGCCTCCCGCCCCTCCCGCCCGAGCTCGTGGAGGCTCGAGGCGTTGCCGAACGACGTGCCGAAGTACGGGAGCATCTGCTCCAACACGCGCGGGTCGACCGCCGTCGAGGCGGCGTGGTCCAGATAGATCCGGGCCATCTACTCCCCCCGGTAGAACGTGTCTCCCTCGAGCTGCCGGACGACGCCGAAGTGTTGCTGCCAGCCGATCTCCTTCTTGCCCACGCAGATCGTGCAGACCCCGACCGGTGGGTTCCCCCGGAGCATGAGTCGGCCGGAGAGCTCCGGGGCCAGCCTCATCCGCTGCACCAGGCGGTCGATGTTGATGCCGTGCAGGGCGTCGGTCTCGATCACGGTGGCCCGCGTCGCGGAGAGGACGTTCGCCCGGAAGACCTCGCGCTCCGCTTGAGAGACGAGGTCGATCTTCGTCACCACCGCGACGTCCGCAAGCGACAGGAGCGGCCCCATCTTCCGCGGGAGGTTCATCCCACTGGTCGCCTCGAGCACGGCGACGCCCAGGGAGTCCTCGATGTACGGCGAACAGCGCAGGCAGAGGCCGGCCGTCTCGACGAGGAGCGTGTCGGCCTTCTCCGCCGCCGCCCAGCGGACGGCGTCTCCGAGGACCATGACGTTGCAGTGGTCCGGGCAGAGCTCCCCGGAATAGACCTTCTTGGCCGGGATCCCGAAACGGGTCCGGAACTCCTCGTCCTCGTTGGTGAACTGGACGTCGGTCTTGAGGTAGGCCAGCCTGTGCCCTGTCGCGATCAGCCGCCGCGCGACCTGTTTGAGGACCGTGGTCTTGCCGCTCGTCGGCGGGCCGGCGCAGGTGATCGCCTTCATCGGACGGTCATCTCGGGGACCAAGGCGCTGGCGAGCCGCTGCCCTAGCGCGTCGCCGTCCAGAGGGTCGCCGGCTCGGATCTTCGCCCGATACTCGAGGATGATATCGTCGAGGCGACTCAGCGCATCGGCCACCGGTCGCTCGCGGGCGTCCTTCGGGATCAGCTTCTGCATCGCGCCGTTCCGCATCACCACCCGAACGTCGGAGAGGAGCGCGATCCGTGGATCGTGGGTGACGAAGACGAAGATCTTGCGGTAGCGGCGGAGGAGCTCGAGGGCGCGGGTCCGGTGGATCCCCGCGTTCTCGATCTCGTCCAGAAGGATGATCGGCGAGTTCCCGATCACCACCGCGTCCGCGATAAGGAGCGCTCGGGTCTGACCGCCGGAGAGCTCGGTCATCGCGCTCTCGAGGTCGATCGCCTCGCCTGTTAGCTCGTTGGCGAACTCCACCGTCCGGCCCACCAGGGCCGCGACGTCCGCCCCCCGGCGGATCTCGGCGTGGATGCGCAGGAACTCGCGGACCGGGAGGTCGGACAGGAAGTTCGTATGCTGGGTGATGAGGGCGACCGGATTGCGGCTGGGCTCACCGATCGCCTCCTCGGGGACCGGCGCGTCGTTGACGAGGATCCGCCGTCCGGAGGGTGTGTTCGCGTCAGCGAACCGCTCGATGTCGTTGATCAGTTCGGTCTTTCCCGACCCGGTCGGTCCCACGATGCTCGCTACCTCGCCCATGCGCAGGTCCACTCGTGCGACGCGTTCCTCCTCTCCCTGGCGTCCCCGCCCGCCGAAGATGGACAGCTTCTCGATCTCCGCGATCGGAAAGGGAGGGGCCGACCGAACCTCGGCGGCAGGACCAAGCCGGCCGGGGGTCATGCAAGGTCCGCCGGTTCGGATGTCCGTGGAGGCATGCGTACGGTCGGGCTCGACGAACTGGCGAACGTCCCCCCCGGTGGAGGTGGCAGCACGGCCATCCATGATCGTGTCCGGGGGACGACGGCTATAAGTCCGGGCCACGGGTCCGCAAGTATGGTGCATTAACTTCGGCCCTCCCCGCCGGCCCGCCGGTGGGCAGGGTCGCGGTCCACGGCAGAGCAACCTTCCCCAGCAGGGGGGTTCAGGACCCTCGAGCGGGGGCTGAGTGGATCAGTGTGATAAACATGGTTACTTGAGGACCGTGACGTGATGGGCGTCGCACGTACGGCCGAGGAGAGCTCCTCGCAGGGTCCTCCGGCTCGCGTCGACCCCGGGGTCCGACTTGTGGCGACCGCTGCCGCGTCGCAGGGCCGAACGGCGAGGGAAGGGCTCGAGGCCCGGTCTCGCCGGCCCCGCCGCCCACGCGGTCCAGCGGCCGATGGATAGGGTGTGGGAAGCAACCTCGCTACGGCGTCGGTGCATCGCCGAGGTCCGGGCCGAGTCCGGCGCGGTAAGCCGCCCCGCTCCGAGGAGAAGCCCCCCTCGGGCGTGGCTTGGGCCTAAGCGTGAGGCGCGAGGACGGCGGGGCGAGCCAGCGGCGGGGATCGTGCCCCGCTCCGCGGCCCGAGCGCGACGCGAGTGCCGGTGAGCGCCACGGTCTCCGGCTCGACGCACCGGTTGATGGTGACCTCGTTCGCGATGACGAGCATCTCGAGCGCCATGACGAGGTTGCAGACGATCCGCTGAGCAGCCACAGCGGTCCGGTGGTCTGGGGCACGCCGCGCGATGAGCTGCCCCAGGAAGGTATCCTTGGGAAGCGCCTCAGCGATCCGGTTCAGTGTCGCGTTCGCCTCCACGACGGACAGCGCTGCGAACGCATCCATCGTCCGGGTGAGCACGTCCTCGAGCCGACGCACCCGGGCGACGAGCTCGCGGGTCAGGGTGTGGGGCATGCGGAGCAGGCCCGGAAGGTTCTGCTCGAGGTCGGTCCCGATCCCGTGGATCAGGTCGCCGGTGACCTCGAGCACCTTCACTACGAGCCGCGAGCCGATCTGGTAGTGATGGCTCACCACGTCGATGTCCCTTGCGATCTGGGGGTTGTCGGAGGAGAGCAGGAGCTGTCGGGCCATGAGGAGGTACAGCTGGTCGACCTCCTCCTCGATCCCCTCGATCCGGCCGAGCGGCGCGGCCGTGTCGCCGCCCAGGGCCGCGCGGCAGATCTGGAGCTCCTCCCGCAGCATCTCGACCACACGGTGGAGGAGCGGGGGGAGCTCGTACTTGCTCGGGTCGATGAAGTTCTGGACCTCGACGACGGCGGCGCTCTCGCCGACCACGCTCATCCCCAACAGCCGCTCGACCACGCGGCGGACCTCCTTCCGCTGGGAGTTCGTCAGGCCCCCCCGCGCGGTCACCAGGACCTGGTCCTGCCCCGTGATGTAGCTACCGACGAGGAGCCGGCCGATCAGCGTCGGCGGGGCTCCCGACGCGTCGATGCGCAGCACCTTCTGGGGCCGTCCGTTCGGGATCCCCTCCTCGAGCCGTCCACGCCCGAGGTCGTGGGGAGCGATCATGGGGGTCTTCGGAAAGGGCGGGTCGGCTGGGCGACGGCGTCGTGCCGTGCTGACCGCCGACCCGCGGGACCCCATGCGCTCCCCTGCTCGCTCGGCTACCTGATCCGTCCGTCCTACGGGGCCGAGGCGAGGTGCCCCGGGAGGGTCGTGTTCAGGTAGAGGAGCGCGGCGATGCCCGCGAGCGCCATCATCACGATGAAGGCGATCAGGGCCGCGTTGAAGTAGATCGGCACGTGGAACCTGCCGATGACGCCAGGGGTCGGGTCCTCAGCGCCCGAGGTGCCTGCAGGGACGACCGGCTGGACGGCGCGGCTCGCCCCGAGGAACGACGGGCGGCGGCGGGCGAGGGGGGCCTTCGAAACGAAGAGGCTGCTCTCGGGGTGGGTCTGGAAGTGGTCGACGATGAGGGTCGCCGGGAACGCGAGGACCCCCGAGAGGCCGAAGGCACCGTAGAGCAGGAACGTCTCAAGGGGATCCTTCGTCATCCCGAAGCCGTAGCCCGCGTAGCCGTAGGAGATCGTGACGCCGCCGGCCACCAGCCCGAACAGGCCCGCGAACTGCAGCTTCTGGGAGGCGGCCATCGTGACGGCCAAGACCACGAGGGTGAGCCCGAAGAGCAAGTAGACGTCAGTGAAGAAGACGTTGTAGCTCGCCATGTTGGTGTTGGGGATCGCGGGGAAGGGCCAGTTGATCTCGGCCCAGACCGCGAGAACGGTGGCGATCGCCCCAACGCTCCCCAGGGGGATCGCGCCGCTGCGGAGGGCGCTCTTCACCCCGGCCGGGTCGTTCCGACGCATCGCGAACGCCACGGTGACGCCCACGTAACAGACCATCACGGCCGCCAGCAGGAGGAGCACTTCCTGGAACGCCAGGAAATCGATGAACGCCATCGTCACACCTCCAGCGGCCGCCGGCCCTGCACGTCCACCGCCGGCTTCTCGGTCGCTTCGCGCCGTACCCGCGACGGTACGCGCGCTTTTCGGCGCCAGTTCGCTCGGTCGAACACCCGGTACTCCGCTCCTAGTCGCATGGGCTTCCTCTGGGCGACCGAACGGCATACCAGGTGATGCGGGTCCGGTCCCGGCCGTAAGGAGAGTAAGGAGAGAGGGTCGCCCAGGCCTTTCTCGCGCGACATGGTATGGACCGACGATTAATGTACTGGAGCCCATGGACTGGCGATGGTGCGTCCCCGTACTGCGAAGCCCGACCGCGAGGAGGTCGCCGGGGGCCCCGGCTTCACACGACGGGTGCAGCGGACCGGTTCCTCGTCCCTCTCGATCACCCTCCCGAAGGCGTGGACCGACTCGATGAACCTCCAGACGGGGGACACCCTGCGCTTCCGCGACCTCGGGGAGGGTCGTCTCGAGATCAGCCCCACGCGGGGCGAGGACGCGGTCGGCTCGCGCCAGCAGCTCCTCCGCGTCGATGCGAGCGAGGCGCCGCCGCGTCTTCTCGCCCGTCTCCTCATCGGAGCGTACATCACCGGTCAGGACCGGATCCTCGTGACGTCGAGGTCGGGGCTGACGCCGGACCAGCGCACCGAGATCCGGCGCACGGTCGCGCACGTGCTCGGCATGACGGTCGTCGAGGAGGAGTCGGGGGCGATGGAAGTGCAGAACTTCATCGACCCCGGGAAGTACCACTTCCAGCGCCTGATGGGCCAGGTCGTTCGCATCCTGCGGACCGAATTGGAGACGTGCCGGACGGTCCTCACCGGCGGGAGCGTCGCCGCGCTCGAGCTCCTCGAACCGATGGAGGACGAGGTCGACCGGTTCTACCTCCTCATGGTGCGTCAGCTCCTCCTCGCCTCCGACGACTTCCAGATCGCCCGCGACATCGGGGTGGAGAGCCACCACTACCAGATCGGGAGCCGCCTGATCGCCAAGATCCTCGAGGTCACGGGCGACCTCGCGTCGGGCGTCGCGGGCGAGCTCGGCCAGCACCTCGACGGTCTCCACCGGATGCCGAAGTCGGCGATCTCGGACCTCGTCGCGTTGATGACCGTCGTCGACACGTTGCTCGAGCGGACGATGGACGCCTTCAGCCGTCTCTCGGTCGTGGACGCGAACGCAACCCTGGATGAGCTCGACCGGGCCCTGTCGGCCAACCTGACGCTCGGGGACGTTCTCGCCCGGCGCGTCGCCGACCGCCGGGTAGCGGTCGCCGCCCAGCGGATCGTCTCTAACCTCGTGATGACCCTCGAAATGCTCGTGATCATCAACGAGCTCACGATCAATCGCAGCGTGGAACCGGAGACCGTGGCCAAGACCGACTGGAAGGTCACGATGGATTCGCGCGAGGGACGGAAAGAGCCGCGCTAGTGCCGCGTCTAGCTGAGTAGTTCGAGGTTCTGGGGCTCTAGCGCAGGTACTTTCCCGGAGGAGGGAATGACCCTCTCCCGAGGCTGCGGGTCCGCGAGCTATCGGACGAGGAAGGCCAGGCGCTCAGCCGCCTGGTGAGGCGCACGAACGAAGCGACCGTCGCCAAGCGCGCCGTGGTCGTCCTCCACTCCTACCAGGGGTTCTCTCCGCCCAAGATCGCCTCGATGATCCTCTCAACTCCGGGGCCGCGCTCGTCGGCCTAGGCCGGCCGCCGACCCGCTGCCGCACGACCGGTGGACCACAGTCCCTCGCCGCTACGTAGGGGTCTCCTGGACCGGCAGCACGACGGAGGCTTATCGAGCCCCTGACCGTGCCGGTCCATCGTAGCAAATACTCGGAGGCGGATACGGGGGGAGGGGCGTTCTCGGGCTGTGCCATCAGGGGCGTTCGTCGGCGCGCGCCGCCGTGCGCCGGGAGGGCAGGGGATGCAACGCGAGGCTCGGCAGGGACGTCCGGAGCTGAGCCGGCTCCGAGACCCTCTGGAACAGGACTCCGAGGCGCCGTTGTTCGTCGCCACCCTGCGCCTTCGGATCCCCCCGGACCTCTGGACCGGCGGGTTCTCGGAACGGCACCGGGCCCTTCGCCTGGAGGCCCTCAACCGGACGGACCTCACCGAGGACACCTCGATCTCCGATTACTGGATCAGCGGACATCCGCCGGGGGCCTGGGCCGCGGAGATCGAGTCGTACGCGGATGTGGTCCGGGTGGAGAGCCTCGCCGAAGTCGCCGACGGCTGTCTCTACCGGGTGACCTACCGGAATCCGCCGGTGGTCTACGCGTACCGCCGGCTGAAGCTCCCGATCCAGTTCCCGCTCCGGATCCAGGGCGGATTCATCACCTGGGAGGTCGTCGGTCGGAGGGCCGAGTTCGACGAGGTCCTCCGGTTCGCGCGGAGCCGTACGAAGGAGGTGAGCGTGGTGTCGATACGCCGCCGACCACTGCGTAGCCACCTGCCTCTGCTGACCGAATCCCAGCACCGACTGCTTGCCCAAGCGATGGCTGCGGGGTACTTCGCGGTACCGAGGGGGATCACCCTGACCGAGCTCGCCCGGGCGCTGGGTCGGAGCAAGTCGTCGACGTCCGAGGCGATCGCGCTGATCGAGAAGAAGCTCCTCGAGAGTGCGCTGCAGCCGACGACCGCCCCCGGGTGACCGCCTGGGGCCACGAGGCGGCCGAACCGTTTCGGGGGCCCGAACCGGTTCGGGTCGTGCTCATCCGACGAGGCGACCCTGCGGTGTAGTGCCCGTTCGGGCGGAACCGCGATGCCACCCAACCTGTCCCCCGTGCGCCACCGCGCCGAGTCGATCCTCGTCCACGGCTCGGACGAGCTGGCGATCGCCGCGGTGGCGGTCGCTCTTGCGTTGAGGGCGACGGAATCGTTCGCCTGGGCGGACTGTGCCGACCCGGGCGTGCCGTCGGCGGGCGACTCCGCCCGGTCCTGGGTCGAAGCGCGCTCGGGGCGGCCCGCGGTGGACCCTGTCGAGGAGTCGCTCCTCCGCCCCTCGAATTCGGACCGGCAGGTTCTGCGGCAGCTCGTCGCGCCTGCCCAGGGCCTTGACGAGGCCCGGCTGCTGAACCATCTCGCGCTGCCCGAGCTGTTCCAACGGCTCGCGGCTCGGGCGATCTCCTCCGACGGCCACGGGGTGGTCCTTCTCGCGAACGTCGACGCGCTGTCGGCGACCCTGCGGGCCGAGACCCTTGAAGCCGCTCGCCTCCACCAGACCCTCCACGACGAGGGCCTGACCATGATCGTGACCTCCCGAGCCCCGCCGTCGGAAGCGATGGTCCGCACCTTCGACCGCATCTTCCGCGTGGACGTCCCGAGCAACCGGTCCTGGGAAGCGGGCTCCCTGACCGAGGTGAAGAGTGCAGCGCACGAGCGCGACGGCCCGCCGGTTCCCCTGCTGACGGCCCTGGGTCGGCTGGGCCTCGACCCGGACCGGTCCGTGCCGCGGTGAGGCGGGACGCCCGCCCTGGCGTGCCGTGCGCGCCGATCGCCGGCTGGACCGTGGCGCCTCACCGGTCGCTTGGGACCAGGGCGCCCACACCACGGTCGACGGGAGTCGGGAGTCCCGCGCGTTCGGCGCCGATCCACCTCAGCGATAGCCCCCGTGACCGGGGTGGTAGAGCGGCGTCGGCTTGCTGAACGCGGCGATCAAGCCTCCGGCGACGGTGAGGCCGAGACCGATCAGAAATCCCCCGCCGCTCACGATGGAAAGTGCGCCGAGCACGACCGTAGCGACCCCTCCACCCTTTCGGTGGCCTTCCGTCTCGTGAAGGAAGAACCCGACGCCCACGATGCCCAGGCCCAGCGTGGCGCCGATCCCGCCGAGCTCGACCGCATCGCTCGGTGGGACGGCGAAGCCCACCTGGAAGACGGCTCCGCCTCCGCCCAGGAGGAGCATGCCCTCGACCACGACGAACCAGCCCCCGAGCGACGCGATGAGGAACGCGAGTGTGGGAGCTTCCAACGGCGAAGCCCGCACCCGATGTCTCGGCGGCGACGGCGGTGTCGTGGCGACCCGCGGCGGAGGCGTCGGCGGAACGGTATCGGACATCGATTCCGCCTACCCGACGACTGACAGAGCTGTACTTCTGCCCGTTGGCCGCAAGGGCAGAGCGGCGGACCGTGTACCGGTCCCAAGCTCATCAGCCCCAGCGACGAGCCGACCTGACCTCACCGCCGGGTTCCCCCGGCGTCTCCCTGCGAGTGGGCCGTCCGTCCGCATCCGGCCCCACCGCCGGTACCGGGCGCGACTATCCCACGTCGACGGCGACCGTTTGGCACTTCGTACAGCGGGGGGACCACGGGGCGTTGATGAGGCCGCAGGCCGGACACTTCCATGCGCGGGTTCTTCCCTTGGCGAGCGGCACCGTAGGTGCCGGCGGCCGAGCAGTGTCCGGCGCCGGGGGCGGGCTGTCAGGTCGGGGGGCGGGCGGGCTGACGACCTGGGGTGCGACCTGCGGGGCGGGCGGGGGAGCTCGGTCCGCCAGCGGTGCAGCCTCGGCCCGCGGCTCCGCGCGAGGGACCGGACCGGACGCCGGCGCGCGGGTCGGTGAGGGCGCGGTCAGGGGACCCTGGGTCCGGTGCAGGCCCCGAGGTCGCGTCGAGGCGAAGCGTTCCGAGGGGAGGCCAGGCCGCGACGCCGAGCGGGGCTCCCGCGCCGCAGCCGACGGACGGGTCTCACGTTGTGACTCGGCCAGCGGTCGGGGGGCTAGGCCGGCGGCGGCCCGGGCTCCGCCGGCCGACGGTGCAGGCGGAGGCGGGCGCGCCGCGGGAGCCCGGTCAGGTCGCGGGGCGGGCGGCGCCGCTGGGGCGGAAGGCTCCGCGGGCGCCGCAGGGGTGAGCGCGGGATGGACCCCACCGGCCCACGGAGCCATCTCTGAGGGCTCCGGCCGCCAACTCCCCGCGGCCGGGCCTCGTGAGCTCGTGGGCTCAGGAGCGGGTCGCTCTGGCTCGGCGATCCTCGGCGTTGGGGCCGCCGGCCTGGAGATCCCGCGGAGCCCAAGTGGGGGTGGGGGAAGGACCACGACCGGTGTCGGGCCCGACGTCCCGGGGCCCGGCGCGGCGCCGCTCCGTTGGAGCGCGGCCGCGAGCCGGTCGGCCTGGGGCAGGACGACCCGGCCGCGACCTCCACCGGGCGGCCCTGCGGGGGCGGCGGCGAAAACCCCCTCCCACTCGGTCACCGGGGGTCTCGCGGTCAGCACGCGCTTCGCGTTGCGAGGCGCCGGCGGCGTTCCGGCGGGGAGCGACCCGGTCCATTCCGGCGGCGCCGGCGCAGGGGCGGATGCCGTGGAGACGAGCAACGCCCCGGCGGCCACGCCGGCCGCGACGCCCGCGCCCAAGCCACCGTAGGCGATCACCCCGGCCGCGCTGAGGGCGACGAGGCCGTATCCCCCGCGACGAGCGTCGAGCCAGCCCCGGAACGTGAGCACCCCGACGATCGCCATGAGGAGCCCGGCGGCCACCCCGATGGCGCAGGCCGCCAGGTAGAGCTCCGGAGAGAATCCCCAGAAAGGATGGGAGGCGCATCCCGTCCCGCCGGTGGAGGAGCGGCAATGCGCGACGTCGTCCAGCGCCGGCCTCAGGTAGAAGGCCGCGAACCCCGCGGTGGCCCCGCCGCCGGCCACGCTCAGAGCGAGGGGTGCGAGCGGGTTGCGGATGGGACCGGTGCTCCCGGCTCGCCGAGCGGTCATGCGCCTCCGCTCCCGGGGCCGGCCCGGGCCGAGAGCCCCCACCCGCTACCTGAGCGTGCCGGGTCGGTCATGCCGCTCTCCCGTGGCGGGGGGCCAACAGGGGGAGGGCCTCTCCGGAAGGGAGGGACCCTCGGCGTGACGGCCCACCGCAGCCGGTCATGAGAGTCGTCGGTAACCCTGAACCCTCTTGGGAGTTATTGACTGCTACCGGGCCTCGAGCCGGCCCGAGCGGGGCCTCAGGCGGTTCGGTTCCGTGGTTTCTCCCCTCAGACGCCCCGTGGCGCCCACCCGAGCGGCCGCTTCGTGCGGGGTCATCGAACGACGGTCGACGTGTAGGG
This sequence comes from Thermoplasmata archaeon, assembly GCA_035624925.1. Lineage (GTDB taxonomy): Archaea > Thermoplasmatota > Thermoplasmata > Lutacidiplasmatales > UBA184 > Lutacidiplasma. Next base: position 16,511 of record DASPQN010000073.1, read on the forward strand.
AACTTACAGTTCCGGGGAGGCAGGCGGCGGGCCTGCGGCGCCAGCAGACCGCCGAACCCGGACGAGCCGCTCGAGAGCCACGTCGACGTGGCGCGTCGGCCGCCAGGAACGGACCACGTCCACGATCCGACCCGTCGGGTCGAGGAGGAACGTCGTGCGTCGGGCGACGCCCAGGGCGCCCAGGACGCCGAAACGCTCGCTGATCTCCCCCTGCGTGTCCGTGATCAGGTCGAACGGAAGGTCGCACTTCTCGCGGAAACGGCGCTGGGCGTCGGGTCCGTCGACGCTGATGCCGACGACGCGGACCCCGGCGGCCTCGAACTCGGCGTGGTGGCGGGCGAACCCACGGGACTCGATCGAGCAGCCCGGACTCCCTGCCTTCGGGTAGAAGAAGAGGACCGTAGCCCGACCGAGGAGGCCTCCGGTCGTGACCACCGCGCCGGCATCGGTGGCGCCCGAGAACTCCGGGACCAGGTCGCCGGCGCGGGGCGGCCGGCGGCGTGGCGCGTCGGTCATCGCGGACCCCCCGCCCCCTCGGCGCGCGGTCGCGCATGTCCGCTCGCGAGCCCGAGCCGGACCTTGTCCTGGTCGTCGAGCGGAGGCGATGTCGCGAACCCGACGATCTCCGTCCAGCGCTCCGGCGCCGGAGCCGGGATGCAGGCGCTCACCACCCACGGGTGGCCTAGGACGAAGTGGAGGGCGGCCTGGGCCAGCGTGCGCTGCCGGGGCCTCGCGAGGAAACCGAGACGCGCCACCGGTTCGAACTCGGCCTCGAGCTCCCGGACCGTCCTCGGGGCGGAGGCAGGGATGGCGGAAGAGCCCGCGGCGAAACGGCTCGCGTCCAACCGACCGGCGGCGAACGGGTCGCGAACGATCCAAGAGTACGAACCGGGCTCCAGCCTTCTCGTGGAGGTCTCCCCCAGGCTCCGGTCGAGGAGCGAGAACGACCCGGAGAGGAGCCTGGGACCCGGGAGCAGCGCAGCGCGGTCGAGGTCGTCGACGGACCGGCACCGCAGGACCTCCACCTCGCCGGGCTGGGTGCCCGGGGCGCTCCCGGTGCTGCCGGAGATCTCCGCAATCTCGAGCTCGTACACATGCCGAAGCCGCTGGGGCGCCGCCGCGTGGCCGCGCCGCGGACCGCTGTCGGCCAGCGCCGTGACGGGGCTCTGGACCGAGGGTGCGCGAGCCCCGGGCGTGGGGGCCCGCGGCGGCCGTCCGTGGGCCAAGACGACGATGTTCGGGTCACCGTCGGGGAACGCTCGGGCGAGGAGCGCCTCGCCCAGGTCGGGGTCCGGGGACTCTACAGTGTCGAACGTGGTGATGCCCGCCTCGCGCGCCCTCCGGAGGAGCGCGACCGCAGCGTTCGTGTCGGTGGGCCCGGGGCTCCGGCCCACCGTGAGCGTCAGTGCTGAGAGCTCGCACGATGCGCCCACGAACGGCCGCCGTCGTGGGATCCCCGGTGGGGCCGTGCGCTCCATCGCCCTACGACACGACGGCAGGGCCCTTGAACCGTTCGACGTGCCCCCGAAGCCCGCTCGGCGGGCTTATCGCGAGGGCGCGAATGGGACCGCCATGCCTCTGTCGGTCACCGTCGCGGACCGCCGTCCGATGACCGAGCGGTGGCGTCCGGACCGCCTGCGCGACCTCGTCGGCAACCCGAGGGCGGTGGCGGAGCTGGCCTCCTGGGCGGACGCCTGGACAGGGAAGAGCCCCCCGGCGCGTCGCGCCGTGATCCTGGTCGGCCCCCCCGGCGTCGGCAAGACCAGCGCGGCGGTCGCGCTCGCCTCCGAGCGGGGGTGGACCCTCGTCGAGATGAACGCCTCGGACGCCCGGAACCAGGCGGCGATCGAACGGGTCGCGGGGCGGGCGTCGATCACCCATGCCCTCGACGTCTCGAGCCGGCGCACCGGCCCCGCGAGGACGCTCGTCCTGCTCGATGAGGCCGACTGCCTCACCGGGGGCCGGACCAGCGAGGGGGCGCGCGTCGTACGGGAGCCGGTCGCGCTGCGGGCCTTTCTCGAGGGGCGCTACGGTTCGGTGGAGGCGCTGAACGCCGCCTGGGGACTGGTCCCCGACGGTAAGGTGCGTCGGTTCGAGAGCTGGGCTTCCGTCCCGAAGAGCCCGGGGAACGCGGCCTGGGGCAAGCTCGCGGCCGCCCGCAAGGACCTCGGCGACTGGAGGGACGCCGGGCGCCTCGTGGAGACCGGCGACCGGGGTGGGCTCGGCGCGATCGCCCGGCTCGTGCGCGCCAGCCGCCAGCCGCTCGTGCTCACGGTGAACGACGACCGCCCCCTGACGCGCTACTCCCCGGTCTTCCGGACCTCCGCCCGGACGATCCGGTTCTGGCCGATCGACCCTCGGGACGTGACCGGTCGGCTCCGGTCGATCGCCCAGGCGGAACGGCTCGCTCTTGGGCCTGGCGTCCTGGAGGCGATCGTCGGCCGTTCGGGCGGCGACCTTCGGGCCGCGCTCAACGACCTCGACGCGATCGCTCCGCTCCCCCCGGGCGAGGGGCAGCGGGAGCTCCTCGGGATGCGCGACGTGGCGAGCGATTTCGCCGGGCTCACGGAGGAGGTCCTCAGCCGGCCCCGCTACTACCGTTCTGTCGAGGTGCACGACCGGCTCGACGCGCCCCCGGACGACCTCCTTCCGTGGGTCGAAGAGAACGTCCCGTGGTTCGCGGAGGACCCGGAGCACCGGGACGCCGGGCTCGCGGTCGTGGCGCGGGCCGAACTGTTCCTCGCGCGCGCCCGCCGCTGGAGGGCGTATGGGCTCTGGAGCTACGCCACAGAGCTGCTGACGGGCGGCGCCGGCCTGGCGGTCCGGGACCGGCCTTCCGGCGGTCGCGGGCACGCGGAGTTCCCCGCGTTCCTCGGGGAGATGGGACGCTCGCGCGCCTCCCGCGCGGTGCGCGACGCCGTCGTACGCAAGCTGGGCGCCCGGCTGCACCTCTCCCGGAGCAAGAGCCGGGCGATCGCGCTGCCGTTCGTCGAGGCGCTGTTCGCCGGGCTGGGCCGGGTCCCCAGGTCCCCGACCCGCGTCGGTCTCGCCCGGGCGATCGTCGCGGAGCTCGACCTCTCGGCGGAGGAGGTCGCGGCCCTCCTCGGCTCCGAGCCGGCGAGCGCGGCCGTTCGCGCCCTGCTCCCTCGGGGGGACGAGGACGAAGCCCCGCTCGACGACCCCTCGGCCGAGGGCGCCCCGCCGGGGGACGCCGCCCCACCGGCGGCGACGCGGAGACCGTCGGTCCAGCGCCGGCTCGGCGAGTGGGGACGGGGGTAGGCGGTTCGGCAACGCGGGCCGTCGTGTCCCGTGCCGCCCTGGCCCGGCCTCGGGCCGGGGTTCAGGCGGACGAACGACGCCGAACGAGCGGGCCGAGCCTGCGGAGCTGGGCGCGGACCTCGGGGTCGAGCGGAGGGTACCGCATCCGGAGGCGTGCGAGCGCCCGAAGGAGGATCTCGGCGACGACGACGTCCCGGGAGAGCGGGTGGTTCGAGGGCACGACGAACCACGGCGCGTCCTGCGTGCTCGTGCGTTCGAGGAGCGATTCGTAGGCCCGGACGTACTGCCGCCAGAGCGGGCGCTCGACCAGGTCGTGGGGGCTGAACTTCCACCGCTTCGTCGGGTCGTCGATGCGGGCCTGCAGCCGTCGGGCCTGCTCGGCGCGGTCGATGTGGAGGAAGAACTTCAGCAGGGTCGTTCCCTCGGCGGTCAGGAGCCGCTCGAAGCCGCGGATCGCCCGGAACCGCCGGCTCACCTCGTCCTCCGAGAGCTCGCCGTGGACGCGGGGTTGGAGAACGTCCTCGTAGTGGCTGCGGTTGAAGATCACGATCTCGCCGGTACGCGGGACCCGGGCATGGACCCGCCAGAGGAAGTCGTGCGCGAGCTCCTCCGGGGTCGGTGGGCCGAAGCGCGCGACGCGGACCCCCTGGGGGTTGACCCCCTCGAACACGCGGCGGATCGTCGCGTCCTTGCCCGCCGTGTCCATCCCCTGGAGCACGATCAGGATCTTTCGCCGCCGCTCGGCCCACAGCAGCCCTTGGAGCCGGTCGATCTTGGGGAGGACCCGTTCGAGGGTCGCCTTCGCTTCCTTGTCGCTGCGGGCGCCGGCGGCCCGCTCGTTGGGGTCCCAGGTGGCGAGGCGGACCGGCCTGCCGGGTCGGACCCGGAACGCCTTCCAGGGATGCGTCACGCCCGACCCGCTTCGGACCGTCCGACGGCGTGCCTCTCGAGCCCGCCCTTTAGGCGAGCCGGGACCGGACGCTCACCGCGACGTTGCCCTTCAAGGCCCCTGAGATCGGGCAGCCTTCGCTCGCCGCCTTCGCGGCCGCCTCGAACTCGGGCGCCGTCATCCCGGGGACGGCTCCGACCACGTCGAGCTCCATCGTCGTCACCTTCCAGGCGTCGCCGACCTTGTCGAACGTCGCGGTCGCGGTCACCTGGAGGCGGCGGGGAGGCTTCTGCGCGCGGCCGAGGCCGGCGGAGAGGGCCATCGAAAAGCACGACGCCTCAGCGGCGGCGAGCAGCTCTTCGGGGCTCGACTTGCCCCCGGGGGCCTCCGTCCGCGCCGGCCAGGAGACCTGGACCTCGCCCAGTGCCCCGCTCGTGCCCTTGACCGTGCCGTGCCCATGGGCCAGATCCCCTTCCCAGACCGCCTGCGCGCTGCGCTTCGCCGCCATACGGGCCCGCCACGTTCGGGACGCGATTTAACGTTCCCCGCGACGCGCCTCTCGGGGCTCGCCTGTCAGGGTTTTCTGCTCTTCGGAGCTAGAAGTGGTGTGGCGCTGACGCTCGGGCGCCTGCCCCGCTACCTCGTCCTCGACCCGGTCTCGACGGTCCGCCTCGAGGTGCTCCTCGCTCGGCCATCGTGCGAGATCGACGTCGGGCTCGAGAACCCGAGGCCGGGGCGCTCGTTCCTGCTCCTCGTCGGGCCCGTGGGCGGGCCCGTCATCCAGCGCATCCGGCTCACCGGGAAGGCGCGGCTCCTGTTCGAGCCGAGCGACGAGCGCTCGCACGTCCTGATGCTGGCGAACCCCCAGAAGGAGCCGCTCGTCCTGCGCCTCAGGGGCCGCACGGTGAGCCGTGGGCACCCCGTGCCCCCGCGGGACAACGCTAGGTCGCTCGAATCAGCGCCTGCCTCCCGCGGTCATGGCCGTCGCCCCCGCGCAAAGCTGGTCACGATCGCTTCGTCCGGCCCCCACGGGTCGGAGGACGCCGGGACGGTCGACGAGCCGGAGCGGCGAGGTCGGGCAAAGGATTGAAGGGCGGTGACACTCCGCCCGTGGGGGACGTAGAGGCGGTATGACCGACCTGGCGATCTACGCGGCCGTCCTGATCAGCGTCTTCGCGATCGTCGACCCGGTCGGGACGCTCCCGTTCTTCGTCGCGCTGACGGAGGGTCTCTCCGAGGCCGACCGCGAGGTCGTCCTGCGTCGGGCGGTGATCGTCTTCGCGACCGTCCTCGTGCTGTTCGCCCTGCTCGGGCGGTTCCTGTTCGCGGCGTTCGGCTTCACCCTCGGGGCGTTCGAGATCGCGGGGGGGATCCTGCTGTTCCTGGTGGCGTTCGACATGCTCCAGGGCGAGATGACACGGACGAAGTTCACCTCCCAGGACCAGGACGTGGCGGTCGCCCATCGCGACGAGATCGCGGTGGTCCCTCTCGGGATCCCGCTGCTCGCCGGTCCGGGGGCGATCTCGACCGTGATGATCTACGAGGGGAGCGCGGGGACCGACCCGTGGCTCATCGTCGCGACGTTCGTCGCGATCTTCGTGACGGCCTGCGCGACGTACGTGATCCTGCGGGTCGGCCGGCCGATCCTCGGGAAGCTGGGCCGGACCGGCGTGATGGCGATGACGCGGGTCTTGGGCCTGATCCTCGCTGCCCTCGGGGTGCAGTTCGTGCTGAACGGCGTCGCGTCCGTCCTGCCGCACCTGTAGGCCGCCGAGGTACCGCAGCGCGGGCCGAGGCCTTCGCCCTGGCCGCGGCGCCGGGACGACGGGCGAGGACGACCGCGGACGGGCTCCTCGGGTTCCGCTCGACCGCCCAGACCTTCTCGCCGGCGCGGATCGCCACCGGCAGGTCGTTCTCGGCGGGCGGGAACGCGCACTCGTAGTCGTCGGTGTAGGCGCAGTACGGGTTGAACGCCCGGTTGAAGTCGACCTCGTAGACGTCCTGCTCGTTCAGCTCGAGCGTCACGTAGCGGCCGGCTCCGTAGCTCTCGCGTCCACTGGTCGCGTCCCGGAACGGGACGAAGACCGCCGTGCCGACCCCCTCGCCGGCATGGTAGAGCCGCAGCGCCAGCACCTGGCCCTGGAGGAGGAAGGAGAGGTCGCCGAGGTAGCGCATCACCGCCTGGTTGTCGCGGTTGGTGCGCAGGTACGCCTCGGCCGGCGGGGAGACCCTCTCGAGGGTCGCGGTGACGCGGTAGCTCGGGTCCGGGGGGAAGTAGACGAGCTCGTGGAACGGCACGCGTCCGCTGACGAACGGCGACTCCGGGTGCCGGGACATGAAGTCGTTCTTCATCGCGCGCTCCGTCTCGAGCTCCTTCCGCCACGCGTCGTCCTGGACCATCGGCGCGGGGGAGCTCGGGTGCCGCTTAACGCTTCGTGCGGAGGCCCGGCGCGCGCCCCAGCTCGAGCGCCATCAGCCCTTCGTCCACGACCTTGCCCCCGCGGCGGAAGCCCCCGGGAACCGCCCCGATCCCTCGGAAGCCGAACTCCTCGTACAGCCGTCGTGCCCCGGGGTTGTCCGCATGGACCCCCAGGCGAACGACCTTGAACCGGTCCCGGGATCGGCGTAGTGCGGCACGTAACAGCGCGTGACCGACCCCTCGGCCGCGGTAGCCATGCTCGACGAGGATGCCGAGCTCCGCGACGTGGCCGTTCTCGGCGTCGGCCGCCCTCCCCACGCGCCCCACGGTGCAGTGACCGACGACGCGTCCCCCGACCTCCGCGACGACGGCTACCGCGTCCCCGGCGAGGACCCGCCGGTACAGCGTGGAGAACCATTCGACCTCCTCCGCGAGGGTCGGCTTCCGGGCGAGGAGCGTGATACCGTGCGGCTCCCCCGCGTCCCGCTCATCGTAGAGATGCCAGTAGCCCCGGACGAGGTCGTTGAAATCGCCCCAGCGGAGCTCCCGGGTCCGCACCGCGCCCCGTAGTCGGCCGCGGCGTCGCCGTGGGGTAGGGGCCTTCACGCGAGTCCCTCCTCTCGATTGGCCGTCGAGGCGTGAGGCTACATACGTCCACGCTTCCGCCGCCGCTTTCCTGCCTCACTAGGGAAGACGCGGGTGGGCTGCTCGGGACGTCGCCCCTCTCCTTCAGCTCGCCCGGGGAACGCGTCGTGGGCGCCGGACGGGGGATGACCCCTGACAGGGGTCTACATGTAACCGAACTGCCGCTTCGCGAAGTCGCTCATCCGGTCCGGGCTCCATGGGGGTTCCCAGACCAGCTCGACCGTGGCGCCGTGGACGTCCGGGACCTTCTCGATCACCGTCTTGACCTCCTCGGCGAGGATCCCCGCGACCGGGCAGCCCGGGGCGGTCAGCGTCATCTTGAGCTTGACGTCGTTCCCGCTCCATTCGAAGCCGTAGATCAGCCCGAGGTCGACGATGTTCATCGGGATCTCGGGATCGTAGACCTGCTTCAGCCCCTCGGTGATGAGCCGTTCCCTCTCGGCGTAGGCGCCACCGGCCCCGATCGGGCCGTTCGAGGGAGGCGTGGGGGCTTCGGTCGCGTCGTGCATCGCCTTCCGGAGCGGACCGGGTGCTATAACGGTGAGGGCGCCGGGGCCGCCCCGGCCCTCTCGAGTGGGAGCGCCTTTATTCGGCGCGCCGGTGGACCGGCGGTGACGCCCCCTACCGACATCCACGCGCTCGCGCCCGCCCGGGGCCGGATGAAGTTGAGGTCGGTCGGGGTATCCGGCATCCGTAAACCGCTCAACGTTCAGCGCGCCGGGCGAACGCACCCGCTCGCGGTCACGTTCCACGTAGCGGTCGACCTTCCCTCGAGCCGCAAAGGCTCGGACCTCTCCCGGAACGCCGAGATCCTCGCCGAGATCGTCGACGAGACGGTCACCCGCCCCGTCGAGAGCCTGGAGAACGCCTGCTCGGCGATCGCCGCGGAGCTCCTGCGGCGGCACGGCTACGCGACGGAGGCGTCCGTGGAGGCGTCGGCCGAGTACTTCCTCCGCCAGGGGGTCTCGGAGGAGAAGCGCAGCTTCGAGGACTACACGCTCGTCGCCGAGGCCCGCGCGACGCGGGGAGCCGACGGCGCGGTGACGGTCCACCGGGCGGTCGGGGCGGAAGCGGTCGGCATGACCGCTTGCCCGTGCGCGATGGAGACGTGCCGGGAGCGCCTGACCGCGGAGTTCCCCCTGCTCGCCGACCCCCGGCTCGCCGCCCTGCCGATGATCTCGCACAACCAGCGCAACCGCACCCGCCTGGTCTTCGAGCTCGCCGGGGACACCGACGTGGAGGCCGAGGAGGTGATCGCCGCGATCGAGGCAGCGCAATCGAGCCCGACGTACGCGATCCTCAAGCGGGGGGACGAGGGCCAGGTCGTGCTGAACGCCCATCGTCATCCGAAGTTCGTCGAGGACGTCCTGCGCGACCTGCTCGCGAGCCTCCCGGAACGGTTCCCGCACGTGCCGGACTCGGTGGCCGTCGTGGCGACGACCGTGAGCGAGGAGTCGATCCACAAGTACAACGTCGAGGCGTCGCACCGGACCACGTTCGGGGAGCTCCGTCGCCCCGCCGCCCGCTAGGGCGGTACGGCCAGGGAGAGGGACGTGCGCTACGCGCTGGACGCGCTCCGCCGCCGACCCGGCCGCGCGCTGCTGACCTCCCTCGGGATCGGGCTCGCGTCGGGCCTGGTCGTGCTGCTGCTCGCCCTCTCCGCGGGGGTCCAGACGAGCGCCACGACGCTGGCGTACGCCAGCGGGGTCGACCTCCTCGCGACGAGCTCCGCGGGGGGCAACGGCTCGCCCCTGAGCGGCGTGCCCCCCCCGATCCCGCACGCCCACGCCCTCACGACGGGGATCCCTCGCGCCGACCCGAACGTCGCGGCGGCCAGCCCGTGGCTGCTGAGCGACCTGGTCTTCGGGAACGCGTCGCTCTGGTCGGCCGCGAACCACAGCTCGGTCCCCGCCGGCTGGAGCTACACCGGGTCCGGCGCGGTCGGCTGGATCCCGGACGAGCTGGGCGGGATCGAGACGCCGACCCTCTACAACGGGACCGGGTTCACGGCGGCGGGAGACCCCCACTATGCGAACGGGACGTTCCTGGGCAGTCCGACCCACCAGATCGTGCTGGACCAGTCGCTCGCCGGGGTCCTTCGGCTCCACGTCGGGCAGTCGGTCTGGGCGAGCCCCGCCGCGCCACCGTCGGACGCCGCGCTACCCGGCTGGTACGCCAACGCGACGGAGTTCACCGTCGTCGGGATCTCCGGAGCGTTCTGGCTCGTCCCGTCGGCGGAGCTCGCGTTCGTCTACCTTTCCGAGCTTCAGCAGCTCGTCGGGGGGGCCAGCAACTCGACCGACTACGCGACGCTCGTCCTGATCCATCTGAGCGATCCGACCGACCCGGCGGCCGACCAAGCGAAGATCGCCCTCGCGTTCCCGCAATTGTCCGTCTACACCCTCGCCAACCTCCTCGGCGAGATCCAGCACGTTGTCAACGTCTACCGCACGTTCGGCGTGCTGATCGGCGCCATCGGCCTCGTCGTGGCGACCCTGTTCGCCACCACCGTGCTCCAGATGTCGGTGGACGACCGGAGCCGGGAGCTCGCCCTCCTCCGGGCGATCGGTCACCGCCGTGCCGACGTGGGGGCCGAGGTCGTGCAGGAGGGGATCCTCCTTGGTGCACTGGGCCTCGCCATCGGCCTGCCGCTCGCCTACGTCGGGGCGGTCGGCATCAACCGGTTCCTCCTCGGGCTCGTGTCGGGGCTCCCGTCCGGGTTCTCGTTCGTCTCGTTCGACCCGCCGGTGATCGGCTCCGGGGTGGCCGCCGTCGTCGCGGTGGCGTTGGTCGCGTCGACCGTGCCGGCCGTGCGTGCCATGCAGCTTCCGGTCGCCGAGGAGCTGAGGGCCCCGTGAGGCGCCATCCTTCCTCCCGGGCGCTCCGGCATGCCCGCTGGCAGTCCGTCCTGGCGGTCGCGGCGATCGCCTCCGCGGTCGCGCTTCCGGTCGTCCTCGTCAGCGTCGGCGGCGGAGTGGCGGCGCACGAGCTCGCGAGCCTGGAGCAGTCCGGCTACCAGCTCGTCGTGAGCGCGGAGGGCCTCCACGGGATCGGGAACGCCCACCAGGACGAGGCGAAGCTGCTCGCGCTGCCGAACGTCGAGGATGCGGCGCCGATCCTGAGCATCGCGGTCGACGCCTTCAACGCGAGCGGGAACGTCTCGCCGCTCCTCGCCGAAGGGGTCGTCCCCTACCCGTTCGCCGCGACGCTCGGTCCTTCGGAGGCCGGCTTGTTCCCCCTGCCGCTCCCCCTCGGCGACCCGAACGACACGGTGCACTTCGCCCACGGGACCTACCTCGGCCCCACGACCTACGACGTCCTGCTCTCCAGCACGTACGCTTCGAAGTTCGGCGTCCGCGTCGGGAGCTCCGTCGTCCTTTCGCCCACGACCAACGCGTCGCTGGGGGTCCGCTACAACGTGACCGGCCTGTTCGGGACCCCGCTCTCCGTGGTGCAGCCCAGCGGCGCCTTCGCCGCCGTCCTCCTCCTCTCCAACCTGCAGACCCTCGCCGGGTACGCGAGCGGACCGCACGCGGTGGTGCCGGACGGAGCGGACACCATCGAGGTCGTCGTCACCCCATCCGCGGCGGAGAACCCGGCGGCGCTCGCGCGCGTCGCGAACGAGGTCCAGGGGGCGTTCCCGGCGTACACCGTGACGACCCTGAGCTCGGAGGCGTCCCAGCTGCGGTCCGCCGCGAGCGTCCTCACCGGCTTCTACCTCGCGCTCTCGTCCGTGGGGCTCGCGGTCGGGCTGCTCTTCCTCGCGCTCGTCCTGGTCCGCCGCGTCGAGCGCGAGCGGCGGTCGATCGGGATCCGACGGGCGATCGGCGTCCCGGCGTGGTCGGTGGCCGGGGCGATCGTCCAGGACGGCGCGACGCTCGCCGCCGGGGGCGCCGCGGTCGGCGTGGCCGCGGGATACCTGGTCGTCCGCGGGCTCGCCACGTGGGCGAGCGCCACGGTCCAGGAGGCGGCCCAGCTCGCCATCTTCGGGCCGGTGTTCCTCCTCGAGCTCGTCGGGGCCGTCGTCGCGCTCTCGGTCGTGGCGAGCCTGGCCGCGGTCCGCTCGGCGTGGTCGATTGACCTCCTGGAGGCGCTCCGGTGAGCTCCTCGGCCGCCCCTCGGGTCGAGCTCCGGAAGGTCAGCCGCACCTACGCCGCCGGCGGCGCCGAGGAGGTCCGGGCGTTGCGGGAGGTCGACCTGGACCTCCCCGCGGGGGGGTTCGTCTCGGTCGGGGGGCCGAGCGGCTGCGGGAAGACGACACTGCTGAACCTCGTCGGGCTCCTGGACGCCCCGACGGACGGCGAGCTCCGCTGGGACGGGACGCCGGTCGGGCTGCGCAGCGACCGCGAGCGCTCCCGGCTCCGCCTCGAGATGGTCGGGTTCATCTTTCAGCGGTTCTACCTGCTCCCGACGTTGACCGCCGCCGAGAACGTGGAGCTGCCGATGCGGGCCCTGGGGGTCCCGCGCGCCGAACGGCGGGAGCGGGCCGCCGGCCTGCTCCGCGAGGTCGGCCTGGAGGAGCGCGCGCGAGCCTACCCGCACCAGCTCTCCGGTGGCGAGGAGCAGCGCGTCGCGATCGCCCGGGCCGTGGCGAACGGGCCCGGGCTCCTCCTCGCCGACGAACCGACCGGCGAGCTCGACAGCGCCAGCGCAAACGTCGTGCTCGACCTCCTCGTCCGGGTGCGGGCCGCGCGGCAGGCGACCCTGGTCCTCGTGACGCACAATCCCGAGGTGGCGGCCCGCGCCTCCCGGCACCTCACGCTCCGCGACGGCCGCGTCGTCGCCGACCGGGCGGGGGCGTGAGCCGTGGCACGGATCGCGATCCTCCTCAACGAGCGCTGCCACCCGAAGGAGTGCCAGTGGGAATGCCAGGCCTACTGCCCGCCCGTGCGGATGGGCCAGGAGTGCATCGTCGAGGGACCGCTCGGCAAGCCGGTGATCTCCGAGACGCTGTGCATCGGCTGCGGGATCTGCGTCCACAAGTGCCCGTTCGACGCGATCAAGATCCTCAACACCCCGGAGGCCGACGAGGCGGAGATCGTCCACCGGTACGGCTACAACGGGTTCCGGCTCTATCGCCTGCCGCTCCCGCCGGTCGCGGGGATCACCGGCCTCCTCGGCCCGAACGGGACCGGTAAGTCGACGGCGCTCCGGGTCCTCGCCGGGGTGGAGGTCCCCAACCTGGGCGACTACGGCCAGCCCGGCGACTGGTCGAAGGTCCTCGCCCGCTTCCGGGGGACCGCGCTCCACGCCCACTTCGACAAGCTCGCCCGGGGGGAGCTGCGGACGGTCGTCAAGCCCCAGTACGTCGACCGGCTCGCCGAGAACGACACGACCGTCCTCGGCTACGTCGGGGACGGTCCGGCCGCCCGGTCCGCGGTCGAGCGGGTCGGGCTCGAGGCGAAGGCGGCCCGCCGGCTGGGCGAGCTGTCGGGAGGCGAGCTCCAGCTCACCGCGCTGGCCCGGACGCTCGCCACCGACGCGGACCTGTACCTGATCGACGAGCCGTCCAGCTATCTCGACATCGTCCACCGGCTCCAGGTCGCCCGGATCCTGCGCGAGCTCGGCTCCCGCAAGAGCGTCGTCGTCGTCGAGCACGACCTCGCGCTCCTCGACTATCTCGCGGACCAGGCGCACCTGATCTATGGGGAGGCGGCGGCGTTCGGGGTGATCACGCACCCGCTCGCGATGCGGACGGCGATCAACACCTACCTCACCGGCTACCTGAAGGACGAGAACGTGCGGTTCCGGCCCGAGCCGGTAAGGTTCGTCGCGCATCCGCCCCGGCCGGTCTCCCGGCCCAACGCGCTCGTCCGGTTCCCCGCCCTCGCGAAGGAGTTCCCGGCGTTCTCGCTCTCGACGAGCCCGGGAGAGATCGCCAAAGGGGAGACGATCGGGATCGTCGGGCCGAACGCGACCGGCAAGACGACGTTCGTCCGGATGCTGGCGGGGGCCGAGACGCCCACCCGGGGCGCGCCTCCACCGGGGGTCAGCGTCAGCTACAAGCCGCAGTACCTCAAGGCGACCCAGGGCTGGAGCCTGCGCGAGCGCTCGACGGCGCTCGCCGGCGAGCCGGGGTTCGACGCCCGTACGTTCGAGCGCGAGCTCGTCCCGGGCCTGCACCTCGACGAGGTGCTGGACGTCGCGCTGCCGGACCTGTCCGGCGGGGAGCTCCAGCGCGCGGCGGTCGCCCTCGCGCTCGCGCGGCCGGCGACCCTCTACCTCCTGGACGAGCCGTCGGCGTACCTGGACGCCGACGAGAGGATGGCGATGGCGCGGCTCCTCCGGCGGCAGGTCGAGCGCCAGGCGGCGAGCGCCCTCGTCGTCGACCACGACGTCTACTTCCTCGACCTCGCCTGCGACGCCCTCGTCGTCTTCCGCCACCCGGAGGCCGACCCGGCCCGCGGGGTGGGCGAGGGGCCGTTCCCGATGCGTGACGGGATGAACCGGCTGCTCCGTGAGGTCGATGTGACGTTCCGGCGGGACGCCGAGACCCTGCGGCCGCGGATCAACCGGGAAGGCTCGGCCCTCGACCGGGAGCAGCGCGAGAAGGGGGAGTACTACTACGACGTCGCCGCCTGAGCCCCCGACGGCCGCCGTCGTCGACGACGACGGGCGGTTCCGCATGCGCGCGAGCCTCTCGGCGGTGGTCGTCGGCGTCTACGCCGCCATGGTCCTGCTGCTCATCTTCGTGATCGGCGCCCGGAGCTCGATCGGCTTCTCCTGGGTGCTCTACCTCCTGCTCGCCGTCACCTTCCTCTTCCTCGCGCGGTACCTCTCGACGACCTACCTCCTCGACGACGCGACCCTCGTGGCGCGCACGCTCTTCGGCGCCCGTCGGGTCCCGCTGGAGGAGGTGCGCGCGATCGAGTACGCGAGCCTGCGCGACCTCGCCCCGACGGGCGGCGGGGTGTTCTCGTGGATATGGCGCGGCAAGATGTACAGCGCCGCGATCGGCGAGTTCGACCCGATCTTCACGGACGCCGCCTCCGGTCTGTTGGTCACCGCCGGCGCCTACCCGCTCTACATCTCGCCCCGCCGTCCTCAGGAGTTCGCGCGAGAGCTCTCGCGCCGGGTGCGCTCGTACACGGGAGCGCTCCAGAAGGACGTCGGGAACCCGTCGGCGCCCGAGCCACCGCGGCGGACCCCGGGACGGTGGGGGCCGGGCCCGTAGGCCCGTGGACCCGCGGCCCGGGCCGGAGGGGACGCCCCTACGCCTTCTTCGCGGTGAACGTGACCGCCACCGTGGCGGCGGCGCCCGCCACCTTGACCGACTTCGGTAGGCCGGCGCTGTGGAAGCCGGTCACCAGGCCGATCTTGTAGCCGTACGTCGCGTTCGGGAGGTGGAAGACGATCGCGGTCCCCGCCGCGGCCGTCAGCACCTGGCCGTGGATCGTCACCGACCAGTTCCCGCTGATGAGCCCCGTCTCGGTGAACGTCACGTTGTACGGGTAGACGTACTTCAGCGCGATCGACGTGCTCTTGAGGAGGTCGATCGTCCCGGCGATCGGCACGACGACCTTCCCCTCCTTCGCCGTGATCGTCTGGCCGACGAGCGGCTGGACGGCGTACGGGTAGTTGCCCGGCGTGAGGTTGAGGAACTTCTCCGAGGCCTTGGTCGCGCACCGGTCGACGCCCGCGACCACGACGCACCAGGAGTGCCCCTTGGGCAGGCCGTGCTCGCCGAAGCCGAGGTTGACCGTCTTGCCCTTCGCGAAGGTGAAGGCGAGCGACACGGAGTTGCCGCTCACGTTCGTCGAGCCGGTCGCCGGCAGGTTCACGACCACGCTACCGGACGGCCCCGTCAGGAGGTAGGTGTACGTCCCGTTCGGGACCTTGAACGTCACGCTCGACGTCGTGGTCGACATCACCTGGCCGCCCAGGTACGCCGTCCAGCTCTTCTTCGGCAGACCGGCGGTCACCGTGAACGTCACCTTGTAGGCGACGACGTGGAAGGCGACGCCGACCGTGGCGGCCGCCCCGCTCACGCTGAACGTCCCCGGCGGGGCCGCGTACTTGAGGTTGGCCGAGCCGACGGTGTAGCTGTAGCCGCCGTCGGCCTCGATGAACCCGATGGACGCGGTCGTCGAGGCGTTCGTCCGAACGCCGACGGTGACCGACCAGTTGGTCCCGGCCGGAAGCCCCGTCTCGGTGAACGTGACGTTGTACGTCGTGCCGAGCAGGCTGACCGTTCCCTGGTGGTCGTTCGCGACGAACACCGCCGACTTCGCGGGGTCGTAGGCGACCCCCACAGGGTCCGCGCCGACGGATACGGTCGCGGTCACGAGGTCGGTCGCCGTCGAGATCACGCTGACGGAGTTCGAGCCCGAGTTCGCGACGAACACCTCGGCGTCCGCGGAGTCGTACGCCACGGCCGCCGGTGCCGTGCCCACCGTCACGGTGGCCACGACCGCATCGGAGCTCGCGTTGAGCACGCTCACGGTGCCCGAACCGGCGTTCGCGACGAACATCTCGTCCAGCGCCGGGTCGAAGGCGATCCCCTGGGGCTCGGAGCCGACCGTGATCGTGGCGACCACGGTGTCGTTGCTGTCGTTGACGACGGTCACGGTGCCCGCGTGGTAGTCGGTCGCGAACAGCTCGCCCTGCGCCGGGTCGTAGGCGATGCCGTAGGTGCCGACCGAGACGTTCACCGCGGTCTTCACCGCGTTGCTCGAGCCGTTGATCACCGTGAGGTTGCCCGTGGTGAGGCTGGTGACGAAGACCTCGTCCGCCGCGCCGTCGTACGCCGCCCCCCTCGGGGACGCTGCGACCGTCGCCGGAGGGTTGACGGTGTTGGTCGAGTCGGCGATCGCGCTCACCGAGGCGCTCGCCGGCCCGACGACGAAGACCTTGCCTTCGGCGGCGGCGTAGGCGAGCGCGCCGGGGCTGTAGCCCACGGAGAGGTTCGCGGTCGGCAGGAGACTGGTGCTGGAGATGACGCTCACGCTCTTCGCGTCCCCGACCCCGACGAACGCCTCGCCCTGGCCCGTATCGTACGCGACGCTGGTCGGCACGAAACCGACCCGCACCGTCGCGGTGACGGCGTTGGCGACATCAGAGACGATGCTGACGTTGTCCGCGTTGCTGTTCGCCACGAAGACCGAGGCCTTCGTTGGGTCGTAGGCGACCCCGATGGGGCCCGGCCCGACCGGGACCGCGGCGACGACCGTATCGGTCGCATCCGCGATCACGGTCAGGGTGCTCGTGTTCTCGTTCGCGACGAACACCTCGCCGTGCGCCGGGTCGTAGACGATCCCCTGGGGCTCGACCCCGACCCCGACCGTGATCGCGACCTTGTCGGTCGCGTCGGAGACGACGCTCACGCTGCTCGAGCCGAAGTTCGTCACGAACACCTCGCCCTTCCCGGGGTCGTAGGCGACCGCCCACGGGCTCGTGCCGACCTTGACGTTGGTCACGACCTTACCGGTCGTGTCGTTGACGATCGTGAGGTTCGAGGAGCCGGAGTTCGCGACGAACAGCTGGCCCTTGGCGTGGTCCCAGGCGATCCCCTCGGGACTGCTGCCGACCGGGGTCACCGCGCCCGCGGTGTTCGTCCCGTCGTTGATCGCGACCACCCCGACGCTCGTCGTGACGAACACCTCGCTCTTCGACGGGTCGTACGCCGCAGCCCTCGGGGTCGCGGGCACCGTGACCGAGGCGACGACCGTGTTCGTCACGTCGGAGAGGACGCTGACGTTCGAGGATCCGTAGTTCGTGACGAACACCTCGCCCCGGGCCGGATCGTACGCCAACCCTTGGGGATGGGTCCCGACCGGGATGGTCGCGACCACGGCGTTCGTCGCGTCGGAGATCACGCTCACGCAGTTCGAGCCGGTGTCGGCGACGAACACCTCGCCCTTGGCGGAGTCGAAGGCCGCCGCGGTCGGGTCGATCCCGTTGAGGGAAAGAACGTTCCCCGGAAGGACGGAGTCGTTGACGAGGACGAGCGTGCTGATC
Organism: Thermoplasmata archaeon; assembly: GCA_035624925.1. Classification (GTDB taxonomy): domain Archaea; phylum Thermoplasmatota; class Thermoplasmata; order Lutacidiplasmatales; family UBA184; genus Lutacidiplasma. The sequence goes on from DASPQN010000073.1 coordinate 33,700, forward strand.
ACGGTCGTCGCCGGCCCGACCGTCGGGACGATGTGGACCGTCGGCGCCGCCCGCGGCGGCGCCGCCACGGGAGCGGCCGCCGCCGGGCTGGCCGCTGACCCGGCCCCGACCGCGCCGAACGCCACGAGTGACGCCCCGATCATTCCGAGGACCCCGAAGATCGCTACCGCGACCGGCGTCCAGTTCCGCGCCCCGCCGCCCTTCCCCCGCGCCATGCTCTGATCTTCCCGGCCTGCGAGAGCCGCGGAGTAACGGCCCGCGCGACCGGGGCAAGGAACGGGGTTCCGGGTCATATCCCTTCCGAGACGGCTAGGGGACCCACGAACGGAACCCCCAGTGGCCCTGCGGGCCCGCCGACGACCCCGGTGGACCGCAGAACGCCCGCGAGGAATCCTAGAGCATCACTTGGCCGCTCACGCTCACGGCCCCGGTACCGAACGCAGCGAACGCGTAGCCGTTGCCGTCGAGCTGGCTCGCCGAGACCACGTTGATCGTGTAGCCGCCACCGGAGAGCGAGACCGCCTTCGACCAGCCATGGCTGGTGTAGACCGATACGATCAGGCCGGCCGCGTTCGTCAGGACGGCGTACCAGGTACCCGCGACGCCCGTGCAGGTCGTGCCGGCCACGTAGGTCGGCGTTCCCGTGGCGGTGCAGCCCGCCGGGGCCGCCGCGGCGGCCAGGGGCAGGGTAGAGCTTGACGTCGTGACCTTGAGCCCGAACGCCGTCGTCAACACCGCCGACGAAGGGGTCACGGCGACGGCGACCCACCATGTGCTGCCGCTCCCGCCGGACACCGTGACGGCCGGGCCGAGGCTGACCGGGGGAGGCAGCTGGGTCTTCGAGACGAACGTCACGATCGCCGCGGTCGCCGAGCCGTTGACCTTGAGCGTCTTCGGGACCCCGACGCTCTTGTAGCCGTTCACCGCGCCGACCTTGTAGCCGTAGGTCCCGTTCGGCAGCGAGAACGCGATCACGACCGCGCCGCCGACCGACTTGTGCATGATCCCGTGGACGGTCACGCTCCAGTTCGTCCCGTTCGGGAGGCCGGTCTCGGTGAACGTCACCGCGTACGGGTAGACGTAGCTCACCGCGACCGCCTTGGCCCCGGGCACGGTGACGTTACCGTAGAGGCCCAGGACGGTCTTGCCGACCTTCACCGTGATCGTCTGGTTCGCCAGCGGGACGATGTGGTACGGATAGGTCCCCGGCGTGAGGTTCAGGAACCGGAGGTTGGGGATGGTGGAGCACTTCTCCCAGCCGCTCAGGACGACGCACCACGGCTGGCCCTTCGGGAGCCTCGACTCGTGGAAGCCGGCGACGAACGTCTTGTTCTTCACGAAGCCGAACGCCTCCGACGCCCCGAACGCGGTGACCTTGACGGAGCCCGCGGGCGCCGTGACGGTCGCCTGGTACCCCTTCGGACCCGCGACGGCGTACTGGTAGGTCCCCGTCGGCTCGCGGAAGGCGATCGACCGGCCGGTCGACGACACGGCGGAGCCGTTGATCGCGGCGGTCCAGCTCTTGCCGGTCGGCAGGCCGGTCTGGGAGAAGACGACGTACGGGAGCGTCGACACGCCGACGATCGAGACCGTCCCCTCGTTCTGGTTCGCGACGAACTCCTGCGAGCTCGCCGGGTCGACCGCGACCGCGACCGGCCCTCCGCCGACCGCGATCGTCGCCGCGACCTTCGTGGTCGCATCGGAGATCACGCTGATGTTGAACGAGCCGGTGTTCGCGACGTAGACCTGGGCGTGCGTCGGGTCGTACGTCACCCCGGTCGGCTCGACGCCCACCGGGACGGACGCCCGAACGCTCTCGGTGAGGTCCGAGATGACGCTCACGTTCCCCGAGCCCGAGTTCGCGACGAACAGCTCCTTCTTCGCGGCGTCGTAGGCGATCCCGGCCGGGTGCGAGCCGACCGGCACGGTCGCGGTGACCGCATCGGAGGTGTCGGAGATCACGCTCACGGTCCCCGAGTTGAAGTTGGACACGGCCACGGTCGCCGTCCCCGGATCGTAGCCGACCCCGTACGGGTGGACCCCGACGGGCACCGTCGCGGTGACCAGGTCCGTGGTCGCGTTGATCACGCTGACGTCGTTCGACCCCGCGTTCGCGACGAACATCTGGTCGGTCGCCGCGTCGTAGGCCAGCCCGAACGGCGTCGAGGCGACGGGCACGGTCGCGACGACGTGGTAGGTCGAATCGTTGATCACGCTCACGTCACTCGCTCCGGAGTTGGCGACGAACATCTCGTCGAGGCGCGGGTCGAAGGCCACGCCGACCGGTAGGGCGCCGACGGGGATCGTCGTCAGCAGCGTGCCGCTCGCTCCGGAGATGACGCCCACGGTCCCCGCGTTGCGGTTGGTGACGAAGACCGCGCCGGAGCTCGGGTCGTAGGCCGCACCCGCCGGTGTCGCCCCGACGGGGACCGTCGTCACCGTCGTGCGCGTCTTATCGGAGATGAGGGTGACGGCGTTCGACCCCGACTCGGCGACATAGGCCACCCCCGTCGTGTTGTCGAACGCTACCCCCGACGGGCCGGTGGAGGCCGGGACCGACGCGAGGACCGAGTCGTTCGTGTCCGTGATCACGCTCACGCTGTAGCTGAGCGAGTTCGCGACGAACAGGTAGCCCTTCTTGGCATCGTAGGCGATCCCCAGCGGCCCGGTGCCGACCTGGACGGTCCCGACGACCGTGTTCGTGGCCGTCGAGATCACGCTGGTCGTGTTGGAGCCGAAGTCGGTGACGTACATCCGGCTCTTCCCGGAGTCGTAAGCCAGGGCGTACGGGTGGGCGCCGACCGACACGGTCGCGACCACGGTGTCGCTCGCGTCCGAGATCACGCTCACGTTGCTCGAGCCGTAGTTCGCGACGTACACGTCCCCGGTCGCCGGGTCGTAGGCGACGCCGGCGGGCTCGATCCCGACGGGGACCGTGGCGACGATCGCGTTCGTCACGTTGCTGATGATGCTGACGTTGTCGGAGAGGTAGCTCGAGACGAACACCTCGCCCCGGGCGGTGTCGTAGGCGATCCCGTCCGGGCCGAACCCGACCGGGATGGAGAGGACGGTCGAATTGGAGCTGTCCGAGATGACGGAGACGTTCCCGTTGTTCTCGTCCGCGACGAACACCTCGCCGTTCGCCGGGTCGTACGCCAGGCCGTCCGGACCGGACCCAACGGGGATGGTCGCCATCACCGTATTGTTCACGCCGGACACGACGCTCACGTTGCCCGAAAGGTAGTCGGAGACGTAGACCGCGGTCGCCACGGGGTCGTAGACGGCGCCCGTCGGCCCGAGACCGTTCCCCGCGGAGAAGTTGCCGGGGACCAGGGTGCCGTTGAAGACGACCAGCGTCGCCGCCACGGTCGACGGCGGGTTGACCGACGGCGCGCGGGCTGCGTGGGCGGGGGCCGACCCGTGGAACGTTGCCGGGCCGGCGCTGCCCGCCGAGGCGCTCCCGAGCGGGAACGTCGCGACGAGCGGCCCGACCATCGCAAGGATGCCCACGATAGCGATGACGGCGATCGTTCGTCCCAGCGCGCTCTGCGTCGGCTTCCCTGTCGTCATCGCCCGTGTACCGGTAGCGTCCGCCCCATGCGCGGTCGGCCCCGACCCCGAGAGGCCTAGAACATGGACGGGTTTAGACCTTCCGCGGAGCCCCCGGCGGCCGACCACGACAGTCCGATGCCGGGGATGGGGGCCGCCCCAGGCGATCGCGCAGGGACCCGGCCCGTGGGGTAAGGTTTCGGACGCCGGGGGCGCGTGCTCGAGCGTCGCTGCGGGTCGCCAGCGTCCCACCGGCCCCCCGCTCAGTACGTCGGCAAGCCGGGGTCGATCTTCTGGGCCCAGCCGTTGATCCCGCCCCGCAGGTTGCGGACGTTCTGGAAGCCGAGCTCGAGCAGCATCCGGACCGCGTCGGCCGACCGGGCCCCCGAGCGGCAGAAGACCACGACCGAACGCGCGTGGGTCAGCTCGTCGACCCGTTCGGGCAGTTCGGCCTTCGGGATAGGGACCGCGCCCTCCAGGTGGGAGATCTCCAGCTCGGCAGGTTCCCGAACGTCGACCAGGAGCGGCGGGTCCGGTCCCGCGAGCTCGTCGCGGAGGGCCTCGGGCGTGACCTCGGGGATCCCGTGCCCGGCGGGCGCGGTCGCGACCCCGCAGAACGCGGGGTAGTCGATCAGGCCGTGCTGGGTCGCCTTCGGTGAGCAGAGGACGCAGTCCGGGTTCTTCTCCAGACGGAGTTGGCGGAACGTCATCGAGCTCGCGTCGTAGAGGAGGAGACGACCGATCAGCGGCTCCCCGATCCCGACGAGGAGCTTGATCGCCTCGGTCGCCTGCAGCGCCCCGACGACGCCCGGGAGCACCCCCAGGACCCCGGCCTCCGCGCAGGACGGCACGAGGTCGGGCGGAGGGGGCTCGGGGTACAGACAGCGATAGCAAGGGCCCCGCCGTGCGTCAAAGACGCTGACCTGGCCCTCGAACCGGTAGATCGACCCGTAGACGTTCGGCTTGCCGAGCAGGACGGAGGCATCGTTGACGAGGTAGCGGGTCGGGAAGTTGTCGGTCCCGTCGATCACGACGTCGTAGCCTCCCAGGATCTCGAGCGCGTTGGAGGAGTCGAGGTGCCCCTCGTGAGGGACGACGGTCGTGCCCGGGTTGAGCCGCTCCAGGCGCTCCCGTGCGGCCGCGAGCTTCGGCCGTCCGACGTCGTCCGTGCCGTAGAGGACCTGGCGCTGAAGGTTCGACAGGTCGACCGTGTCGAAGTCGACGAGGCCCAGGGTCCCGACGCCCGCGGCCGCGAGATACAGGGCCGTCGGGGCCCCCAGGCCCCCGGTCCCGACGAGGAGCACTTTCGCCCGGCGGAGCGCCCGCTGACCGCCCACCCCCACCTCGGGAAGGAGGAGATGTCGACTGTATCGGCGGAGCTCGTCCGCCGAGAACGGTGCGGCCGGCCCCGGACCGGCGCGCCCGGCGGCCGCCACGCGTCGGGGCCCGGCCTCGGCGGGGCTGCCTCCGGCGATCGCCGGGACGATCGAGACGATGTCCCCGTCCGCCACGGGGGTGGCGTCGCGCTGGAGCGCCCGCACGTCCGTGTCGTTGACGTAGATCGACACGAAGTTCCGGACCTTGCCGTCGGGGGTGAGCAGGTGGCGGCGGAGCCCGGGATAGGCCTCGGTCAGCTGGCGGACCGCCGCGCCGACGGTGTCGGCCTCGACGGCGACCTCCGGCGCGCCACCCACGAACGTTCTCAGGGGGGTCGGGACCCTCACCGTAGCCTTCGGCACCGTCAGTCCTCCGGCATCGCCGTCGCCCGGCCAAGCGGTCCGGGCGTGTGGGGGGCGGGCACGTCGGCCCCGAGCCGCAGCTCGCACCGGCGGAACGCGCCACCCTCCGCCGCCAGTTCGAACGCCCCCGCGTCGCAAGCGCCGGCGCGGTCGACCGAGACGACGACGTAGGTGTACCATGGCCAAGCGTGCTCGGTGTCGAACGCCGAGGGGCGCGCCGGATGGTCGGGGTGCGAGTGGTAGAAGCCGCTGACGACCTCGCCTCGCGCGGTCGCGCGCGCCTCGGCCGCCCGCAGGCCGGCCGCGGTGATCACGAACCGGCGCCGGCGCTCGCCGTCGACCTCGTTCGGCGCCGCCTCGGTGCCGACGACCGCGCGGAGGGGTTCGTCGGCGTCGGCGGCCTTCGAGAGGAGGAACCCGCAGGCCTCGTCGGGGTAGCTGGCGCGGGCCTCGTGCTCGATCGTGGCGAGCAGCGGGCGGGGCATCGTCACGCCTCTCACGGGTCCGTTCCCCCCCGCGGCTCGGCGGCGTCAGGGACGATCGCGACAACGAACGCCTCGGGGTGACCGGCGGCGAGCGCCAACGCCGCCGCCACGGCGGCGCCGGCCGAGGCACCGACCCGCAGTCCCTCCTCGCGGGCGAGGCGCTGCACCATCCGCTCGGCCTCCTCGGTCTCGATGCGGACGGTCGCGTCGATCACGCTCCCGTCGTAGGTCCCCGGTCGACGGGCGGTCGGGAGGTGCTTGAGCCCCTCAAGGCCGTGGATCGGGCCGGTCGGCTCGACCCCCACGACGGAGATCGAGGCGCGCTGCTCCTTGAGGAACCTGCCGGCCCCGGAGATCGTCCCCCCGGTACCGACGCCGGCGACGAGGTGGGTGACCCGACCGCGGGACTGCCGCCAGATCTCCGGGCCGGTGCCGGTGTAGTGGGCGAGCGGGTTCGCGGGGTTGCGGTACTGGTCGGCGAGGAAGTAGCGGCGCGGGTCGGCGGCGGCGCGGTCGCGGGCGGCCTCCTGAGCTCCGTCCGTACCGCCGGCGGGGTCGGTCAGGACGACCTCGGCCCCGAAGGCGCGGATCGCCCGGAGCCTCGCGGGGTTCGCCTGGCGAGGGACGAACAGCAGCACGGGGAAGCCGAGCCGTGCCCCGAGCATCGCGTACGAGACGGCGGTGTTCCCGCTCGATGCGTCGACCAGGGTCCGGCCGGGACCGAGGGAACCGTCGGCGAGGGCGGCGCGAACGATCCCAAGGGCTGCCCGGTCCTTCACCGAGCCGCTCGGGTTCATCGACTCCAGCTTCGCCCAGAGCTGGAACCGGGGTCCCGCCTCCCGCGCGACCGCGCCCAGTCGCACGAGCGGGGTCGAGCCCACGGAGAGGAGCAACGGGTCGTCCGTCGGGGAGGGGGCGAGTCGGGAGGACCCCCCGATCGAGGGAGTCCCTAGGCGAGCTGAATCAGATGCGAACACCGCAGTCCCCCGCGACCGATCGAATCCTCGAGGTCAATGCCGACCTCTCCGAGGAGGGCCTCGGTAAGGTGCTTGTCGAAGACGTCGCAGAGGAGGAACGGGTGCGCAAGGGCGCTGTGGCGGAAGACGCAGTTCGTTCGCACGACGCGGAGCCGGCCGTCCGGGGCCCGCTCCACGTGGGAGCGGAAGCCGAGGCGGTTCAGGAGGGTGACGAGGTTCCGGGCCTTCTCCTCGGGGTCCTTCCCCGGGGCCACGTCGTGCGCGACGACCCGGGCGACCCGCTCGCCCGCTTCGGCGAGGATCGCGCTTGCATACCCCTCGCCCTCGTGGGCCAGCAGCCCGTCGACGATCGCGTCGACCATCAGGTCGTACTTCTTCGGGAACTGCTCTTGGCCCTCCGCGGTCAGCGCGTAGCGCTTGCGCGGCCGGCCCACACCCTCGCGGCGGAACGTCGGGACAACCCAGCCGCGCTCCTCCAGCCGGTCGAGGTGCCCTCGTGCCGCGCTCTCCTGGATCCCTAAGAGCCGGGCAAGGTCGCGCGCGGTCTTCGGCCCGGCCGCGAGCTCCCCGAGGACCTTCCCGCGGGTCCCCTCGAGGGGGCTGGTCTCCGTTGGCGCCGGGGAAGGAATCGACTTCATCGGAGGCCGTGGTAGGGATTTACTCACCGCGCCATGTTTAAATAACGGTATCGGCTGCAACCGGGCGTAATGGTGGCCACTCCGTTAGCGACCCCGCACTCGCTCGTCGTTGAGGACCTTCATGCGGAGGTCGCCGGCAAGGAGATCCTCCGCGGCGTCAACCTTTCGCTCAAGAGCGGCGAGCTGACGGCGCTGATGGGGCCGAACGGCTCCGGCAAGAGCACGCTCGCCTACGCCCTGATGGGCCACCCGAAGTACAAGGTGACCCGGGGCCGGGCGCTCCTCGACGGCAAGGACCTATTGACGATGCCGGTCGAGCAGCGCTCGAGGGCCGGGCTCTTCCTCGGCTTCCAGTACCCGCAGGAGGTCTCCGGCCTCTCGCTCGCGAAGTTCCTCTGGACCGCTTACATGCAGCGGCACACCGCGCAGGACGCTGACACCGCCGGCTTCGACCGGGACCTGAAGACGCACCTCGGCTACCTCGAGATGAACGACAGCCTGCTCAAGCGCTCGCTGAACGAAGGGTTCAGCGGTGGGGAGAAGAAACGGGTCGAGGTGCTGCAGATGGCGACGCTGCGGCCGGTCTTCGCGATCCTCGATGAGCCGGACTCCGGCCTCGACATCGACGCGGTGAAGGCGGTCGGGGAGACCGTCGCGAAGCTCCACCGCCCCGACGCGGGGATCCTCGTCATCACCCACTACCAGCGGATCCTGAAGTACCTCCAGCCCGACCGGGTCCACGTGATGGTCGACGGGGTCGTCGCGCTCTCCGGCGGCCGCGAGCTCGCGGAGGAGCTCGAGGCGAAGGGTTACGACTGGGTCCGCGTTGGGGCGCCCGCCCCGTCGGCGTAGGCCGCCGGCGCGGGAGGTCCGCGAGGGTGAACGTCGACCAGCTCCGGAACGACTTTCCCATCCTCGCCCGAGAGGTCCAGGGCAAGCCGCTCGTCTACCTCGACTCCGCGGCGACCTCGCAGAAACCGAAGTCGGTCCTCCAGGCGGAGGAGGAGTTCTACCGTTTCTCCAACGCGAACGTCCATCGCGGGGTCTACGCGCTCAGCGTCGAGGCGACCGACGCCTACGAGGCCGCCCGGGCCCGGGCCGCGAGGTTCCTAGGGGCGCGCGACCCGGACGAGGTGGTGTTCCTCCGGGGCACGACGGAGGCGATCAACCTCGTCGCGACGAGCCTGGGCCGCTCGCTCCTCCATCGCGGCGACCGCGTCGTCGCCACGGTCATGGAGCACCACTCGAACATCGTCCCTTGGCACCTCCTGCGCGAGTACGCCGGGGTCGCGGTCGACTTCCTCGACATCGAGGACGACGGACGCCTGAAGCTCGACATGCTCGACCGGTACCTCGCGGACGGGCGCACGAAGGTCGTGACCCTCACCCATGTCTCGAACGTCCTCGGCACCGTGAACCCGGTCCGCGAGATCGCCGAGCGGGCGCACGACAAGGGGGCCCTGGTCGTCCTGGACGCCGCGCAGTCGGCGCCGCATCGCCGCCTGAACGTCGAGGAGCTGGGGGTCGACTTCGTCGCCTTCTCCGGCCACAAGATGCTCGGGCCGATGGGGATCGGGGTCCTGTGGGGCCGGCATGAGAAGCTCGAGGCCCTCCCGCCGTGCATGGGCGGTGGCGAGATGATCCGGGAGGTCCACACCGACAGGGTCAGTTACCGGGACATCCCGCTGCGGTTCGAGGCCGGGACGCCGAACGTCGGCGGAGCGGTGGCCCTCGCCGCGGCGTTCGATTACCTCGAGGCGGTCGGCTGGGACGACCTTCGCCGGCACGAGGAGCGCCTGCTCTCGAAGATGGTCCACGACGGCCGCGAACGCCTGGGAAAGGCGCTCCGCATCTTCGGCCCGTCCGACCCTCGCGAGCGGGAGGCGGTCGTCTCGTTCGCCCTCGAGGGGGTACATCCGCACGACATCGCGAGCCTGCTCGACGCCGACGGCGTCTGCGTCCGCGCGGGCCACCACTGCGCCCAGCCGCTGATGGACCGGCTCCGGGTCCCTGCGCTCACGCGCGCCAGCCCCTACCTGTACACCACCGAGGCCGAGGTCGACCGCCTCTACGACGCGCTCGAGAAGGTCGCCCGGCTGTTCTCGGGAGCGGCGGCGCGCCCGGCGCACGCCGGCTGAGCGCCCCGGGTCGCCGTCGCCCGGGACCACAACTTCAGGTCGCGCCACTGTAGCCGGCGCGCCTACAGCTCCCTGGACGAGTCGGACGGTCTCCGACTGTCGAGGATTGTCGCGCCATCGGCGACCTCGAATTTAAATACGCTCTGGTGTTGGAATTCCCCGAGGCGCGTATGGCTCAGACGGCTCAGGAGATCACTCCGCTCGATTACACGCGCTACGACTTCAAGGACCCCGAGACGTACCGGGTGCGGATCCCGAAGGGGCTCTCGCGCGACGTCGTCCGCAAGATCAGCGAGCTCAAGCACGAGCCCGCCTGGATGCTCGACTATCGCCTGAGGGCGTACGACCACTTCGTCGACCGTCCGATGCCGGACTGGGGGCCCAGCCTCTCGGACATCGACTTCGATGCCTACACGTACTACGCCGACCCTCTCGGCGACGAGAAGCCGAAGCGGAGCTGGGACGACCTGCCGGCCGACATCAAGAACACGTTCGAGCGGCTCGGGATCCCGAAGGCGGAGCGCGAGTTCTTCGGAGGGGTCGGGGCGCAGTACGACAGCGGCACGGTCTACCACAAGATCCGCGAGGACCTCGCCGCGAAGGGCGTGATCTTCACGGACACCGACACCGCGGTCCGGGAGCATACGGAGATCGTCCGCAAGTACTTCGGCAAGATCGTCCCGTACAACGACAACAAGTTCGCCGCGCTGAACAGCGCGGTCTGGTCCGGCGGCAGCTTCGTCTACGTCCCGCCCGGGGTCGACGCGGGGATCCCGCTCCAGGCGTACTTCCGCATCAACGCCCGGAACGTCGGGCAGTTCGAGCGGACGCTGATCATCGCCGACAAGGGCGCGAAGGTGCACTATATCGAAGGGTGCACGGCGCCCATCTACTCGACCGACTCGCTCCACGCCGCGGTCGTCGAGGTCGTGGCGGAGCCGCACGCCAAGGTCCGCTACACGACCGTGCAGAACTGGTCGAAGAACGTCTACAACCTCGTGACGAAGCGCGCGGTCGGCTACGAGGACTCGCTGGTCGAGTGGGTCGACGGGAACATGGGCTCGAAGGTGACGATGAAGTACCCGTCGGTCTACCTCAAGGGTCGAGGGGCGCGCGCCGACATCCTCTCGGTCGCGTTCGCGAGCGAGGGCCAGGTGATCGACTCCGGCGCGAAGGCGGTGCATTCGGCCCCCGACACCTCGAGCAAGATCGTCGCGAAGTCGATCGCGATCCGCGGAGGTCAGACGAGCTACCGCGGCCTGCTCCACGTCGCCCCCGGGGCGACCGGCGTCAAGGCGGCCGTCCGTTGCGACGCGCTGCTCCCCGACGTCCTCGGGCGCTCGGACACCTACCCGTACAACGAGATCCACGAGGAGGATGCGACCATCACCCACGAGGCGGTCGTCGGCAAGATCGGGGAGGAGCAGATCTTCTACCTGATGAGCCGGGGCCTCTCGGAGTCCGACGCGATCCACCTGATCCTCATGGGGTTCCTCGCCGAGTTCGCGAAGGAACTGCCGGTCGACTACGCCCTCGAGCTGAACCGCCTGATCCAGCTCGAGATGACCGGCGCGGTCGGCTAGACGGGTCCCCGGAGCCGCGGTCCGCCCGGGCGAGCGCGCGGAAAACGGCTCGCGCGCCGCTCGGCCGGCGTCCTACGCCTCGTCCTTCACCGAGGCCTGTGGACGGTCCGGCACCGCGACCGAACGCGCCTGGCCCTACGGCGTCCCGGTCCCCGGAGCCCGGGGCCTCGGAGGGGGGACCTTGGGGAGATCGGTGTGCGACTTGACGAGGTCGATCACGGCGAGGAGGACGGCGTAGGCGAGGTTCGCCGCCTCGGCGAGCTCCTGGCGGGACGCGCCGGGGCGGGGCCGGTCCAGCACGGCGCGAGCGCTCCGGAGGAGGTCCGCGGCGGTCTCCAGGCTCGCCGGGTCGTGCACCCGCGCCGGCGGGACCTGGACGAGCGCCTCCGACTCCTCGAGGTCGCGGCGCAGGGAGCGGAGGAGTTCCACCAGGACGGTCTCAGGGAGCCGCTCGGGCTCGCGGACCAGCGGCACGAGACCGTCCCCTTCAGCCGCGGGGCGCCGGCCGACGCGTCGCCGTCATCGGAGCTTGGCGTCGAACCGCCATTCGGGCGCGCCTTCCGTCCCGGTGACCTGGAGCTCCGGCAGCGCCCGGGAGCCGTCGGCGGCCCAAGCGAGCTCCTCGCCGTTCCAGCGGGCCTCGAGCGCCGGATAGACGAGGTCGCGCAGGGACGTGATCGGCGCCCGGTCCAGCACGTAGGAGAGGAACCCTTCGCCGATCATCCGGATCGCATCCGCTTCGCGGATCCCCCGGGACTCGAGATAGAAGACCTGCTCCGGATCGACCGGGTGGACCGACGTCGAGTGCGTCGCCTTCACGTCGCGGCAGAGGATCTCGAGGATCGGGATCGTGTCCGACCTCGCCCCGCGCGACAGCAGCATCGCGTGCTCGGAGATGAAGCTCAGCGTCTTGGTCGCGTCCTTCTCGATGCGGACCAGCCCCCGGCTCATCCCCCGGGCGCGGTCGGTGAAGACCCCCCGGGTGATCGACTGGCCGTGGGTGTCGGTGCCCTCGTGGGTCAGATGGACCGAGCTGTCGTAGGACTGTTCGCCGGCGCCGTAGAACAGCTGCAGGTCATCGACGACCGAACCCTGGCCGACCAGCCTCGTCCGGTTGCGGGCCTTGGACCGGAACCCGCCGAGCCCCAGCCAGAGCCAGGCGAGGCGGGAGGCGCGGCCGGTCGTCGCGGCCCGCTGGTAGATCGAGACGGCCCGGGAATCCGGGGCGTGCATCGTGAGGTAGACCGCCTTGGCGTTCGCCCCGAGGTCGACGTCGACCGCCGACGCGTACAGCCGCTGGGCGCCCGACGTCGCGGGATCGCTGTAGACCTCCTCGGTGAGCAGGAGCTGAGCATTCTCCCCCGCACGAACGACGCGCCGCACGGAGAGCGCCTCGTGCGGCCTCGAGAGGACGGTGATGTCCTGCACGTGGACCGCGGCGCGAAGGCGGTCCGGCACCTCGAGAAGATAGCCCCGGTTCAGGAGAGCGACGGACAGCGCCGACAGCCGATCGCTCGGCTCCTCCGAGTCCGAGAAACGGCTCCCCGGTGCTCGAAGACGTCCCTCCTCCTCGGCCGAGAGCGTCACGACGCTGACCCCGGCATCCCGAAGGGCGGGAGGGACCGAGGCGCGGGTCCCTTGCGCGTCGTGCACGATCCGCACGGTCCCCTCGGGGGGCTTGGGAACGCCCACCGCCGCTCCACGCGAGACGGCGTCGAGGCCCGAAAGGTCGACGTTGGTGAAGTACCCGTACCCCCGGTAGAGCGGGTTCGGCTCGATAGGGAGCTCGAGGAACCGCTCGTACGCCGCGAGGCGCCGCTCCCGGCTCGCCTCCGGCTCGCCGAGGGACCGCGAGAGGTCGGTGACGTGGGCCGGAGTGACCCATTCCGCGGGCCGGGCTATCGCCGTGGCCATCGGAATTACTCACCGTTGCCCACTTATTAGGTGAACGTCGAACCTGTCGGGCGAAACGTGCCCTCTACAACTCGGACCGGCCCCGTCCGGCGAGCCGTCGTGGAAGGTGAGATAGGGGCAGTCTCAGGTCGCGCGCCATCGTGATTTTTGTAGTATAACCTCTTAGGTTCGCCCCAGCCGTCCGGGCACGGCTATCGGAGAACCGGGGGATCTGTCATGGGGCAACGGAGTCGCAATCGGATTGTGGGTGTCGCATTGGTCGCCGCGCTGATGGCGGTGAGCGGGATCGTCGCCGCCGTCCCCGGGGCGTTCGCCCAGGCAGGACTGGGCGGCGCGGCGGGACCGACACCCATCGGCACTGTGACCCTCACGCCCACGGCCCCGGGGGTCGCATGGTCGGTGTCGGAGCTGCGGGCCGCGGGTGCGGTCGCCGCGCCGTATACCGAGTCGGGGTATGGTCTGCCTCAGGCTAGGTACCAGGGCCCCGCGACCTTCGCGTCTCCCGTCGACCCGAACGGCACGGTCAACATCCTCGTGTCGCTCGCGTTCTCGAACAGTACCGAGCTCACCCAGCTCCTGGCCGCCCTCCAAAACCCTGCGTCGCCCCAGTACCACCACTATCTCACCGCCGCGCAGTTCGACGAGCGCTTCGGGGGGGCCCCCTCGGTCTACCGTTCGCTCGTCCAGTACCTGGCCTCCTTCGGCGTCACGGGCCTGACGACGCACCCGGACCGGCTGAGCGTCACCTTCGGGGCGACCTCCGCCCAGGTCCGTGCGATCTTCGGGACGCAGCTCGGGTCGTACCTGAACGCCTCGGGGCTCCCGTACTACGCGCCCGAGTCGATGCCGCAGGTCCCGGCCCCTCTGGCGCCGTACATCATCGACGTGGAGGGCTTGAGCAACTTCTCCGAGTACCAGAACTCGTTCGCCCCCGTCGAGATGGCGACGCCCGTCGGCGCGATCGCCGGGGACGCCGCGACAGGCTCCTCCCCGTCCACCGTCCTTCCCGACACCCTGGCCGCCTGCGGGGCGGACCCGATCCCCCCGGGCTGCACGGGCAATCCGTTCACCCCCACGACCGTGACCTCGGGCGGCCTGACGCTCACCTACGACCAGCCGGCGACCTTCAATCTCAACGGCAAGTCCGGGACCTGCGACACGAACACCTGCGGGGACATGGTCCAGGCCCCGGACCTGCAGGTCACGTACAACGAGACCGGGCTGTTCCAGAAGTACGGCTACCCGGTCAACGCCACCGTCGCGGCGATCCTCTGGACCGACCCGGTGTGCACGGCGAACTCCGGGACGTGTGCGACCGACGCCCTCTACAACTACTGGTGCCACCAGCTGACGAGCGGGACCGACGCCTGGGACTTCTTCATGCCCGATGTCAGCTCGTTCTGGAACTATACCCTCCCGGTCGGCGAGCCCCTCCCGCGAGCGGTCTCGGAGGGGATCACGGGGTACACCTACGCCTACCCGGCGGGATCCCGTGGGTTCTCCGCCTCGTGCGATGACAACGAGGCCGAGGGAGAGAACACGCTCGACGTCGATATGCTCGGGGCGATGGCCCCGGGGGCGAACGTCTTCCAGGTCTTCGGCGGGAGCTCGTCGTCGGCCGCGCTCGCGACCGTCTTCTCCGATATCCTGAGCCCGGCCACGAGCGACTTCACCGCCACCGGCGGGTTCGATACGTCGACCAACATGCAGGACCTGATGAACGTCAGCGTGATCACGAACTCCTGGGGCGGGGTCGGGTCCCTCACTCCGACATGGCTCAGCGACCTGACGACCGCGGCCGCCCGCGGGATCACGGTCCTCGCGGCGACCGGCGACTCCGGGACCACGGTCGAGGCCCCGTCGGAGTACGCCTACAATGTTCTCGGCATGCTGGGCGTCAGCGGGACCACCGCGGCGATCAACCCGACCACGCTGCTCCGCGGCCCCCCGCACCTCGCCTCGGCCGCGGCCCCCTACTACGGCGTCGGCACGGGGGAGATCGGCTGGTACGAGCCTGCGGGCACGGTCGACGGTTTCACGGCGACGTACGGTGGGACGGAGGGCGTCGCCTCCTCGACGGTGTACTACCGCGCGAGCTGGTTCAACGCCTCGGCCGACGCGAACGGCGTGGCGAACGCGGTGCGCAGCGGCAACTACCGAGCGGTCGGCGACATCGCCGGCGTCTCGAACGACACGATCATCGACCTCGACGCCGGTCCGTACTCCCTGAACTTCACGTGCTGGGTCTCCAGCGCGTGCACCAAGATCGCCCCGAACACGACCGGGACGACCTCCGGCTCCGCTCCGACGGTCGGAGGGACGTACTTCATCGGGACGAGCATCTCCGACCAGGTCGAGGGCGGCGTCCTCGCCACGATCGACCACGCCCTCTACACCCAACCAGGGACCGTCTGCGAAGGCTACCAGGCCTACACGGGTTCCTGCGGGGCCGTCGTTCCGCCCGAGACGGGCAACTACCACGAGGGCTGGGTAGGCTACAACAACCCCGCCATCTACTCGATGGGCCAGATGGCCTACTCGGGCCAGCTGACCCTCCCCTCGTTCTACGACGTCACGACGTACACGGACGCGGGAGGGCTCGCGGCGACCTATGAGGCGAAGGTCGGCTATGACCTCGCGACCGGCTGGGGCGCAATCGCGGCCTGGAACTACACGCAGAACATCCTGACGTACAACACGACGTTCACCGAGACCGGTCTCCCCGCGAGCACCTCCTGGTCCGTGACCGTGACCCCGACCGTTGGGGACGCGAACTGCACGGTCAGCGGGAGCAGCTGCTCGAACGGCGTGACCCGGACGACGACGGGTTCCTCCCAGACGGCGCTCCCCGAGGCGTACGGTTCGTTCGCCTATACCGTGCCGGCGGTCGGGGCCTACTCGCCGTCGCCGAACGGCGGATCGTTCAGCGTCAACGGCGCGGGCAACACGATCACCATCGTGTTCAATCAGTTGCATGTCTCCCCCTCGGCAACCCCCAACCCGGAGCAGGTCGGAGGCACCACCACCGTCCACGCCGGGGCGAGTGGGGGCTCGGGGGTCTACGCGTCCTACCTGTGGTCGGGAACGGTCCCGACGGGATGCACCCTACCGGGGTCGGTCGCCTCGTGGACCTGCACGCCGAGCACCGGTGGCCAGGGCAGCTACGTGATCAACGTGAAGGTCAGCGACTCCCACGGGGCCTCGGCCACGGGCTCGTTCACCCTGGTCGTCAAGCAGGCGCTCAGCGCTGCGCTCTCGGCGAACCCGTCGACGACGCAGCCGGGGGTGGCCTCGACCCTCACCATCGCCCTCTCGTACGGCGTGGCGCCGTGGACCTGGACCCTCCAACAGAACGCGTCGCACGGCCTGGATCTCGCGACCGGCACGGTCAACGGGACGTACTCGTTCCTGCCGACCGCCGCCGGGACCTACACGTTCTACCTGAACGCCACCGATTCGGTGTGGAGCACGTCCCGGGCGACGGCGACCGTGACGGTCGAGCCCGCGTTGACGGTGGCCCCGCACGCGACGCCGAACCCGACCCAGGTCGGGGCGTCGATCACGGTCTACGCCGGGGCCTCGGGTGGCGTGGCGCCCATCTCCTACGTCTGGTCCGGTCTCCCGACGGACTGCCAGGCCGTCGCCGGGAACGTGGCGTCGTTCAGCTGCACGCCGGCGGCAGGGGATGCGGGAACGTACACGGTGACCGTGAAGGCGACCGACCATGTGGGGAGCGTCGCGAGCGGGTCGTTCACGCTGAAGATCGACCCCGCCTTGATCGCCACCCTGACGGCGAGCCGGGGGACGACGCAGGTCGGCGAAGCCTCCGTCCTCACCCTCGGGTTCTCGGGAGGGGTGGCGCCGGTCGTGTGGACCCTCACAAGGAACGGCTCGTCGGCGAACCTGTCGGGCGTGGTCGCGGACACGTACACGTTCACGCCGTCCGCTGCCGGGACGTACACGTTCTACCTGAACGCAACGGACGCGGTCGGGAGCGTTTCCGACGCCCGCGTCACGGTCACCGTGGAACCGGCGCTGGTCGCGACGCTGTCAGCCACACCGAGCACGACGCAGGTCGGAGGCAGCTCGACACTGACGATCACGCTGGCGAATGGGGTGCCCCCCTACACTTGGACCCTATACAATGGGAAGACCGAGGTCGACTCGGGGACGTCGGCGAGCGCGACGTACATGTTCACCCCGTCCGCAGCCGGGACGTACACGTTCTACCTGAATGCGACGGACGCAGTGGGGAGCGTCTCGGATGCACGGGTCACCGTCACGGTGGAACCAGCGCTGGTTGCGACGCTGTCAGCGGCGCCGAGCATCACGCAAGTCGGAGGGAGCTCGACACTGACGATCACGCTGGCGAGCGGCGTGTCGCCGTACGCCTGGACGCTGTTCAGGGGTAATGTCGAGGTTGACTCCGGAACGAGCGCGAGTGCGACGTACACGTTCACGCCGTCGGCGGCGGGGACGTACACGTTCTATCTGAACGCGACGGACGCGGTCGGGAGTGTTTCCGATGCGCGGGTCACGGTCACGGTGGAACCAGCGCTGGTCGCGACGCTGTCGGCGGCGCCGAGCACGACGCAGGTCGGGGGCAGCTCCACGCTGACGATCACACTGACGAGCGGCGTGCCGCCGTACGCCTGGACATTGTACAATGGGAAGACAGAGGTCGACTCGGGGACGTCGGCGAGTGCGACGTACACGTTCACGCCGTCCGCAGCCGGGACGTACACGTTCTACCTGAACGCAACGGACGCGGTCGGGAGCGTTTCCGACGCCCGGGTCACGGTCACGGTGGAACCGGCGCTGGTCGCGACGCTGTCAGCCACCCCGAGCACGACGCAGGTCGGGGGCAGCTCGACACTGACGATCACGCTGACGAATGGGGTACCCCCCTACGCCTGGACCCTCTACAATGGGAAGACGGAGGTCGACTCGGGGACGTCGGCGGATGCGACGTACACCTTCAGCCCGTCCGCGGCCGGGACCTACACATTCTACCTGAATGCGACGGACGCGGTGGGGAGTGTTTCCGACGCCCGGGTCACGGTCACGGTGGAACCAGCGCTGGTCGCGACGCTGTCGGCGGCGCCGAGCATGACCCAGGTCGGGGGCAGCTCCACGCTGACGATCACGTTGACGAACGGTGTGCCTCCGTACGCTTGGACCCTCTACAACGGGAAGACGGAGGTCGACTCGGGTACGAGCGCAAGTGCGACGTACACCTTCAGCCCGTCCGCAGCCGGGACCTACACATTCTACCTGAATGCGACGGACGCGGTGGGGAGTGTTTCCGACGCCCGCGTCACGGTCACGGTGGAGCCGGCGCTGGTCGCGACGCTGTCAGCGGCGCCGAGCACGACACAGGTCGGGGGCAGCTCGACACTGACGATCACGCTGGCGAGCGGCGTGCCGCCGTACGCCTGGACGCTGTTCAGGGGTAATGTCGAGGTTGACTCCGGAACGAGCGCGAGCGCGACGTACACCTTCACCCCGTCCGCGGCCGGGGCGTACACGTTCTACCTGAATGCGACGGACGCGGTGGGGAGTGTTTCCGACGCCCGCGTCACGGTCACGGTGGAACCAGCGCTGGTCGCGACGCTGTCGGCGGCGCCGAGCACCACACAGGTCGGGGGCAGCTCGACGCTGACGATCACTCTGACGAATGGGGTGCCCGCCTACGCCTGGACATTGTACAATGGGAAGACCGAGGTCGACTCGGGGACGAGCGCTAGTGCGACGTACACGTTCACGCCGTCGGCGGCTGGGACCTACACATTCTACCTGAACGCGACGGACGCGGTGGGGAGCGTCTCGGACGCGCGGGTCACCGTCACAGTGGAACCGGCGCTGGTCGCGACGCTGTCGGCGGCGCCGAGCATGACGCAGGTCGGGGGCAGCTCCACGCTGACGATCACGCTGACGAACGGCGTGCCGCCGTACGCCTGGACCCTCTACAACGGGAA
>DASPQN010000074.1:0-13771 GCA_035624925.1 Thermoplasmata archaeon
GTGGACCCCGCGGTAGTTGTCCCAGATCTGGCCGACCCCGATCGGTTTGCCCGGTTCCACGGCGACCCGGTCGCGGAACCGCGGGTCCTCGAGCCGCTCGTACGGATAGACGATGGTCGACGGGTGGCGGAGGCTCTTCACAAACTGGCGGGCCGCGGTCGCCATCGGCCGCGCGACGAACAGGACCGGGTTCTCGTCGGGCTTCTCCGTCGCCGTCATCGCTTGCCGCTCCGAGCCGCTCATCGTGGCGTCCCTCCGTCTAGGCCCCCGGTGACGGGACGCAGCCGAACACGGGGACGCAGCGGACGGTGACGAGCGCCGCCGCGAGGAAGATGCTCAGGAGCGCGAGCGGGATCATCCGGTTCCATCCGACCCTCAGCAGCTGGTCGGTCCGCACGCGCGGGAGCGAGGCGCGGACCCAGATGAACACGCCGAAGACGACGTACGTCTTCACCATGAACCAGAGGATCCCGGCGAGCGGGAACGAGGTCGCCGCGCTCGGCACCCAACCGGGAAGCGTCCAGCCCCCGAGGAAGAGGAGCACGACCAGGATGCTGCCGACCAGGGCGCGCAGGTAGTCGGCGAGCATGAAGAAGGCGAACAGCATCCCGCCGTACTCGGTGTTCCACCCCTCGACGAGCTCCGCCTCGGCCTCGGGGAGGTCGAACGGGATGCGCTCCATCTCGGCCAGCATCGCCGCGACGAAGACGATGAGCGCGACGACGAGCGGCCCCCAGAACCAGTAGTTCTGCTGCTCGTAGACGATCGTCGAGAGGTCAAAGCTCCCGGCGACGATGACGACCGCGACGACCGCGAGCAGCAGCGGGACCTCGTAGGCGATCATCTGGGCGGCCGAGCGCAGCCCCCCCATCAGGGAGTACTTGTTGTTGCTCGACCAGGCGCTGACGAAGATGAACAGCGGCGCGAACGAGAAGATCGTGAGCGCGAGGAGCAGGCTGAGCGGAAGCGCGCCCGAGTTCCACCCGCTCGAGATCGGCAGGATGCCGAAGATCATCATCGAGGTGACGAGGTAGGCGGTCGGCCCGAAGTAGAACCCGACCTCGTCGGCCTCGCGCGGACGCAGGGTGTACTTGCGGAACAGCTTGAACCCGTCCGCGAAGTTCTGCAGGAGGCCGGCGTAGCCCACGTGCATCGCCCCCCGCCGGTCCATGAAGCGCCCGAGCAGCTTGCGCTCGTACCAGATCAGCACGATCGTGTTGAGCATGCTGGCCGCGAGGAGGATGACGCCGAAGATCAGCACCGCAAGGGCGGTGACGACGTCGCCGGCCTCGACCGCCTTCGCGGGGGCCCCGCCGCCGAGGACCCAGCCGACGACGGACAGGATGTCGCGGGCGAAGGCGTAGGAGACCGAATAGAGCGTCGCGCTCGACATCGAACCTCGGACCTACCGGTCGACCTCCCCGACGCAGACGTCGACGCTGCCCATGATCGGCGGGATGTCGGCGACGCGGTAGCCGACGAGATAGGTGCTCGCCGCGCCGAGGTTGGCGAAGACCGGCGATCGGAACTTGACCCGGTACGGGTGCTCGCCGCCCTCGTTGACGACGTAGGAGAGGGCCTCGCCGTGCGGTTCCTCGACCGCGGCGAACCCGACCCCCTTCGGGTAGTTGCGCTTCAGCAGGTAGCCCTCCTGGCCGACCGGGGCGTAGGGCGCTCCGAGCCAGCGCGGGAGGCGCTCGGCGACGACCGGCCCGGGGTGGCCCTCGAGCCAATCGAGGACCTGGCGAAGGATCCGGACGGACTGGCGCATCTCCTCCATCCGGACGAGGTACCGGGCGGTCACGTCGGCCCCGTCGGCGAGCGCGACGTCGAACTCGAGGCGGTCGTAGACGGCGTAGGGCCGGTCCTTCCGCAGGTCGCGCCGGACCCCGGCGGCGCGGAGCATCGGCCCGGTGACGCCGTGGGCGATCGCCTCCGGGCCCTTCAGGGTCCCGAGCCCGTCGCACCGCTTGTGGAAGATCGTCGAGCCGAGGCAGAGCTGGTCGTACTCCCGGAACCGGTCCGTGAGCCAATCGAGGACCTTGCGGGCCTGGCCGATGAACCCCGGGGGCAGGTCGTTGCGGACCCCGCCGACCCGCATGTACTCGTACGTCATGCGGGCGCCGGTGTAGCTCTGGAAGAGGTCGAGGATCAGGTCGCGGTCCCGCATCCCGTACAGGAACGGGGTCATCAGCCCGATGTCCTGCACGAACGCCGCGTACCACATGATGTGCGAGCCGATCCGCTGGAACTCCTCGCACAGGACGCGCAGGTACTGCGCCCGCTCCGGGGGCGTGATGTGGAGCGCCCCCTCGGCCCCCATGATGTAGAGGTGCTCCCACGCGAGGCCGGCCACGTAGCAGGTGCGGTCCATCAGCGTGATCACCTCGTTGTAGTGGCGGTCCTCGGAGATCTTCTCGATCCCGCGATGGAGGTAGCCCATCTCGGGGTCGACCGCGAGGACGACCTCCCCGTCGATGTGGACCCGGAGGTTCCAGAGGCCGTGGGTCATGGGGTGCTGGGGCCCCATGTTGATCCACATCTCAGACATGGCGCACCTTCACCTCGAGCTGCTCGGGCTCGTGGAGCTTGAACGACCGCAGCAGCGGGTGGAAGACGTAGCCGTCCGGCGTCAGGAGGTGCCGGAGGTCCGGGTGATGGTCGAACGTGATATCGACCATCTCCCACGCCTCGCGCTCGTGCCAGTTCGCGCTCGGCCAGACGGAGCTCGCCGACTCGACATGCGGGTCGGCGGCGGGGACCATCGTCGACAGGAGGACGTACTGCTTCGCCGCATCCGACCACAGGACGTAGACGACCTCGCGCCGGTCGACCCAGTCGACGCCGCCGACCATCGCGAGGTGCGCGAAGCCGAGGTCGTCCCGCATCGCGCGGAACGTCTCGAGCGCCGCGGCCCGGTCGAAGCGGACCTTGCCCGCCGTCCCGTCGAACGGGTCGACCCCCAGGAGGCGGTCGGCGAGCTTCGGCGCGAGCACCCGAGCGACGTCGGCCGGTTGCATCGTCCGTCCCTGAGCCTCGCCCGTACCGACCTCGCGCCCCGTCACTCCTTCCGCTCGCGGATCAGCTTCTCCAGCACGAGGATCCCGTCGAGCATCGCCTCGGGGCGGGGCGGGCAACCGGCGATATAGACGTCGACCGGCACGAGCTTGTCGACCCCGGGGACCACCGAGTACGCCGTCCGGAACGGCCCGCCGCCGGTCGCGCAGTTGCCCATCGCGATCACCCACTTGGGCTCGGGCATCTGCTCGTAGAGCGTGATCAGCTTGTGCGCGACCTTCCAGGTGACCGTCCCGTTGACGATCATCAGGTCGCACTGGCGCGGGGAGGACCGCGGCAGGACGCCGAACCTCTCGGCGTCCCAGCGCGCACCGAACGCGGCCGCGAACTCGATCGCGCAGCAGGCCAAGCCCCAGTGGAGCGGGAAGAGCGAGTTCCGGCCCGCCCAGTTGAAGACCGGTCGGATGAGCTTCTGCTGACCCTGCTCGGCGATCAGGGCGGTCAGCGCCTCTTTGGCGGCGGGCACGAACTCCTTCGCCCGCACCGCCTCGATCTCGACGAACGGCACGGCCGCCTCGGGCACGACCGGCAGGTCGGTCGGCGTCGTCCCGCCCGGCGAGGCGAGCCCGGTCTTCGGGGGGGGCGTCGCGGCGGCGCTCAGACGACCCACCTCTTCTCGCCGCTCAAGGCGTAGTAGATGCCGGTGATCGCGAGGGCCGTGAACGCCGCGGCGACCAGGACCGGCACGATCGCCGAGTTGACCGACCGGAAGGTCAGCCCCCAGAGCGCCAGGAGGAACCCGAGGACATCGACGGCGACGAAGACGATCGCGAACGTGTAATGCTGCGTCGGGAAGTCGATCTGGGCCTCCCCTTCCGCCTCCTCCCCGCACTCGTAGGTGGTGGTCGCCAGGTACGACTTGCGCCGCTTGGCGCCCAGGATACGGTTCGCCCAGAGCGAGCCGACCCCGAACGCTCCCGCGACGGCGGCGAAGACCAGGAACGTCGTGACGCCGGCTTCCACCTTCGTGCCTCCGCTACGCCAAGAGCGGCCGAAGGACCTCCCGTCGTTATTTAACGCCACCCCGGAACGTCAGCCTCTCGAGAAGGCCGGGGTTCTTTTGCGCCCTTCGGGCCGCCGACGGTTATACGCGTGGGCACCTCGGTCCGGCGATGCACCCGGAGCGCTTCCGGCCGCCGCTCACGCTCCGCGGGCGGCACGTCGAGCTCGTCCCGCTCGAGCGGTCCCATGCGCCGGGGCTCCTCCACGCCGCGCGGGACCCGGCCGTCTCGCAGTTCCTGGTCTACCCGGTCGGTCCGTCGCTCGCGGAGGTCGAGCGGCTCGTCACGGCGCTGCTCGAGCGCCAGGCTGCCGGCACGGACCTCGCGTTCGCCACCCGACTGCGGGAGGACGGGACGGTGGTGGGGATGACCCGTTTCCTCCACATCGATGCCGAGAACGACTCCGTGGAGATCGGCGGGACGTTCCTCGACTCGGCGTACTGGCGAACGCCGCTCAACACCGACGCGAAGCTCACGATGCTCCGCTATGCGTTCGAGCCGGCGGCGGTCCATCGGGTGTGGCTCCAGACCGACCTTCGGAACGCGCGGTCCCAGGCCGCCATCGCGCGGCTGGGCGCGAGCCGGGAGGGCGTGCACCGGGAGGACCGCCGCCTCCCCAACGGGTACTACCGGAGCAGCGTTGTCTACTCGGTCCTGGCGAGCGAATGGCCCGCCGTCGCCGCGCGTCTCGAGGGGGCGTTGCAGCGACCCTGGCGTGCCGGCCCGACGGAACGGCTGCCGCCTTAGCGGGCCGCGGGGCGGTCCTCGGCCCGGGCCGGCCGGCGGGGGAACGCCGCGCGACGTTTCTCCCGGAACGCGGCGATCCCTTCCGGAAGCTCCGGGCCCTCGGCCGCCTCGACGGCCCCCCGGCGCTCGAGGACCATCTGGGCCGCAAGGCTCTCGTGGAACGCGCTCAGGAGCAGCTGCTTGGTCCAGCCGTAAGCGAACGTGGGGCCGTCGGCCAGCTCTCGGACCCTCGCCCGGCTTCTCGGGAGGAGGTCGGACGAGGGGACCACCTCGTGGACGAGCCCGAGCTCCCGGGCGCGGGCGGCGGGGATCCGCGCATCGGTGAACAGGAGCTCCTGGGCGAGGCCGAGGCCCAGGTAGTGGGGCAGGAAGTACGTGAGGCCCCCGTCCGGGACGGCCCCGAGCCGCGGGAACGCCGGGACGAGCATCGCGTCCTCCGAGGCGATCCGCCAGTCGGTCGCGAGGGCGAGGGCGAGCCCACCCCCCGCGGCGACCCCGCCGAGCGAGGCGAGGACCGGCTTCCGCATGCCGACGATCGCCCGGACGGCCAGCTCCTGCTCGCCGGTCAGTTCGTGGAAGAGGCGGGGCAGCCCGCCGGTGCGTCGGTGCTCGTCCATGGTCGCGACATCCCCGCCGGCGCAGAACGCCCGGCCCTCTCCGCGCAGGAGCACGGCCCGGACGTCGGGGTCGTGCCCGGCCGCCTCGAGCGCCTCGCGCAACGACCGCATCGTCGGGACATCCAGCGCGTTGAGGCGGTCGGGTCGGTCGATCGTGACGGTCGTGACGCCGTTGTCGTTCTCGACACGGATCGCGGGCATGGATCGGCCGACGAGGGACACGGGGGCGCAAAAGGACGGCGACCCGAGGTCGGCGCCGACGGAGGAGGCTACGGGTCAGCGCCCGCCGGTGGACGACGCGCGCGCGGCGGCATCGGCTCGGTCGGGGGCGTCGTTCCCTCGTCCGTCGAGAACGATGGGGGCTCGCCGTGCGGCTCCGGCGGGCGGTGGACCGGGGGCGCGACTGAGAAGCCCCGGGTCCGGCCGCCGGCCTCGGGCGGAGGAGGGGCGATCTCGTCGGCGGGAGGGAGCACCGGGGCGGGCGGACCCGCCCGCGACGAGCGGCTCGTCGGCATCGACGAACCGGCCTCGGCCTTGAGTTCCTCCTCGATCGACTTGATGTCGGTCATCAGGTCCTCCTGCTTCGGGATCGGGCCGAGGATCTGGTCCATGGTGCCGATCTGCTTCTCGAGGGCGTCGAGCGTGTTGAGGGCCCGGTCCGGGACCTCGCGGCTCGTCCCGAGGTACTCGCTCGCCCCCTCCATCAGCCGGGAGAACTCGAACGGGAAGAGGATCTTCGTCGCCTGACCGTCGCCGACCTTGGCGACCGTGTCGAGCGAGAGGACCGTGAGCGCCTTCGCGTCGAGGA
Source organism: Thermoplasmata archaeon (assembly GCA_035624925.1). GTDB lineage: Archaea > Thermoplasmatota > Thermoplasmata > Lutacidiplasmatales > UBA184 > Lutacidiplasma. Next base: position 6,252 of record DASPQN010000074.1, read on the forward strand.
CCCCCGCTCCGAGCGACAGGATCCTCAGCCGCTGGCTCTCGCCCTGCGCCGAGAGGATCGTCGCCACCCGGGCCCCCTCCGCCTCGAGGATCTGGGACTGGCGGACCCCTTCTGCCTGGAGGATCCGGGCACGCTTCTGCCCCTCGGCGACCAGGATGGCGCTGCGCTTCTCCCCGTCCGCCCGCAGGACCGCGGCCCGCCGCTGGCGCTCGGCAGCGGTCTGCTCCTCCATCGCCGCCTTGACGGGGCCGACCGGGTCGACCTCCTTGATCTCGACCGCGTCGACGCGGACGCCCCACTTGTCCGTCGCTTCGTCGAGGATGTCCCTCAGGCGGGTGTTGATCCGCTCGCGGTTGAACAGGATCTCGTCCAGCTCCATGTCGCCGATGATCGACCGGAGCGTGGTCTGGGCGAGGGCGACCGTCGCGACGTGGTAGTCCTGGACCTGGAAGATCGCCTTCGGCGGGTCGACGACCTTCGTGTAGATGATCGCGTCGACGTTCGTCGGCGAGTTGTCCTTCGTGATCACTTCCTGCCGCGGGACCTCCAGGACCTGCGTCCGGAGGTCGATCGACAGGACGCTCGCGAACGGAACGACCCAGTTGAACCCCGGGTTCAGGATCCGCTTGTAGGCGCCGAACAGGATGACGATCCCCTGTTCGTACGGTTGGATGAAGTGGATGCCTCGGACCGCAAGGACGATGGCGATGAGGACGAGCAGGGCCGTGATGACGTAGAGCAGGGTGTAGTCCGCCATCTTCGGGGTTACAGGCCGCCGGCCCACAGGGGAGGCGCAAGGACAGATAACGTGCGGGAGCGGTTCGCGGCGCGGGTCACGAGCCCGCCTGCGACGGGACCGGTTCCACCGTCACGGAAACGCCCTCCCCGGCCACGACGCGGACCCGGGTGCCCGCGGGGATCGGGGCGCTCGCGCGAGCCGACCAGACCTCGGAGTTGACCCGGACCTTGCCGCGAAGGGTGTTCGGCACGACGTCCACGATGACGATCGCCTCCGCCCCCACCAGGCCACCGGACGTCGTCGAGAGCGGGCTGTGCGAGCCCGCGAGCCAGCGGTAGTACAGGATCGTCACGATGGTCGCCACGACCGCGGCGATGAGGATCGCGATAGGACCCCAGACGCTCTGCAGGAGGACGTTCGGGATCAGGAGATAGAGGAACCCCCCGACGATCATGATCGTCGCGGGGATGAGCAGGAGCGCCCCCGGATGGAAGATCTCGATGGTGAAGAGCCCGCCCCCGATAAGGAGGATCAGGACCCCCACCGCGACGTCGACGGCCGTCATGGCGGCTGGGACCGCAGCCGGGGAGATAAACCGACCGGGAGACGGTGGCCCTAGCGGATGTACGTCTCCGAGCTGGCGAGGTCGAAGCCCCGGACGATCCGAAGGCGCTGGCCGTCCCCCGGCGGCGCGTAGGCCAGGAACGGGTACATCTGCCAAAGGTTCCCCTCCGCCATCCTCGTGGCGAGGTGATCGGGCCCGAACACCCCACGGGCCACGCGGGCGGTCACCCGGCGGACCGCGTCCTCGTCGAGGTAGCCCAGGGCGTGGAGGTACTCGTGGGCGAGCACCACGAAGACGAACGCGTTCACCTCGAGCGGGGTGCGGGCGTGCTGCCGCATCGCTTCGACCAGCCCCTCGTTGAGGACGATGAGGTTCCCCGTGACCTGCCAGTACGCCCCGAGCTGCGGGGGGAGCTGGGAGAGGGCGAGGCCGAGGCCCGGCCGTTCGGTGCCGAGCACCTCGCGGACCGCCGCCCGGACGACACGATAGACGGTCGCGTAGTCGGCCGGACGCTCGAGCCGGCCCGCGAGTTCGAACGGCCGCGACGGCGGGGTCGGGCCCCGGGGCGCGAGCGAAGGGGAGGGCGGACCCGCGTTCGAGGGCATGCCGACGACGACCACGACCGTTCTAGCGCCTACGGGGGGGATAAACCCCCGGTTACGCCGACGCCACGCCCCGGCGCCGGGGCCACAGGAGGGCGACAGGCCCACGAGAGACTATGAACGCCGGTCGACTGGCACCGTCCGGTGCCGCGCTCGGTGGACGTCGTCTTCCCTCGGCGTGAGCGGGTGGAGGACCGTCGCAAGGACGCCGGGCAGCGGAAGCTCCTGGACGAGTTCTTCGACCACAACACCCTGCTCGCGGTGTCGCGCTTGGCCAATCAGGGACTGTTCGACGTCCTGGACCACCCGATCTCCTCGGGCAAGGAGGGGGGCGTCTTCCGGGCCTCCAAGGGGGCCGAGCTCCGGGCGGTGAAGATCTACCGCATCTCGAACACCATGTTCCGCCACCTCCCTCCCTACGCCCTCGAGGAGCTGCGCCGCGAGGCGAGCGCCCGCAACTACGGTGGCCTGATCTTCGCGTGGACCCGGCGCGAACATACGATCCTCGGCCGGCTTGCCGAGGCCGGCGTTCGGGCGCCGCGACCGCTCGGCCACTACCGCAACGTGCTGGTGATGGAGTACATCGGCAACGTGGACGGGGCCGCGCCCCGGCTGAAGGACGTGCCGATCGACGATCCGGCGGGGCTCTACGAGCAGCTCGTCCGGGAGTTCGGGCGCATGATCCGGGTCGCGAAGCTCGTCCACGGGGACCTCTCCCCGTACAACACGCTCTACCACGACGGCGAGGTCGTCATCATCGACGTGGCGCAGTCGGTCCGGTCGGACCACCCGGAGGCCCGGCGGCTCCTCGAGCGGGACGTCATGAACTTCAGCCGCTTCCTGAGCCGGTTGGGCCACCCGGTCGAGGCCGCGGAGTTCCTCTCGGCGATCGGGGGGGACACGGTCGGTCCTCCGGTGGAGCGGGGGTAGCGATGCCGGTCCTGTACGCGCGGATCCCGGAGGACCGCCTCGGCGCCCTGATCGGTCCCGGCGGGAGGACCAAGCGGTCGATCGCGGACGCGACCCACACCGAGGTCGACGTCGACCCCGAGGACGGGGGGGTCTCGGTCTCCGGGCCGGACACCGATCCGGTCGCGGTGATGAAGGCGCGAGACATCGTCCTCGCCATCGGGCGGGGCTTCTCCCCCGCGCGGGCGATGCGCCTCCTGAAGGACGACACGTTCCTCGGCATCGTCGACATCAAGCTCGCGACCGGCCACCGCGAGAAGGCGGCGCTCCGAAGGATCCGCTCCCGCGTCATCGGTTCGGCAGGGCGCGCGCGGACGCGGATCGAGGAGCTCTCCGGCTGCTCGATGAGCGTCTACGGCTCGACGGTCGCCCTCATCGGCGCCGAGGACGAGCTCGAGCGGGCGACCCGCGCGGTCGAGCTCCTCGTCCGGGGGAGCGAGCACGCGACGGTGTTCCACATGCTGTCCCGGCTCCGCCGCGACGCGGCGGTCGAGGAGGCGATGGCCTCCGACGAGCCCCCTCCCGACGGACCTTAGCCCGATGGCGAAGACGGTCCCGCTGGACGGGTCCACGCTCGCCTGGGCCCGAGCGCAGTTCGCTCGGTACTACCGCTCCGCGACGATCGACCCGCCCGACCGACTGGCCCGGAGGGAGTTCGCGGCGTTCCCGTTCGCGGAGGCGAACGTCATGCGGCGCCACGCGACCCTGCCGACGCCGGGGGAGCTGGGCGCCTACCTTCGCGAGGTCGTGCCCCGCCACGTGTACTACTCGTCCGCCTACTACCGCCTCCCGGCCGAGCCGACGATGGCCGCGAAGGGCTGGCTGGGGGCCGACCTGATCTTCGACCTCGACGCCGACCACCTGCGCGGAGCGTCGGAGCTCGACTACGCCGGGCAGCTTGCCCTCGTCAAGAGCCGGCTGCTCGACCTCGTGGACGACTTCCTGGTGCGGGACTTCGGCGTCAGCGCCGCGTCCACGTCGTTCGTCTTCTCCGGAGGGCGCGGCTACCACGTCCACGTCCGCGACGAGCAGTTCCTGACGCTCTCGGGTCCCGAGCGCCGGGAGATCGTCGACTACGTCCTCGGCACCGGGGTGGATCCCCTCGCGGCGGTCGAGGAACACCGCGAGGACGTCCGCGCCGGGCGGACCGTGGGCGGCGCCGACGCCGAGGAGCCGGACGGCGGGCCGCGGGGTCGCCCGATGCGCACGGTACGGCTCGCGGGGCCGAACGCCCCCGGCTGGAAGGGGCGCACGACGCGCGCGGTGCTCGCCGTGCTGGCCCGATGGGAGCGCGACGGGGCCGCGAGCGCCGCCGGGGAGATGGAGCGCTGGGGCCTCGCCCGCGCGAAGGCCCGGCGGTTCGCCAGGCTCCTCCTCGAGCGCGGCCGGGCCGAAAGGATCCGCTCCAGCCTCTCGCTCGACGTCTTCGGCCGGGGAGAGTCGCCCAAGGAGTTCCTGGAGGCGGTCGTCCGCGGCGCGGCGGTCGAGGTGCAGGCGGAGACCGACGCACCGGTGACGACCGACATCCACCGGCTGATCCGGCTGCCCGGATCGCTCCACGGGGGCACCGGGCTGCGCGTCGTGCCCCTCGCCCGGGAGGAGGTCGAGCGGTTCGACCCGTTCCGCGACGCGGTGGTCGACGGCGCCGGCGAGGAGCGGGCGACGCCCGTGACGTTCCTCGAGGAGGTCCGCTACCCGTTCCCGGGCGGCGGGCTCCACGGCGTCGCGGGCTCGACGGACGAGCTCCCTAGGCCGCGGGCGCTTTTCCTGGTGCTGCGGGGGGAGGCGGCGCTTCGGCCTTCACCGGGAGGGTGAGGCGGCCGACCTTGTCGATCGACGCCTCGATCACGTCTCCCGCCTTCAACCGCCGGCTCTCGTTGCCGAACTCGAACCCCGCGACGCCGCCCAGGCTCCCGAGCGACAGGAGGTCGCCCGGCTCGAACGTGATCCCCTGGGACAGGTGGGCCAGGATCTCCGGGATCCGGAAGACATAGTCGGACGTATCGCCCTTCTGCCGGGTCACCCCGCCGACCTTGAGCTCCATCGCGAGGGGGTACGGCTCCCCGACCTCCTCCTTCGGGACGACCCACGGCCCGACCGCCATCGTCGCGTCGAACCCCTTGCCGAGGACCCAGTCGACGCCGCCCTCGGCCGGGTACTGCAGGTCCCGGTAGCCCATGTCGAGGGCGATGGTGTAGCCCGCGACGTGCTCCATCGCCGCGGCCGCCGGGATGCGCTTACCGCGCTTGCCGATGACGCAGGCGAGCTCGAGCTCGACGTCCGGGAACGTGCCGGTGGGGTTCAGGACCAGCGCCTCGCTCGGCCCGACCAGGGAGTTGAAGAACCGCGTGAAGACGTACGGGCGCGCCGGCAGTGCCTTGCCCTGCTCGGTGAGGTGGCTCCGCGAGTTCGAGGCGAGGCAGTAGACCTTCTGGCCGTGGACGACCGGGGCGAGGAGCTTCACCCCCTCCTCCGCCTTGAACAGGTAGCGCGCCCCGGTCGCGGCGCGGGGGGTCCACCCCATCGCCCTCCGCCGGTCGATGTAGTCGAGGATCTTCTTCGAGAGGAGGACCGAGTCGGTGCCCCCGGAGAAGAACGCCTGCATGTCGCGGAAGCGGCTCGGGTCGGCCCCCTTGACCGGGTTGACGCCGAAGTAGTCGCGACAGGCGATGTCGAGGTCGACGTACTCGTTCGCGTCGTTGATCATCCCGAAGTGGAACTGGTCCTGCAGGGTGAAGTGGACGAGCTTCATCGCTCTACGTCTCCGGGGCCGGTCGAGGCCGGGCGGCGGATAAGCGGTCCGGGGCGGCCGTCGGGGGGCGGCCGGCTCAGCGGAAGTGCCGGTTCACCGCGATCAGGTAGAGGAAGACGAGCAGCGCAAAGAGGAAGCCGAACGATACGTAGTGCCCGGCGTAGGCGTACGAGACGAGCTCGTAGAGCAGGAACAACAGGCCCAGGACGAGCGCCCACAGCCGCAGGCGCCAGAGCGCGACCCCGATCCCGAGGATGATCAGCCCGATGACCGCCACCACCGCGCCGAGCTCGTAGCCGCTGAGCCCGAACGTCGACGGGAGCCCGAGGTAGGACGAGACGGCGACCTTCGCGACGATCAGAAGGCCGACCACGAAGACGACGAACCCGTACAGGCCGACCAGCAGCGAGAGGATCGCGACGCCCAACGGGAGGGTGCGGCGGGGGGGTGGTGCCGGGGGCGGGAGGGTCGACGTCGTCATCGTCGAGCTACTGTTGGAACTCATGGTGCAGCCCTGAGCGCTCGCGCTCGGGAGCGAACGACCGTTTCGCCGGCTTATGAACGTGCCGAACCTCAGGAAACGGGGCCGAGCACGGTCCTAGCGGGGGCTGCCCCGGCTCGGGAGGTACGTCGCGACGAACCCCTCGCCGACCCGTTCGATCCCCGCGAGCTCGACCCGGACCGCGTCCTCGAAGCCGTGCGTCTCCGGGCCGGCGAGCAGCGGCGGGGCGCGGGTGCCCCCGATCGCGACCGGCGCATAGTAGACCGTCCACCGGTCGAACAGCCCGGCACGGACCACCGACGCGAGGACCGCGGAGCCTCCCTCGACCAGGAGCCTCCGGAGCCCGAGGCGATGGAGCTCGGCGAAGAGGCGGGCGAGGTCGACCTCCTCGGTGCCCGCGACGATCGTGCGGACGTGGGGCGGGAACGACCGGCGGTTCCGCTCCGTCGTCGCGACGATCGTCGGAGCCGAGCCGTCCAGGACCCGGGCGCCCTCAGGGGTCCGGCCTCGTCCGTCCAGGACGATGCGGTACGGCGCCGAGCCGGCCGGCCGGTGGAGGAGCTCCCAGTGGACGCGCAGCGACGGGTCGTCCAGGAGCACCGTCCCGACGCCCACGACGATGCCGTCGACGTCGGCCCGGAGGCGCTGGACGCGCTCCAGGTCCTCCGGCGACGAGAGCCGCGCCCGGGCGCCCTCGGCGAAGGCGAGGCGCCCGTCGAGGGAGGCCGCGCAGTTCAGCCAGACGGCGGGCCGTCCCGACGGGGGCGCACGTCCGACCGGGGCCGCCACGTCAGAGCCCTTGGCCGAGCCGGGCGACCTCGGATTCGAGCTCGCCGACCGGCTCGCCCGCGGCCTTCAGGTCGGCCAGGTTGATCCCGACGTTCGCGAGCGCCCCTTCCGCCGCCGCCCGGAACAGCGCGAGCGACGTGACGAGGTCGCTCGTCAGCATGGCGTTCGTCCGGGCGCGCACCGCCGAGAGCGCGCCCGCGAGCTGCCGTGCGCGCCGCGCGGTCTCGAGGGGGACCGCGGCGGCCCCGCGGAGCGCCGCGACGACCGCGGCCGCCGCGGCGGGGTCGCTCGGGTCCTCCTTCTTGCGACGCAGGGCGGCGCGGACGGTGTCGTACGACCGCGCGTCGTCCTCCGCGAGCCGCAGGAACGTCTCGCGGGCCTCGCCGAACGTCGCGTGGAGCGCGGCCAGCTCGGGGTCCGGTTTCTTCGGGCCGAACGAGTAGGCAAGGACCATCTGGCCGAGGGCCGAAGCGAACGCGGCGACGACCCCCGCGGCGCTCCCGCCGCCCGGCGTCGGCGTGCGGGCCGCGAGGCGGGAGGCGTAGGCGGCGATCGACTCTCCGCCCGGGCGCGCCGCCTCCACGGCGCGGACCTTGCGCTCG
>DASPQN010000075.1:0-11111 GCA_035624925.1 Thermoplasmata archaeon
TCCGTGCGGCTCCTCGTGGTCGACGACGATGTGGTGTTCCGCGAGGAGCTGGCCGATCTCCTGCGGGACGAGCGTCACGACGTGACCGTCGCCGCGTCGGTCCCCAAGGCGCTCGACGAGCTCGCCAGCGGCGAGTTCGACGCGATCCTTTGCGACCTGAAGATGCCGCGACAGGGGGGGCTCGACCTTCTCCGGGAGGTCCGGGCCCGCTACCCCTCGACCCCCCTGGTCATCGTCACCGGCTACGCGACCGTGGAGACCGCGGTCGCCGCGATGAAGGCGGGGGCCGCCGAGTACGTCCAGAAGCCGTTCAAGATCGAGCAGGTCCGCGAGGTCCTCGGCCATCTCGAGCAGGAGTCGCGCTTCCTGGCCGGCGGGGACCGGCCCCCGAGCCCGGACTCGCTCGCCCGAGCGTGGACGCGCCAGAACGGTACCGCCGTCCTCCACCTCACGACGCGGCGCGTCCGCGCGACCCCCGGCGTCACGGTGGAGGCGCCCGACCTGGAGAACCCGACGGAGATCCGCGACCGGGTCGCGGCGTTCCTCGTCGAGCACCCGAAGGCCGGCGTCCTCCTCGAGGACGTGGACCGGCTCCTCGTCCACCACCGTCGTGCCGACATCCTCGCCTTCCTCGACGACCTCCGGACGCGCCTGGAGGGCAAGGGGCCGTTCGTCGTGACGTTCGACCCCAGGCGGACGCCGGCCACGGTCGCCCGGGACCTCCGGGCCGCGGTCGCCGGCACCGCGACGCGGCTCACCCTCGAGACGCTCGCGAACCCGGTCCGTCGGGCGGTCCTCCGCCGCGCCGCCGACGGGCCCTGCTCGTTCACCGAGGCGCTCAAGGCGGCCGGGCTCGAGGATTCCCCTAAGCTCGCGTTCCACCTCCGCCGTCTGGTCGACGACGGGCTGATCGCCCACGAAGGGGAGAGCTACCGGATCACGCCGAAGGGCAAGGAGGCGATCCTCTGGCTCAGCCAGGCCGACACCCTGGCCCGCTACGACGGGTCGACGGGCGGCGCGTTCCCCCACGCGCGCTCGGAGTGAGCGTCGTCCCCACGCCTACGCCCGGCTCCTCAGGGCGGAGAGCCGAAGACGGCCGGCCGTCGCCCGGGGTCCAAGGGCACCGCCCGGCGCCATGGCCCCGGTCGTCCCGGCCTCCGGGTTGAGGGGGATCAGCACATCGATGTCGCCCTGGGACCCCTCCTCGCTGAGCGGCAGGCCCCGCCCACGGAACACCTCGAGCATCTCCGGGTCTTCGGCCGGGGCGCGAGCCTCGAACCTCAGGACCCCGTACGCCCGGGCGGCCCGGGCGAGCCTCGCCAGGAGCAAGGTGGCGATCCCGCGTCCGTGGAGCGGCCCCGCGACGAAGAACGCCACGTCGGCGACCGTCGGGTCGGCCCCGGTCCGGGCGTACTCTCCGATGCCGAGGACCGCGACCCGGTCCGCCCGGTCGCCCAGGACGAGGAGGCTGAGGCGGACCTGGGGCGCCGACGGGGTGTCGATCGGCTCGCGCGCCAGGACCTGGCGGATCGCCGCCAGGTGGCGCAGGCCGGGCGACCCCGGGGGCTCTTGGTCGACGAAGTCGCGGAGGAGCTCGCCGTCCGAGCTCTGGACGGGGCGCACCCAGACCTCCGTTCCATCGGCAAGGAACGCCGGCCCCGCCACGGCAGGTGGGAGCGTCGGGTCGACGACCGGGCCTTGATAGACCATCGCACGGCTAGGCGCGGTCCCGGAAGATGAACAGACGGTGAACCGAAATTGACCGTGAACGGCGAACTTTCGGGCTGCCGGGGACGGCCGACGGTCGGCACGGTCCGTCAGCCCGCCGCCGGTCGATCCACGCTCCCCCGGCTCGCCGACGCTGAGCTCGTCGGCGATCCGGCAGGTGCGTAGTCCTCATCCCGTGGTCGTGGCCGCGACGGGTCGGCACCCCGGGGCGTCAGCCACGGTGGGGCACGCGAGCAACTTCGCTTACGCGTCCCGACGCATTGACGCGCGTCGCGCGACCCGGCGGGACGGGCCGGTACGCGGCCCGAGCCGCGTCCCGTAAAGGCCGAGACCTTGACGTCGCAACGGGATCCCCTGCCTGCGTCGGGCCCATCGTCGCAGCGCGGCACAGAGGCCACCGCCAGGGCCGTGGTCGACGATCGCGACCGCTCCGGCCCGCATCCTCCGGTCCAGGGCGCCGAACTCCCGGTCGAGGTCCCGCTCGTTGTGTGGAACGTCGTAGACGAGCAGGTCGATGCGAGGGAGCTCGCGCACGAGCAACGGGACGACGTCCGCCTTGTCCCCGAGGCGGAGGTCCCACCGTGCGCGCAGGGGGAACGGCACGGCCCAGCCGGTGCTCCTTCCGGGCGGGACGCTCCACGACGCCGTGGTAGCCCGGCCCCCGGAGCGTCGCGGACGCGACGGGAGGTCGACCGAGTGGAGCGTCCCGCGGCCGTTCTTCCCCAGCGCGTGCAGGACGTACGCCGAGGAGACCCCGGAGGAGACCCCGACCTCGACCACGTGCCACGGACGGAGCAGGCGCACGAGGGCGTGGAGCTCGAGGGGTGCGTCGATCTCGACGTACGACATCCGGCCCTCGGCCCGGTGTTCCTTACGGAGGTGAGCGAACAGACGCCGCTCCTCCGAGGCCTCGCGTACGGCGCGATCCGCGCTCGACCGCCCCCGACCGGCGAGCTCGGCGACCCAGCGGACGTCGGGGTCCACCTCGGCCTCCATCAGGTCTCCCGGGGGCTAGGCCTCGTCCAGGCTCTCGGCGTGGTCCATCCACGTCCGGGGGATCTCGACCTTGGGTCGGACCGACCGGACCCTGGCGTACGCCTCCTCGAGCGGCAGCTGCTCGGACCGGTGGAGGTACCATGCCCCGCCCAGCGGGGACCGCCGGATGCCGTGGCCGCAGAACACGAGGACCGGACGCCCCGCGGCCCGGGCCGAACCGATCTCCTCCGCGAGCCGGTCGAGGTTGGGGCGCAGGGCCGACCCGGAGCGCTCGTCGTAGATGGGGATGTGCGTGGCCGCCGGCATGTCCTCCGGGGCCTCGTCCAGGACGCAGAACCGCGCGCCCTCGAACCGTAACGCATCGTTCCAGGTCCCGACGAAGACCCCAGGGGCGATCTCGGACGGACCTTTCGGGCGGCTCCGGGTCCCCTTCGAGGGGGACCGCTTCGCGGGCGCGGACATGGACGGGGCCACCACCCCGCGGCCTATGACCGTACGACCGCCCGGGGGCGGCTGGGGATAAATAACCCGTCGCACGGTAGGAAACGCCGTGGCGGCCGTCGACGCGCGGATCCGGGTGCAGCACCCCTGCCCGTACTGTGACCTTTCGGAGAGGTTCCCCCGGAGCTTGTTCCTGCTGTGGTGCGACAACCGCCGGGACACCTTCCTCCTGTCGTGCCCGGACGGCGCCGAGCTCCGTCGGGTCGGCGCCGAGCTCCGCAGGTCGTTCCGTGCGCGCGTGATCCTCGCCGAGGGGCCGAGCGCGCTCCTGGAGCTTCCGGACTTCGAGTGGGCGGAACCGCCGTCGGTCACCGGGCTGGCCCGCAAAGGGGGGGTCTGGGTGCTCCCTCCGGTCGTCTACGCCGAGGGGAGGGAGACGTACCGTCTCGTCGCGCCCACGCGCGCCAAGCTCCACCGGCTCATCCAGAGGCTCCGGCGCCTCGGCGAGGTCGAGATCCTTTCCGTAGCCGACCGAGCTGGGCTGGAGAGCATCCGGGACTTCCCGACCGCCTCGGTCCATTTCTTCGAGGGCCTGAGCTGGCGCCAGAGCCGGTCGCTCGTGGCGGCGCATGACGCGGGGCTGCTGGAGACCCCGGCCCGCGCAAGCTGGCAGGAGGTCGCCCGGCAGCTCGGCCTCTCCCGGTCGACGTTCGGCGAGCACCTGAGGAAGGCCCAGCTCCGGATCCTGAGGAACAGTTACGCGATCCTCAAGACGCGGGCCGGCACCACGGACGGGCCTCCGGTCGTCCTGCCGGCGATCGGCGCGCCGGGCAAGGGTCGCGGCCGGACGAGCTAGCTGCCCGCGTCCGGTTCGCGCAGAAGGTCGGGCGCCCGCGGCTCCGCGAGCCGGTTCAGCTCGTCGAACGTGATCGCCCCGTCGATCAACGAACGGAACGATCGCTCGTGGAGGACCTCTGTCGCGATCCGCTTCAGCAGCCCCAGGGCCGCGTACGACGCGCCGGGCCCGAAGCTCACGCGCCGTACGCCGAGGCGCTCGAGCTCCTCCAGCGGGGGCAGTCCGGCCCGGATCATCACGTTCACTGGACCGGGGACCTCGCCGACGAACGCCGCGATCTCGGCCCGGTCGGTCAGCCGCATCGGGTAGACGCAGTCTGCGCCGGCGTCGCGGAACGCGCGGCCGCGGCGGACCGCCTCACGGAAACGGTCCTCCGGCGCGCCGCCGCCCCGCCACAGGGCGTCGGTCCGAGCGTTGATCACGAGAGGGACCCCCAGCTCCTCCCCGAGGGCCCGCACGGCCCGGATCTTCTCGGCCTGGGCGGGCAAGGGGAGCAGCGCCTCCGTCGCCGGGTCCTGGTCCTCGAGGTTGATCCCGACCGCCCCGGCCTCGACGACCGCGCGGACCGTATCGGCGACCTCCGTGGCTGTGCGTCCGAACCCGGCGACGACATCCGCGCTGAGCGGGACCGCCAGCTTGGCGGCGATCCTGCGGACCGCCGCGACGTACACCTCCCTCGGGATCTCTTCGCCGTCCGGATAGCCGAGCGAGACCATCACCCCCGCGCTCGAGGTGGCGACCGCCGGGAACCCGGCGTCCTCGAACACGCGGGCGCTCGGGACGTCCCAGGCGTTGGGAAGGACGAAAAGGCGCGGAGCTCGGTGGAGGGCGCGGAATCGTTCGGCCCGCTCCGCGAGGGACAGCATCCGGCCCCCGACGCGCAACGGCGGTTTGAGGTCGCCCCCCCCCACCCCCCCTGTCCCGTCCCGTCGCGCGGACGGACGAGGCGGCTACGTGCCCTTCGGGCGTCGCTCCCGCACGATGAGGGTCATCCCCACGAGCACGATCAGACAGCCGGCGAGCTCCCAGGCCGTGATCGGTTCGCCGAACACTCCCGAGCCGATGGCGATCCCGACGAGGGGGAGCAGGTAGGCGACCGAGTTCGCCCGGACCGGTCCGACGCGGTGGTGCAGGGCAAAGTACGTGAAGTAGCCGACGACGGAGGAGAGCGCGACGAGGGCGCCGAGCGCTGCCCAGACCCCCTCGCGGAGCGGGAGGCTCTCCGGGACCGGCAGGACGAGCGCCGCGGCGCCCAGGAGGAGGGCGCCGACACCGAACTGCGCCCCGATCTGCCACAGGCCCTGCCGACCCCCACCGAAACGCCGAAGGAACACGGTCCCGAAGCCGGTGCTCACGAACGCCGCGACGATGAAGACGGGACCCTGCCAGCTCCCGACCGGGCTGCCGGCGAGCGCCGGGGCAACCAGGACGACCGCGCCGGCGAAGCCGACCACGATACCGAGGAGGGCCTGGCGGCCGATCACCTCGCGCGGAAGGACGTAGCGGGCGATGACCACCGTGAGGATCGGGGCGGTCGTGGAGAGGACCGAGGCGTACCCCCCGGCCGTGTACTGCTCACCCCAGTAGAGGAACCCCCCGTAGAGCCCGATGACGAGGAGACCTCCGACCACCGCCGACACCCCGAGGTCACGTACCTGCGGGAGTGCCTCGCGGCGAACGAGAGCGATCGCGCCGAAGGCCGCCGCCGAGATCGCATACCGTGCCGAAGCGAAGACGAGCGGGGAGGCCCCCAGGACGATCCCCTGCCGGATGAACACGTAGGCGACCCCCCAGGCGACGCCAAGGAGGGCGAGCAGGGCGACGTCCTGGGGCGTGTAGGACGCGGGGGCCGACGTGCCCGGGGCGGGCGGGACCGCCGGCGGGCGGCCGGGCGTCGCGGGGGCAGGGATGGTGGCCGCGGGCGGCATGAGGAGCGGGGGAACGGACCTTGGTACAAGAGTTGGTGACCGGGCGCCCTCGGGGCCCCGTCGACGGTGGGTCGTTCCCCCCGAGCCTCGGGCCCCGAGGAGCGCCGTTCGCGCACGGGTTGCGGCGGCCACGGTTATGATGGAGGGGGGCCCTCGGGGTCCGCCCTCGCCCAGCGCAAGGACGAGGAGCGACGTCCCGGAACCCCGATGAAGGCGATGGTCCTCCGCTCACCGGCCCCCGTCGGCTCCCGTCCCCTACGACTCGAGGAGGTGCCGACGCCGGTGCCGGGGGACCGGGAGGTCCTGGTCCGGGTCGACACGTGCGGCGTGTGCCGTACCGACCTCCACGTGGTGGAGGGGGACCTCCCCCCTCGGCTCGCCTCCGTCATCCCCGGTCACGAGGCCGTCGGGACCGTCGCCCAGGTCGGGCGAGCGGTCCGATCCGTTACGGTCGGGGAGACCGTCGGCATCCCCTGGCTTCACCGTACGTGCGGGCGTTGCGAGTACTGCACCACCGGGCGCGAGAACCTGTGCGACGAGAAGGTCTTCAGCGGGTACACCGTGAACGGAGGCTACGCGCCGTACGCGCTGGGGGAGGACGGGTATGTCCTGCGGCTCCCGCCGGGGGACGCCGTCCGGTCAGCCCCGTTCCTCTGCGCCGGGATCATCGGCTACCGCGCCCTGAAGGCGGCGCTCTCGGGGCCCGGGGGCCGGATTGGCTTCTTCGGCTTCGGGGGATCGGCGCATCTGACCCTCCAGCTCGCCTCCCGCTTGGGGTACGCGACGGTCGCCTACTCGAGGAGCCCCCAGCATCTCGACCTCGCCCGGAAGCTCGGCGCGTCGGAGACGGTCCTCACGGACGGGAGCCCTCTCCACGAGAGGGTGCCGAGCCTCGACGGCGCGGTGGTGTTCGCCCCGGTCGGCGAGGTCGTCGTCCAGGCCCTCTCCGAGCTGAAGAAAGGGGCGACGGTCTCGATCGCGGCCATCCACATGAGCCCGATCCCGCCGATCGACTACGACCGGCAGCTGTTCGGGGAGCGGCGGATCGTGAGCGTCGAAGCGAACACCCGTTCGGACGCGCGGGAGTTCCTCGCCCTGGCCTTCCGCCTCGGGTTGGAGAGCACGGCAGAGCTCCGCCCTCTGGCGGAAGCGAACGAGGCGCTGCTCGACCTCAAGGGCGGAAGGGTCGTCGGGACCCTCGTCCTCGACTGCTCGGCGGAACGTTCCGCATAGCGCGGTCCGGGCCGTCACCGGCCCCCGCCGCGGGGGTCGGCCGCTCCAACGCGGGGCCGGCCATCGCCACGACGGCCCCGTGGTCGACAGACCCCCGGTGGTGGGACCTAACGTCGGGGAGGCTGCGGGGTCGAGCGCCGGAGGAGCCATGCGTCGTACACTGCCGGCCCACCGTCCTCCCTGCTGGGATGGAACTCCGTCCGCGTGAAGAGGAACCGTGGTTCCAGCGCTTCCGTCACCTCGTGGAGGGACGGGCGGTGCGGCGGTCCCGTCTCCCCCACATGTTCGCGGGCCACCCACGACAGGAGGAACCGCCCTCCCGGCGGAACGACCCGGGCCACCTCGGTCGCATAGTCCGGCCGTCGGTCGAGCGGCACCGTGTGGAAGCATCCGATGTCCACCAGTCCACCGAAGCATCCGTCCGGGAAGTCGAGGGCTAGCGCGTCCCCCTCTCGGAGATCGACGGTCAGGCCGGCGGATCGCGCCCGGGCCCCCGCGGCACGGATCGCTCCCGGCGAAAGGTCGACCCCATAGGCCCGGAAGCCCTTGCGCGAGAGGAACAGCACGTTGGAGCCGGCCCCACAGCCGATATCGAGGATCGCCGCGCCGGGAGGAAAGAACCCCTCGACCACCGCTCGCTCCACCTCACGGCTGGGGTCCGGGTCGAACCACGGCAGGTCCTCGTACGGGGTCTCCTCGTAGACCGCCTTCCAGCGAGCACGGTCCTCGGCGGAGCTTCCGTTCCGGACGTTGCGCCTGTTCCTCATGCCGTGGTGCGTCCGCCCTTCGCTGCGCCGGGATGTCGGGCTCCCCGGTTCCGGCGGGACCGGTCGGTCCGGGACTCGAGGGCGACCTCCCCCCGGCGTCTGGCGCACCGCGGGCACGCTCGCGATCCGCTCTCCGGGGACGCGGCGAAGAAGACCGGCGACGGATGTGCCGGACGCCAGCAGACGAACAGCCGTCGCTCGGTGCCGTCGCGTCCTCGGAACGGGTAGACCCTCCAGTAGACGACGCGCACGCCCCGTCGTGGACGGGCCTTCGCCAGCATGCGCTCCGCGGGGTGGCCGAGCTCCGGACCATGGCGGGTGGCGAGCCGGAGGTCCCAGGCTCGGACCAGGGACGGGGGAACCGTCCAGCGGCGCAGCGTGGCCCGCACGTCGGGGGTCGGGTTGCGCCGCGTCCATTCCGAGTACGTCGTGACCGACACGACCCCCGAAGGGCATGCTCGGACCTGCCAGACCCCGGGGAGCCCGCTCGGGACGCGACGTGTTCGTATCGGACCATCGCAATGGCGGTAGCATTTGCCGCCCGGGGAGGCCAGAGCGGTCCGGAGGAGTCGAGGGAGGGCCCCCACGCGGGTCACGACCGTCCTCCCCGCGGAACGGACCGGAGCCAGTCGCTCGCGAGGAGATCGCGCCAGGCCCGGGCGGTCCTCGGGACCTGCTCGGAGAATCCCGTCAGCAACGGTTCGACGCGCCCGTCCGACCACTCCAGGAACACCTGGGGGATCAGATAATCCGGGGCGTCGTCCCCGTGATCCCTGACGAGGCGGTCGGCGACCACGACCTGATTCCGTCGATCGATGTCGAGGATCCGGAGAGGAACGTCGAGGCGTTTGGCGAGGCGTCGGCCGTTCCGCACAGACAGGGGTACGCAGTGCGGGCACCACCGGGCGAGGACGACCGTAAGGCGGCGGGGTCGTGCTGGCGTCCTCCTACGGTCCATACGTTGCGACCACGCCCCGTCCACATTTAGCCCGTCGTGGCGGACCCGAGCCGTCTCCGTCGGCGGCTGGGCGTGTTCGCTCACCCTAGGGTACGTAGCGGCCTGGGATGCGTCGGGAACGCATGACCGCGGCCCGCCATCTCCCCCGGACCGAAGGGCGCACCGCGTTCGGGGGAGACGCCGCCGCGTGCGATGCCGCGCGTCCGGGCTACCCGGCGCCCCGAGAGCGTTCCGAGCGGACGGCTGGACGGATGCGCGTCCGGACGAGCGCCGAATTGAAGCGTTTTCAGTGCCTGAGCGTCGGGGCGGCTGAATGGGCACGCTTTCGGGGAGCGAGGCGACCGTAGTCCTCGTCGAGGTGGCGATCCTCCTCGTCATCCTGCGCCGGTCGTACCTCATGAGCCGCGGCGTACCGTACTCTCCGGCTCGGCTACTCCTAGCCCCGGTCCTCATCCTGTTCCTGTGGTGCTTGGTCGAGCTCGAGGCTCCCCTCCTCACGCCCCTCGCGATCCCGTACTTCCTTGCGCTGGACATCGCCATCCTCGTCGCCGCGGCCCTCGGAGCCCGCCCGTTAGCGGAGCGAAGGACCCAAGTCGCTCGCGACGACTCCGGCGTCTGGACGTACCGTATCGGGTTCTCGTTGGCCGCCCTGTTCCTGGTCGTCTTCCTGCTGCGGCTGGGTCTTGCCCTCGCGCTCTTCCCTAGCGCCCTGAGCTTCGGCGCCCCGCCCGGAGGGTACCCTCCTTTCCCGCAACAGCTCGTTCTCGCCGGAATCGATGCGATCTTTTCGGTGAGCGCGGGCCTCCTGGTCGGCCGCTCCTGGGGGGTCGCTCGGAAGGTGGGTGCGGCCCGAAGGTCCCGGACCGACGCGCGACCGGGCTAGGCCCGCTCGATCTCGAGGACGAGCCGTCGGGCCGCACGTTCGGCGGCGTCGGGGTAAGCATACCCGAGCCGCACCGCGGTGTCGACGGAGACCCGATGGAAGAGGCGCATCGTCGCCTGCAGGGCCCGCACGACGTCCTCCGCTTCGTAGCGCGCGAAGGCCGCCGGTAGGAGGCGAAGGGCTTCGGGGTCGGCCCACCGCTCGAGGAACCTCCCGCGGTGCCACGTGTCAGGGCGACGTCGCGGTCGGGCGTGCGCCTGCCACTCGAGCATCTGGAGCAGCAGGCCCTTGAGCCCCCCGTCGCACCCTTGCTTGGCGACCCACAGCTCGCCCCGGCGGAGCTTCTTCGAGATCCAGACGCAATGGTACCAGAAGTCCGAGATCAAGTTCCCGAACTCGTCCTCGGTCGGCGCGCGTCGAGCCGTCGGCCGGACGGTCAGGGGGCGTCCGCGGAGCCTGGCCGAGTACCGCCCCTTGTCGACGAGGATACGGAACCCACGCCCCAGGACGGACCGACCCTCCGCCGACCGGGTCAAGGGGACGACCGCCGTCGTCGGAAAGACGGCGAAGTCCACATCGATGCCATCGACGAACAGCACCCGCCGCTCCAGCGAGTGCCCGACCGCCGTCTCCTCCACGAAGGTGACCGCCGGCGGACCGAGCTCTCGGACCCATCTCTCCGAGCGAATGAGGCGTCGGGGTGCCCTGGAGAACAGGACGATGTCCGTGTCGGACCACCGGTCCGCCGGGGCCCTCCGTCTCGCGCGCGAGCCGACCAGCAGCGCGAGCCGCACGTCGGGCTCCGCCGCGGCCCAACGCACGATGCGCCGCATGAGGACCGTCCAGCGACGGCGGCTCAGGTCGAGCCCCGGGAGCCCCCCTCGGTTTCGACGACCCGGTCCGGGCATGGCGGCGGTGAGCGCGCATGACACCCTGGGCTGTTGAGCCTTGTCGAAGCCGGGACGGCTCGTGGTCCCGGAGGGTGCGCTGCATCTCCTCGCGAGAGTGCAGTTCAGTCTCTGCAAGACCGTCGACCGGCCCCGCTGCAGATTGCCGGTCGACATCCAGCGGGCCAGGGGTTCGCGTGGGTACGGAAGTCGCCCGAGCACCCCTATGGAGGACGCGGAACCGTGGCTTCCTAGACCCACGGCCCGTCGTTCCAGCAGTGGGCTTGGAACGGACCGGCCGTTCGAGCCGCGCGGTCCGTGGCGATAGTTCGCTCTACCAGTGGTGTGCGGGGAGAGGGATTTGAACCCACGAACCCCTACGGGACCAGACCCTGAATCTGGCGCCTTTGGCCAAGCTTGGCAATCCCCGCGCG
>DASPQN010000076.1:0-3521 GCA_035624925.1 Thermoplasmata archaeon
CCCGAAGCCGAGGGCGGTCGAAACGGCCGAGGCGATGGGGTACGGTGTGGCGCGGGAGCTTCCGGACCTCGGGGGCCTCCCCGACGAGCTGGACCGCTGGGTCGTGCGGGCCTCCCCACGCTCCTTCGCCGACTACGCGGCGTGGGTGGACGAGGTCGCCGAGGCCCGCACCCACGCCGAGGCGCTTGCTGGGTTGCTGCGCGGGGAACTGGAGGCGCTCGCCGACGGTGCCTGCCTGCTCGTCGTCTCCCACGGTGGGGTGGTCGAGCTCGCGGCGGTCGGAGCCGTCGGGACGACGGCGGCGGCGTGGGGGCCGACGCTCGGGTACCTCGAAGGGGTCGAGCTTGGCCTCGGTCCCTCGGGATGGGTGCACGGGCGGGTGGTCCGAGGGGCCCGGTAGCTCGCCGGGGGACCGTCGGGCGCCGTGGCCGTCACCCGGTGCCTTGCGGGCGGCGCGGCTACGGCCGCTGGCGGTCTCGCATCCCGGTCCCGAGCTGGTCGCCGGCAAGGAGTCGCCGGAGCCCCTCGGTGACCGCCGCGGGGTCGCCGGAGGCGTCGAGGGGGTGGAGCAGGCCCGTGGCGCGGTAGTGCTCCAGGAGCGGCGCGGTCTGCTCGGTGTAGACCTTGAGCCGAACCTCGACGGCCTCGGGCCGGTCGTCCGGCCGCTGGAGGAGCGCTGCCCCGTCGAGGTCGCAGAGCCCCGGACGGCGCGGCGGTCGGGACGCGAGGTTGTAGACCGACGCGCACTTCGGGCAGATCCAACGACCGGCCAGGCGCTCGACGAGCCGCTGCCGGTCGACCTCGAACGAGACGACGAGGTCGAGGGGTGTGGTCCGCTCGAGCGCCCGGGCCTGCGCGAGGTTCCGCGGGAACCCGTCCAGGATGAACCCGCCGGCCGCGTCGGGCTGGCGGAGGCGGTGGCCCAGGATCTCCAGGACGAGGTCGTCCGGGACGAGCCGGCCGGCCCGGATGTGACCGTCCGCCTCGCGGCCGAGCGGGGTCCCCTCCGCCACCGCGGCCCGGAGCAGGTCGCCGGTCGAGAGGTGGAGGAGCCCGAACTCGCGGGCGACGGCGGCCGCCTGGGTACCCTTCCCGGCCCCCGGCGGGCCAAGGAAGACGATGCGGCGGGGAGCCGTAGGCCGAGGCGCAGCCGTCATCGCGGCCCTCCTCCCGGGCCCCCCACGATCGTGCCGACGAACGCCTCGCCCGCGATCGCCCGGCCGAGGTTCGTCAGGTCACGGCCGGCAACGATCGCGAGGGGGATCGAGGCGCGGGCGAGCGCCTCGGCGCCCAGCCGGTCGAACGGGAAGTTCTGCCCCGGCTCGCCGGCGGTGGACCGTCGGAGGAGGTCGAGCAGGGCCGACCAGCCGACCCGCTCGACGCGCCGGGCCCCCGGGTGGGTCTTGGGGTCGGCGTCGTAGAGGCCGTCGACGTCCGTCGCGTTGACCACCCGGGCCGCCCGGAGCCGGACCGCGATCAGCGCCGCGACCGCGTCGGTCGTGTGCCCCGGCTCGGTCCCTCCCAGGACGACCGGCGACGCATGACGGACGGCCTCGACCGCCTCGCGCACGCCCGTCGGCGGGTGGGAGGCGGTCGGCAGGCCGATCCGCCCGGCGAGCAATCGGGCATGCAGGCGGGTCACGTCGATCCCGAGCTCGTCCAGCTCCACGTCGGTCAGCCCGAGCGCGGCGCCGAGGCGGATGTACTCCCGGGCCGTCCGTCCCCCTCCGGTGGTGACGACGAGGGGGGTCGACCGGCCGAGCCGTCGCAAAAGGTCCGCGAGGTCGCCCAGGAACCGCGCGTCGTCGTCGTCCTTCAGGAGCACCGAGCCCCCCACGGAGACGACGACCGCGGGCGACGCGCCGGACCCGGCTCCCTCCATCGGCCCGGGGAACGGACGCGCGAGATAGCCATGTCGGGCCGCCGGCCGTTCGCCTCATTAGCCCAGGGCGTTCGCACGGTCGTGCGGGACCCGCGAGACGCCGCCCGGGCGGCGGCTGCCCGCGCCGCCGTGGAGCGCTACGTCCGTCCCGGGATGCGCCTTGCTCTCGGGACCGGCTCGACGGCGGAGCAGGCGGTCCGCGCGATCCGTGCGGTGCACCCGTCGGCGTCGTTCGACTGCGTCGCGAGCTCGGCGGCGACCGAACGCCTCGCGGCGTCGCTCGGGCTCCCGGTCCGACCGCTGCGGGGGGACGACCGGTTCGACCTGATGGTCGACGGCGCGGACGAGGTCGCCCCGAGCCTCGACCTGACGAAGGGCGGCGGGGGGGCGCTCCTGAGGGAGAAGCTCCTCGCGGGCCTGTCCGCGCGGCTCGTCATCGTCGTGGACGAGTCGAAGCTGGTCGACGCCCTCGGGCAGCGTGCGCCGGTGCCGGTCGAGGTCGTGCCGTACTGCCGCCCCGTTCTCGAGCGCGAGCTGACGGCGCGCGGCTTCGCGCCGCGCCTTCGCATCGCCCCGGGCGGCGGGGCGTACCGCACGGAGAACGGCAACGAGCTCCTCGACCTGGTGCCGGGGACGCCGATCCGTCGGCCGGCGGAGGTCGACCGCGAGCTCCGGGCGACGGTCGGCGTCGTCGAGACCGGCCTGTTCGTCGGGCTCGCGGAGCGGGTCGTCATCGGGGCGTCGGACGGCACGGTCCGCGAGCTCGTCCGCTCGCCACCCGATGCCGGCGCTCGCCCCGTCGTCCGGTAGGCCCGAGCGGCCGGCGTCGCCGTTATCCGTGTCCGGAGTTGGAGTTCGAGACCGCACGACCAGGGCGGAGAGGGATCGACCGATGCAAGGGAAGTTCGTTCGGACGCGCGTGGACGACCACGTCGGCTACATCGAGATCGGCAAGCCGAAGGCGAACACCTACGACCTCGAGATGATGCGCGAGCTGGACGCGGCGGTCGAGGAGTTCCGTTTCGACGACGACGCGCGGGTGATCGTCCTCACGAGCTCGCTCCCGGGCTTCTTCAGCGCCGGCGCGGACATCGACATGCTCCGCTCGAGCGCTCCTGACTTCAAGGCGATGTTCTGCCTCCACTGCCAGGAGACCCTCAACCGCCTCGCGACCACGCCGAAGGTCGTCCTGGCGGCGATCAACGGCCACTGCGTCGGGGGCGGCCTCGAGATCGCCCTCGCCTGCGACCTGAGGGCGATGGCGAAGGACTCCGGCAAAATCGGCCTGCCGGAGGTGACCCTCGGGGTCCTCCCGGGGACCGGCGGCACGCAGCGGCTCCCCCGCTTGGTCGGCGCGTCGCGCGCGCTCGACATGATGATCACCGGCAAGCTGCTGACGCCGGACGAGGCGCTCGCGATCGGGCTCGTCAACCACGTCTACCCCAAGGAGTCGTTCGCCCGGGACGTCCAGGCGTACGCCTCGGCGCTCGCCCACGGACCGGTCCGCGCGATCAGCCTGATCAAGCGGTCGGTCGCCGAGGGGGTCGAGGTCCCGCTGACCTCCGGTCTCGCGCTCGAGCGGGAGCTGCAGAACCGCCTGTTCATCACCGAGGACGCGAAGGAGGGGCTCGCCGCCTTC
>DASPQN010000077.1:0-4832 GCA_035624925.1 Thermoplasmata archaeon
CATCGGCCCGGGGACCGGTCGTGCGGGTCACGGAGCTGACCGCGATGCGTCCGACGACGCGACGCGCATACCCATGGGCGGCCGGTCCGCTCGCCCGCGTATCTCGTAGGCGCGCGCCTCTCGCCCCTTCCGTCCGCTCCGGTACTCCGAGAGCCTGAGGTCGTGGGTCACCACGACCTGCATCAGACGGTCGAACCCGGCCCGGGAGAGGTCGCACGGGGGGACGGACGAACCCATCCTCCAGGCCAGAAGGCGATCGTCGTCCGCGGCACGACGACGGCGGTGGACGAAAACGTCGAGGGCGAGCTTCGGGTCGGTCCACGACGCCGCACGGAGCTCGCCGTCGTGGAGGAGGAGCTCGATCCCCTCGTCCCAGGCGTGGACCTGCTCCGGCCAGCGAGCACGGTCCCGCAGGAGGACGAGGTGGAGCGTCGCGCCCAGGGCGATGAGGATCAGCCCGAAGCCGAGCAGCGCCACCGCGACCAGGGAAACCCGTGTCGAGACCCAGAGGGCGGAGGCCGCCCCGGAGCAGACCGCGCCGAGCGTGATCAGCAGATAGCGGCCCACCTCGGCCGGCCTCTCTGTGCGGCGACGAAGCTCGGCGGACTCGGCTGCAGGTCGCAGGAGCGAAACACCGTGCTCCTCAGGGGCGGGACCGGTCGGCGGGGGCTCCGGAGGGGAAGGCATGGTAAGCCTACTTCCGGTGAGGGCCGCCCCCTCTAAATGGACGCGGCCCGGAATCTCCATACTGACGCGGCCCGGCCGCCGATTCCGAGGCTAGGCGGCCCGGGGCCCTCCGGCCATCGAGGACGAAGGTCGTGAGGGGGTCTCGCCCCGCGTCGGTGCCGGCAGCCCCAGGATTGCACGGCTCTGGCCCCCTCGGCCCTCGATCACCACGGGGGGCGCGCCAAATGTCGGGTTCCCTCAACCGGCGTCACGACGCGACGGCGTCCGACCGCCGTCGCGAACGATATCTGCCAACGCGGTCCCGGAGCACCCACCGGGAACCGGGGTGGGCTAGGTGGCGCTGGACCTGTGGGAACAATCCTCCGAGGATGTTCGGGAACGCTGGCGGGATATCGCGAGGACGTTGCGGGACACGGGGGACGCGGAGGCGCTGCCGCGCGCCCTCCAGGCCGCCTTCTGGTTCGGGGCGGAAGCCACGAAGCGGGCCGCGTCGACAGAGCGGTTCGAGTCCACCTTGCGTAGCCTGCTCCCCACGGAGCGGATCGCCCTCCTTCGTGGCCCTCCGCCCAGGAGCCCTCCCGCCTCGCCGAAGTAGGATCCGACCACCTGCCGTGGGGAGCTTGTCTATTCCGTGGCCCGGACCGCCTCGGCCGGCGGGAGCTGGGAAGCGCGCCACGCGGGCCCCGCGATCGCGACCAGCACCAGGCCGTAGGCGATCACGGCGACCTCGATCACGAGGGCCCACGGGGCCGCGAACGTGGTGATCCCCGCCGCCGCGGCCGACGGGCTGCCGACGAGGTTCCTGACGATGAGAAGGCCGAGCGCGATGCCGATCCCGACCCCGAGCAGGGTCGTGAACGAGTACTCCAGGAACAGCGTTCGGAGCACCATGCCTTTCGTGAACCCGCTGGCGCGGAGCATCCCGATCTCCCGTCGCCGCTCGACCACGGCGCGCAGGGCGAGGATGCCCATGGCCGCGATCCCCACCCCGAGCCCGAGCCCGACGAAGATCTCGAGAAGCCCGATGAACCCCTCCGTCGTGGCGATCGAGGTGGCCAGGAGCGCCCCGATGTTGAACAGGACGAGCCCGGAGCTGAAGAACGCGATCTTCGCCTGCTGGGCGGCATGGTCCGCCGACACCCCGGCGGCGGTCGTGAGGAAGAAGCCGTTCTCGCCCGCATAGCCCATCTCCGTGGCGAGCGCAGGGCTCACCCAGACGCCGTTGAGGATGGTCTCCTGCAGGACCCCGATCACGGTCACGTTCCGCACCGTCGACGACCCCGGCGTGGAGAGGCCGATCGTCTGCCCCACGGTCACCGTCGGGTGGGGCCCGGAGCCGGTCCCGAAACTGATGGTTGCCGGGGCATACCGCCCGTCCACGACCGCGACCGAGGCGTTCGTCGCGAGCTCGGAGAACGTCGCGGCCGCGCTCCGTCCCCCCAGGGTCGAGCGGAAGGCGAACTGGTTCGTCCCGTAGAAGCTCTCCACGCCGCTCGTGTTCGTCGGCGCGGAGTAGAGCCCGTCCTGGAACGATTTGTTCACGTAGCCGGCGACCGCGACGTCCACGGCACCCGTGACGATCGGGACCCCGTCGGCGAAGAGGGGGTGCAGGGTCCCGTTGGCCTCGATCAGGTTCCAGAGGTTCGGGATCGGTACCTGCGAGAAGCCGAAGAACGTGTAGCCTCCGGATTGGTCCGAGATCGTGCGGTTGAGGCTCGCCTGGACCGTGGTGCCGAATCCTGCCGTCGCGACCATCGTGAAGACCACCAGGGCGAAGATCGTCAGGCTCACCGCGGTCCGCGTCGGCTGCCGGGTCGAGTAGGCGAGCGCGACGCGAACCACGGGGCTCGAGTTCGAGCGTCGTCCCAGGATCCGGGAGACGCCGGCCGCCACCGTGGGAGCGTTGAACACGTAGAGGACGATCGCCCCGCCGACCATGGCGATCCCGTCGACGAAGACGATGAAGATCCCCCCGGTATGGCTGCTCCCGAGCAGGAAGTCGTCCAGGGGAGCGAACCCTCCCCAGACCATCATCGCGACGCCCACGGCGCTGAAGACCGGCCGGTTGCGTAGGAACCGGGCGGCGAGCAGCCCGGCGCCGACGACGACCAGGATGCCGGCGGTCTTCGGGTAGGAGATGTCGGTCGCCCCGCGGTACGTCTCGAGGTAGACCCAGAGACCGACCGCGAGGAACGCGGCGCCGAGGTAGGCGAGGAACGTGTAGGTCCGGACCGGTGGCGGGGGCTCCGGGATGTCTCGGATCGCGCGTACGATGTTGAGGTGGCTGGCCCGTCGGCACGCGACGACGACGGTGACCAGGGTGAGGAGGAAGCCGACGACGTAGGCGATGACGAGGCTCTCGTGGGTGACCGTGAACGACTGGAGGATCGCCCCCTGCGGGATCCCTTCCCCCGCGAGGATGAATCCCGCGAGGTAATCGAGGAGGTAGCCGACGCCGACCCCGACCACGACGCCGGCGAGTGCGCTTCCGGCCGCGTAGATCACCCCCTCAAAGAGGTACGAGTAGACCAGCTCGCGCCGACGCAGCCCGATCGCCCGGAGCATGCCCATCTCCCCCTTGCGCTCCTCGGCGAGCATGACGAAGATCCCGACGATCAGGAGCGCGCCCGCGACGATCGAGAACAGGCCGAGGACGAGGAAGAGCGTGAGCAGGCCCTGCGAACTCTGGTTCGCGGAGGTGATCGAGCTCTCCAGCGGGGTGTGGACGGTGAGATGGTAGGGGGTGAGGTCGGCCCCTATCGTCTGGTTGAGGTACGCGGCGACGGCGGAACTGGACGACGCCCCGGCCGTCTGCGAGCCCGTGTTCGTGATGGCGATGTAGTTGATCTCGCCGCTGGCGTTCTCGAGGGCCTGGCCGGTCGGCAGCGTGACAAAGAGGTTCCCCGGGGAGAGCCCCCCCGTGATGAACGCCCCCCGGACGTTCTCCTGGACGATCGCCTGCACGGTCAGGAGGGCGGAGTTCGTACCGAAGACCGCGAGGGTGTCGCCGACGGTGGCGTTGAGCGCGTCGGCGGTCTGCTGGTCGATCAGGACCTGCCCCGCGGCCGGGCCGGCGATCGACGCCCCCGAGGTGCTGACGAACGAGCCGAGCGCACCGCTCTGGTTCCCGTTCACCCCGATCAAGTTGAGGTTCGTTTCGGGCACGCCCGTACGACGGTCCAGCGCGGAGGCGGTGGCCACGATCTCCGGGGCTATCCCCGCGATCGAGGACGAGCCGGAGACGGCCTTGGAGATGTTGGAGTAGACGCCGTACGGATAGAACACGAACGCTCCGGACGACGACGGTCCGCTGATCTCCTCGTCCACGTAGCCGGCACCGAGGTAGGTGTAGTGCAACACCAGTTGCTGGACGGTATCGCCGACCACGAGGCTGCCCGAGACGATCGTGGTCCCGATCAGGAGCCCCGCGACCAGCAGGACCGTCCGCGTGCGACCCCGGCGGACGTTGCGCACCGCGATCCGGAACCCGAGCCGGTGGCGGAACGCGAGAACGACGGTGACGAGGGCGACGAGGGCGAGCAGCCCCAGGAGGGCCGTGGTCGCCGAGAGCGCCATCGCACCCCCTAGGAGGACCCGGTGAGGAACTGTCCGTCGCGCATCCTGAGGGTCCGGTCGCACTCGGCGGCGACCTCCGCGGCGTGGGTGACGACGACGATCGTCTGGTGGAACTCCCGGTTCAGCTTCCTCAGGAGGTCGGTCACGTCCCGCGAGCCCTCCGCGTCCAGGTTGCCGGTCGGCTCATCGGCCCAGACGATCGCCGGCTTGGCGACCAGGGCGCGGGCGAGCGACACCCGCTGCTGTTGCCCCCCCGAGAGCTCCGCCGGTCGGCGGTCGAGCCGGTCTCCGAGGCCCAGCTGCTCGAGCATGGCCCGCGCCTGGGTTCGGGCGTCCTTCGCCGGCTGACCGGCTACCAGGAGCGGGAGCTCGACGTTCTCCGTGGCGCTGAGAATCGGCAACAGGTTGTACGACTGGAAGACGAAGCCCATCCGGCGTGCACGGTACTCGCTCTTCCTCGCGTCCGGCATCGCATGGATGTTCGTCCCTTCGAGGGTCACGCTGCCGCGGGTGATGTCGTCGAGTCCGCTGAAGCAGTTGAGGAACGTCGTCTTCCCGCACCCCGACGG
>DASPQN010000078.1:0-8797 GCA_035624925.1 Thermoplasmata archaeon
CGAGCTACTACTACTTCCTCACGCACCCGCAGGACTGGGTCGCCGAGTGGAGGCGGTCGTTCCACGACCCGATGGTCTTCGCCGAGTTCGAGTGGCTCTGCAGCGAGATGGGCCGTCTCGACGTCGAGCTCACGGGGGCCCACTCGCTCCGGACGCGGTTCGAGGACAGCCGTGGCGTGCTCCTGACCGAGGCGTCCCTGGACCATTCCACCTAAGCGGCGGGGCGGCCGCCGAGCGGTGGTCGGCACCACGGAGCGCCGTGCGGCCGGGAGCCGGTGGGTCCGTTCCACCGCGACGGTGACCACCTCGGGTCCCGCCGTTCGAGGCCGAGTGCCGGGCCGGCTCCCCGCCGGCCCGCGGGCCGGACTGCATCGACAACTCCATAACTCCCCCGCACCCGTCGCGCGGCGATGGCCGCCCAGTTCTGCATGAAGTGTGGGAAAGAGCTGCCCGCCGGGGCCCAGTTCTGCGCGGCCTGCGGGAACCCGACCGGCGGTGGGACGGGGTCTCCTCCCGGAGGCACGGTGCCGCCCTCGCCCGCGGGGAGCGCGCCACCGCCCGTGGTCGCTCCTTCGGCACCTCCCGCTCCAGCTCCCGCGGTCCCGGAGGCCGCGGGGCCACCGCCGAGGGTCGCAGCACCCCTCGGTTCGATGCTCGGACTCGAAGGCTCCCGGAACTTCCTGGTCCAGCACGAGCTCCTGTCGGGCGGTCGCAACTACCGGATCCTGAACCACGAGAAGCGCCACCTGTTCACCGTGAGGGAGGATGTCCGGGAGGAGCTCGCGGAGAACGTCCTGGGTGGCTCGGCCGCCACGCGGAGCGGCTTCCGTATCGGGCAGGTCGCCCCCGGGACCCGGGTCTTCGCCTGGACGGTCGCCGATGCCCAGGGGACCGCCCAAGGGGCGATCACGATCCAGGTCCACGGCCTCAGGGCCCTCTCGACCTTGGTCGACGGGGCTGGGACCCCTCTCCTCGCGGTGCAGGTGGAGAAGAGCCTGGTCGGAGGGCTCTCGGCCACGGCCGCGTTCCCCGACGGTCGGGCGATGTTCACGGCCCATGGGAACCTCCTCCGGCACAATTTCTCGATCCGTGACCCGTCGGGAGGGGAGGTCGCCAAGATCCACGAGGCGTGGGCCTCCGTCCGCGACACGTACAATCTCGACGTGACCGGAGCTGTCGACCCGCTCTTCCCGATCGTGTTCGCCATCCTCGTCGACCGGGAGAAGGCCGAGGGCTAGGTCCCCCGTCGCGAAGGCGACAGGCAGCGCGGCTCCGGGGAACCGTCGCGACCCCACGGCGACAGGGGCCGCCCCGGGCCCTCGACCCGGGTCCGCTGAGGCTCCTTCGTCGGGTGGCAACCTTAGAGGGGCCGACGCGTGGGGAGGAACGGGGTCGCCCTTGGAGCGGATGACCGCCGCAGCCGTCGGGTCGCTCGCGGGGTTCGTGACGTCGGTCGCCCTCTACGCCTACGTTCCGCTCCCGTCGAGCGGCGTCTCGTGGGCGACCCCTCGACCATGGATCTCGGTCGTGCTGCTCGGCGTGGGCCTCACGTCGTTCATCGTGCTCCTGATCACGGGGCTGATCACGCTGCTGAACCGGGGCTCGGACCGACCCCCGCAGGAGCGGGAACAGGAGTGAGGCGCTCGTCGCGGCCTTCTCTCGGAGACGGAGTAACACCGTAGCACCCCCCTCCTCGACCCCGCCGACGGGGCGACGGCGCGCGGGACGACGCGCGTGCTCGGCTCGATGCGGGCGGCGAGGCCTCCGACGCCTGTCCCGGCCCACGGGGTTGATGGGCGGTCCATTCGCGTGCTCCTCGGGGCCCGGGCTCCAGAACCGTTATCGTGCCAAGGCCGCTCGGTGGGCGGCCGTGAGCTACACTCTGTCCGACGCCAAGGCGTGGGCGCGCGAGAAGCTGGTGGGGCAGTGGACCACGATGGTCACCCCGTTCACGGCGGACGACCAGCTGGACGAGAAGGGGCTCGCCTCGAACATCGAGCATGTGCTCCGGCTCGGCACGAAGGGCATGGGGTTCTCCTGGAACATGGGCGAGTTCTGGAGCCTGACGACGGAGGAGAGGCTCCAGCTGATGGAGCTGGTGCCGAAGCTCGTTCGCGGCCGCGCGCTCACGGCGTTCCAGATCACCCACACGAGCCTCAAGGAGGTCGTCGCCCTGGGCCGGCGGGCCCGCGAGCTCGGGTTCGACTTCGTCATCCTCGCCCCCCCGTACATCGTGACCAAGACCGAGGAGCAGGTCCTCGACTTCACGAAACGCGTCGCGAGCCAGCTGGACGTCGGGATCGCGTTCTACAACTCCCCGCAGTTCGGCCTCACGCTGTCGGCGAAGGCGCTGTCGCGGATGGCCGACCTTCCGAACCTCATCGCGATCAAGGAGGCGAGCTTCAACCTGCAGCTGTCGATCGACACCCATCTCCAGGCGGGCGAGAAGGCCGTCGTCAGCGTCCCGGACGAGGAGATCTTCTTCTTCGAGGAGTACTACGGCTTCCACCAGCAGGTGATGTTCGCCAACACGAGCGATTGGCGGTTCGACACCGCGGACTCCCACGCCTACGTCCACTTCGTCGACCTCGCGACGCAGGGTAAGCTCGGCGAGGCGAAGCGTCGCTACTACCCCGACCTCTGGCCCATCAAGAACCTCTCGCGGCGCTGGTGGACGAGGCTGGTCGCGCGGACCGGCGGAGCGCTCCCGGTACAGATGGTGAAGTACTGGGGCGAGCTCATGGGGCTGAAGGGCGGCCACGTCCGGCCGCCGATCGTTCCGCTCACGGAGGAGGAGCGGGCCGAGCTGCGCCAGGACCTCTCCCGCCTCCGGCCGCTGGCCCAGGGCGCCGGGGCCGTCGCGGCGTAACGGGCGTCTGCCCCGCCTACGACGACCGGCTCCGACCCTGCCGGCCGCCCTTGATGATCGTCAGCTGAAAGCGGCCCGCCTCCCGGCGTTCGGCCGGGATGGCGTGGCCCTTGCGCTCGGCCCAGGCGTGGACGTCGACCCGGCTCGGGACGTCCGCGACGAGCGCCCGGACGGTCGCTCCGTCCTGGAGCCCGCTCATCGCCTTCTCGAGCGCGGCGATGACGCCGGTGCACTCCCGGGCGGTACCGTCCACCACGACGACCCCGTCCGGGCGCTCCGGCCCCGGCATGCCGGCCTCAGGCCGCGGGGACGCCCGACGGGGCTCGCGCGAAGACGTCGATCTCTCCGCTCAGCCGCTGCTCGAGGGCGTGCTTGACCTTCGCCACCGAGGCCGCCTCGACCTTGCCCCCGACCCGGTCGCCGCGGGCGCACACCGCGCCCCGGACCCCGACGATGTCGGGATTGATCCGTGCCAGCACGTCGAGGTCGGTCATGCGGAGCGCGCCGGAGAGGGCGGCGCTCATCCGGAGCTCCTTCGCCTCGTCCACGAGCGCCTTCAGCTTCGGCTCGGGCATGAAGTCGAACAGGTTCCTCCCGTCCTTGGTGAGCGTGTCGATCAGCATGCCGTCGCTGCGACTGTCGCGAGCGAGCTGGACGACCAGCGACGGGTCGATCCCGTGATAGAGATGGGAGTCCGCGAACGTCGCGGCGATGAGCTTCGTCGGATACCCCTCGAGCGCCCGGCGGCTCTCGCGCAGGATGCGGAGCGCCGACTCGGGGTCGCTCCCGAGGATGCCGACCTTGACCGAGGTCGCCCCGAGCGCCGCCGCCCCGAAGACGGCGAGCGAGACCGTACCGGCCTGGTCCGGGACGGCCCCGAGCGTCACGCTGACGTGGATCTCCTTCGGGAACGCCGCCCTCACCTCCCGGATGACGGGCGGGAAGTTCGACCCGATGATCGTCTCCTTGAGGTTCTTGACGTCCACGATGTCGGCCCTGCCGTTCACGGCCTCGCGGGCCTCCTCGAGATCCTGGACGCTGACCATCAGCAGCATCGGGGGTTCCTCCGAGGTAGTTCAGCCCTGGGCGTAGATGAGCGTCTCGGTTAACCGGCTTCACTCGTCGGGGTGGTGGGCGTCCCCGTCCGGGGGCCGGTCCGGGGCCGCATCGTCTCCGGCA
Source organism: Thermoplasmata archaeon (assembly GCA_035624925.1). GTDB lineage: Archaea > Thermoplasmatota > Thermoplasmata > Lutacidiplasmatales > UBA184 > Lutacidiplasma. The sequence goes on from DASPQN010000078.1 coordinate 4,049, forward strand.
GCTCGACGCAGACGACCTCCCCCGTGGCCGTGACCACCTCACCGGCCCGGACCGTGACCGCGACGACCACCTTGCGACCGGAGATCGAGCTCGCACGGCCCCGGAGCACGAGCTCCGGGCCGAGGGGGGTCGGTCGGAGGTAGTCGACGCGGAGCGAGGCGGTGACGAACCGGCGGAGCGGCCCGTCACCGACCTCGCGTCCCAGCGCCCGTTCGGCGGCCGCCGCAGCGGTCCCGGTGGCGTGGCAATCGACCAGGGACGCGAGAAGGCCCCCGTTCACGAAGCCCGGGATCGCCGTGTGGAACGGCTTCGGGGTGAACCGCGCGATCGTCTCCTCGCCGTCCCAGAAGCTCCGAAGGTGGTGACCTTCTGGGTTGAGCCGGCCGCACCCGAAGCAGTGCGCGAGCTCGTCCGGGTAGTAGTCCTGGAACGCCTTCATGGTCGGGCGACGGGGAGACGGCCTCGGCATGAGAAGTTTACAGGACGGCCGGGCCGGACCTAGCCCATCCGCGTCACGGCCGCCGTGTCCCGCGCTCGCGCTGTCCCGTCAGCCGCTGGGCCAGGAAGTCGGGGATCTGGCTCGACCGGTCCTCGAACGCGCCCCGCCCGGGCCACCACCGGGGCCGCCGGGACCATGCCCGGCCGCCGTCCGCCCGGTTACAGGTCCAGCTCGCCCTGGATCACCGGAACGCAGCGTCCGCCGATACGCACGTTGACCGGCCGGCCCTCGCGGAGACCGACTTGGCCGTGGATGTGGCTCGTCCGCTCGACCTCGAGCCCCTGTTCGATCAGGACCGGCTCGTCGGGCTTCGCCCAGCCGTGCAGGACCATCCAGGCGACCGCTGGGCCGGCGGCGCTCCCGGTCGCCGGGTCCTCCCCCCCCGAGAAGAGCATGCGGGCGTGGAGCGAGGCCGACGGGTCGACCGTCTCCTTCGCGACCAGGTAGAAGAACTTCGCGTCGGTCCCCTTGAGGTAGTCGTCCATCGCGGAGAGGTCGGGGCGGATCCGCGAGAGCACGTCGAGCGACCTGAACGGGACGATCGCGAACGGCACACCGGTGGAGACCGTCTGGATCGGGCGTTTCGGATCGAGGTCCCCCTTCGAGATGTTGAGCGCCTTGGCCACGACCTTGGCGTCGTGCTGCTGGCCGACCACGGGGTCGTTCTGGACCATCTCTCCGAACGGCTTTCCGTCCCGCAGCGAGAACCGCACGGGGATCCGGCCGACCTTCAGGGCCAGCGCGACCTCGGTCAGGCCGTGCAGCCCGCAGAGGACGCTCGCGGTGCCCAACGTCGGATGCCCGGCGAACGGCATCTCTCCGGCGACCGCGAAGATCCGCGTCGTGAACCCTCGTTCCCGGTCGCTGGCAGGGTCTCCCGGGAAGACGAACGTCGTCTCGGAAAGGTGGGTCTCCCTCGCGATCGACTGCATCTCTCCGTCGGTCAGGCCCCGGGCGTCAGGGAAGACCGCCAGCTGGTTCCCCTCCAGCGGCCGTTCCGCGAACACATCGAGCCACACGAACCGGTACTTTCGAGCCATCGGGCGTCATCGAGGTGGACCCACCGGATAACAGTTCCCCGCCGGACCGGGGGTCGTGCGGCCCTCGTTCGAAGCCTCTTTGACCGCCCGAAGTTCACCCCCTGCGGGAACGGGCCGAATGACGGTGGACTCCGACCTGGGTGTCAGGATCGAGCGGAAGGCGCCGACCAAGCTTTACGCGTTCTCGCGGTTCTTCCGGGGGTTCGAGTCGGTCCCGACCGTCCGCGCCCTATTCGGCCGGCACACCGCCAGGGTGCTCGGATCGCTGAAGGTCGAGTTCTTCTCGGCCCGATTCGGCTACATGGGGACCAGCGACGTCGACGGCCACCTGTTGATCAGCACGCACCACCTGAGCGATTCGGACTTCCGGACGGTGTACCTCGACATCGTTCACGAGCTCTGCCACGTCAGGCAGTTCCGCAAGGGGCAGCCCCTCTTCTACCCGAAACTCAGCTACGTGGATGCGCCCTCCGAGATCGAGGCATACCGTAGGACCGTCGAGGAGGGCCGCCGGATCGGCATGACGAACCGGCAGCTCGTCGACTACCTCAAGGTCGAATGGATCAGTCCGGCCGAGCACCGCCGTCTGGCCCGCCGATGTGGCCTGGGTGGACGAGGCTCCCGGGCCGCGGCGCATCGTAAGCGCCTCCGGAAGTAGCTTCGCAGGTACCGACACGAGCGGGCCGAGGCCGGCGCGGGCCGACGACAGCGACCCGGGCGGGCAGCGTCCTCGAGCGGACTATCGCCGAGGTCGCGGCTTCCGGGAGCGCGCCGCTCGCTCCCCGCGCGCGGGGCGGCCCTTCGCGGGCCGGACGCGGGTCGCCGGGGATGGGGCCCGCGCCGCGCGTCGGGGTCTCCGGTCGGGGGGAAGCGCCGGCGCCGTGGCCCAGCGTTCGAACGCGGTGAAGCCGAAGCTCCGGCCGAGGTAGGCGCGGATCAGCTCGGCCGCCGGCCTCTCGCTCCCGGGCATCAGGATCTCCCGGGCGTACCGATCGGCGAGCTGGGGGTCGGCGAGGTCCCCGCGGCGGAGGAACGGGCTGAGCAGGTCGCGGGCGATGACGGCCGACCAGGCGTAGGTGTAGTAGCAGGCCGAGTACCCCGTGAGGTGGCCGAACGCCGCTGCGAAGTGGTACTCGGCCGGTAGCGGCTCGGGAGCGTACCGGGCATACGACGCCCGCGTCGCCTCCGAGACGTCCCCGGTCTGGGGATCGCCGGAGTACAGGTCGAGCGAGACCGTCGCCAACGCCACCTGGCGGATCCACCCGAGGGGTCGGCCGAGCGACTCCGACGCCTTGAGCTGGTCGACCAGCTCCTGCGGCACGACCTCGCCGGTCTCCGGGTTCGCGGCGAACCGGGAGAGGGTCGCCGGGTCGCGGGCCCATTCCTCGAAGAGCTGGGATGGCGCCTCGATGAAGTCCCACTCGAGGTTCGATTGGCTGTTGTACAGCCAGCGCTGGTGCCCCGAGAGCAGCGCGTGCAGGAGGTGGCCGAACTCGTGGAAGAACGTGACGACCTCGGAGTACTCGAGGCGGCAGACCTCGGCCGGGGTGCCGGGAGCGAGGAAGTTGCAGACCAGCGCGGATTGGGGCAGGTGCGCCCCCGCCGTGCCGTCGCGGACGGTGAAGCAGGCCGCGTGGTTGTACTTGCCGTCCCGCGGGGTAAGGTCGAGATAGATGCGCCCGAGCGGGGCATGGTCCCGGCTCACGTCGTAGACCTCGACCGTAGGATGCCACGCCGTGGTCTTGGCCCTCGAGAACTCGATTTGGAACAGCTCGCGGCATAGCGCGAACAGGCCGTCCCGCACCCGGCCGTACGGAAGGTACGACCGCAGACGGCGCATGTCGACCCCGAACTCCTCGTTCCGGATCTTCTGGTCGTAGTACCCCGGACCAAAGAACTGCGCCTCCCACGGCTCGAGCTTCGCGGCCGTCGGTTCGTCCCGCCGCTTGCGGGCGAGGTACCGGTCGAGGTCGCCCCGGGCGGGGGCCCGCAGGACCCCGGCGAGCCGCTCCAGGAGCTGCCGGACGGCCTCGGGCGTCGCCAGCATCTTGTCCTCGATAGCGTAGGCCGCAAAGCTCGGGTAGCCGAGGAGGCGCGCGAACTCGTTCCGGCGGGCCAGGAGCTCCGCCAGGACGGCGATGTTGTCCGGGTAGGCCCGGTTGGCGAACGCGAGGAGGAGCCGCCGACGGACCTCGGCGCGCTCAGCGTAGGCCATGACCGGCATGAAGTCCGGATACTTCGTCGTGATCCGGATCTTCCCTGTCGGGTCGGGTGGGTGGGCCGCGACATAGTCGGCCGGTAGCCCGGCCAGCTCCTCGGGCGAGTCGAGGTCGATGAAACGTTCCTGCGTCGCGATGTTCTCGTTGAAGCGGTTCGCGGCGACGTCGATCTGGTGGTTCAGTTCGAGCAAACGCGCGCGCGTGGCGTCGGCCTTCTCCACCCCGGCCCGGCGCATCTCCCTCAGGAGCTTCTCGACGGCGAACCGGGTGGGGGCGTCCTCCGTCGACAGCTCGAGCGCCTGGAGGGCCGAGTAGGCGCCCCGGTTGAGACGGAAGGCATGGTAGAACCGGTCCGCGGCCTCGGAGACCTCCCGCCCGGCCGTGCGGGTCGCGGGCTCGGGGTGGACGGAGAAGATGAGCGACCCGTGGCTCCCCGCGTCCCGGACCTCCCGGAGCACCGTATTCAACGGCTCGAGAACGCTCGCCACGGTGCGAGGTCCTGGGGCTGCGACGACCGCGTCGACCGTCCGCTGGGCACGGTCGATCCGGGTGGCCGCCCGTCGACGGAGCTCGCCCGCGTCCAGGTCGAACGTGAGCTCGCTGAGCGTGGCTTCGGGGCGGGAACCGGCGCCGTTCGGGGTCACATCGGCCTCAGGGTCCGGTGAGAGCATAACCTCGACGGCGCGCGACGTCCCGGCCCCGTCGTCCGTTGGCGGTCCGGGCACGATCACCGAAGGACCGGCCGCGACGCGCGGAGCCGGAACGCCTTTCCCACCGAGGGGTTCGGGGAGGCGTGGCGCCGGCGGACCGGCCCTGGTCGACGGCCCGCTTCTTCGCCTCGCTCGAGCAACTCCATGGATGGTTCGAGAGGAACCACGCGACCGCGCGGGAGCTCTGGATCGCCTACCCGAAGAAAGGGATCCGGAGGAAGGGCGTCACCTATGCCGAGGCGGTGGAGGAAGCGCTCTGTTTCGGTTGGGTCGACGGGCAG
>DASPQN010000079.1:0-19612 GCA_035624925.1 Thermoplasmata archaeon
GCCGAGGAGCGAGCGCCCTCGCGTCGAGGGGAGGGCGAGGCCGAGGAGGACGATCGGCAGGCCGATCGAGAAGACGACGTGGAAGGCGAGGACCCCGCACGCCCAGACCCAGTTGACGCCGGCGAACCGCCCGAAATGCCCCAGGACCCCGTCCGCGCCGTGCGTGGAGTTGAACAGCGTGTTGTCCCCGAGGCCTTCCTCGGTGATCCCGTAGGCGAGCGCGAGGAGGAGGCCCGTGGCCGGCCCCTTCCGCCAGCGGATCAGCGCCTCCCGGATCAGCAGCGCGCCGGCGGTGTACTGGCCAACGTTGATCGCGAGCCCGAGGAAGAACCACCCCGGGTTGACGACGAGGTTCAGGAGCGGGCTGGACGAGGAGAGGTACTCGGGGATCCCCGGCGTCAGGAGCGCGAGACAAAGGATCGGGCGCGACCTCAGCGCGGCGAGCAAGTGGGCGGACGTCCCGGTCGCGGGCGCCGACGCCGAACCGTTGGGGGATCCCGCGGCCCGCACGCAAGGGGGTGGGGCGGTGCCCGTTACATCTACCTAGCGGACGATGGGCGCCCCGGAAGGGCCGACACAGTTCCTGGGCGTCGAGCGTGTCGGGCTCGGTTCCTGCCGGCGACCGGACCGGCCGGCTCTTGACCGCGCCGGCGCTCACGGTGCCCGAGTGGCCGGTGTCCGACCCTGCGGGTGCTCCGGGATCCGCGGTCGAGTTCGCGGCCTTGAGCCTCTCAGAGTCGGGCGACGCCTTGACGGGCATCGACCTCTCCGACTGGTTCAACCCGTTTGTCGTCCCGTTCGCCCGGGAGGCGATCGGATCCGGCGGCCAGGCGGTGATCGCGCGCGAGTCGGGGCGGGTCGTGGGCCTCCAGCTGACCGATCCGACCGAGAGGGTGGCCTCGGTGTTCTCCCGCTCGGGCGCGGTCGCCGAGGCGTTCCTCCGGGAGCCGGGGGCTGAGGGGGGAGCTTACGCGGAGGTCGACCTCGTCGGCCCCCGGGAGCTCTTCGCCGTCCACACCTTGCGGCTCGCCGAACTCCCCCCGCACCGGTTCCGTCACCGGGTGCGGCTGTTAGGCCCGGGCGAGCTGGCCGCGGTCGATGCGTTGCTGAGCGAGGTCTACGGCTCGTCCTCCGAGCGCTGGCTCGCCGTCGCCGCGAGCGAGGGGGAGCGCTGTTTCGGGGTCGACGTGGGGGGGACGCTCGCCGGGGTCGCCTGGGCGCTCGTGGCCGGCCCCTGGGCCCGCCTCCATACGCTGACGGTGCGGCCGGGTTTCCGCAGGATGGGGGTGGCGACCGACCTGCTGTTCGCGCGCCTGCTCTTCGCCCGCCACGCCGGGGCCCGGGAGGCCCTCTCGGAGATCGCCGAGCGCAATCTCCCGTCGCGCGCGGTCGCCGCACGCGCAGGGATGCGTCCGGCGGGCCAGCTGTTCCTGTACCTGGGCCCGGCGGCCGTGCGTCCCGAAGCGCTCGAGCCCGCGGGCCCCGCGGCCCGGCCTACGTCCGGGTAGCGCCGCAGAACGGGCAGGCCGGGGCGGTCGAGTCGATGAGCGAGCCGCAGTAGCGGCAGTTCACCTTCACGACCTCCTTGACCACGACCTGCTGGATCTGCGGCTGGTCGGACGGGTGAAGGGAGATCGGCGGCGGGGCCGGGCCGGGCGGAGGGGCACCGTACGTCGGCGTGCCGCCCGCGGAATGCCGGGGGAGCGGCGGCCCGCGGCGAGCGCGTCGGGCGAGCGCGAGGGCGATCACGACCACGACGATCACGACCACGATCCCGAGGAGGAGGTAGGGGAGCCAGGACGTCCACGACGGCGAGGAGGCGCCGGCCGATTGGAACGTCACGGTCGCCCCGAGATGGCTCGCGCTGACGGTGAACGTGCCGACCGCGGGGCTCGCGGTGTAGCCGGCCGCGCGGACGCTGTAGAGGTACGTCCCGTCCGCGAGTCCCGGGAACGTCAACGCGCCGGTCGAGCCGCTCTGAGAGACCCCGTCGAACATCGCGGTCCAGCCCGTCCCCGAGGCAAGGCCGGTCTCCGTGACCGTCACCGTGTAGGTCGGCGGAGCGGTTGACGGCGTCAACGCGAACGAGCTCTTCGTCACGCCGAGCGTGTCGGTGTAAACGAACCCGTCGCCGTGCCCGTTCGAGTCCTGCTCCACATAGGCGAAGCCGACGATGTAGCCGGTGGACGGGTCGAAGTACGACCGCTGGTCGTACGTCGCGTTGAAGTCCCCGTAGGCGTCAGTGCGGGCGTAGCTGCCGTTGCCCGCGGCGTAGAGGGTGGCGACGGACCTCCCTCCCTCGGTGGCGAGCGGGTAGCTCGTGTCGAGGGAGGCGACCGTCATCGGCGTGTCGAGCGGGTCGAGGGAACCGCCGACCGCGACGGTGTTGTTGATGTAGAACCAGACCTCCGAGCCGGCGTAGCCGCTCTCGTTGTCGGTCCCGCTGACGTAGTCGAGCGACGTGGCGGAGAACGTGAAGCTCCCGCTCGTCGACCACGGGTAGTGGGTCCCGGTGCTGTTCGCGTACGTCCCCGAGTAGGAGTACGACGCCGTCTCCGTGCCGCCCGCCTGGACCGCGGTGACGCTGAGGTTCCCGACGACGGAGTCCGTCTCGGTGTAGCCCGCGTAGGTGCCGTAGCCGCCGCTCACCGCGACGGTCTCGGCGAAGGTGAACCAGTCGCCCGCCTGCGGCACGTAGTGCACGCTCGGGGCGCTGGCCGCCGCCGGGGCCCCGCTCGCGAGGGCGGCGGGCGCGACCGCGAGGAGCAGCGCGAGGACGACGAGCCGGAAGAGCATCAGCCGACGCCCGCCCCACCAAAGCCCGTCGGCAGACCGTGGACGTGCCCGGGGTGCACCCCGCCGACCCCGCCGTACGTCGAGTAGTACCCGTAGTGGGCGATCACGATCGGCAGGAAGAACATCCGGGGTCCGGCGCCGACCGCCGCGGCCGTAGCCGCCACCGGCGCCGTGGCGTCCAGGGTCCCGACCAGCTCGTTGCGGATCCCGTGGACCATGCGGACCGCGAGGCAGATCAGCTCGGTCTGGGTGAGCCCTGCGGCCCGGCGCCCGACGACGCCGTAGGCCTTCTCGACCAGGTTGAGCGCCTCGTTCGCCTCCAGCGTGGGGATCGAGCCGAGGATCGCGGCGGCGACCAGCGGGTACTGCAGGTAGGCGGCGAGCCCCCGGGCGAGGATCGCCAGCTTCGAGCCGACCTGCTCCGGCGCGTTCTCGGAGACCGCGAGGTAGGCGGACGAGAGCTCGGTATCCTCGGAATAGGTGTACCCCCAGCTGGCGAACATCGACCGGAGCGCCTGGAACTTCGCCGCCAGCGCGTCCGCGGGGGCGTTCACGATCCCGAGCAAGGCGGCCGACTCGTACGACCGCGTGACCTGGAGGAACCGCTGGAGGTTCGCCGTCGCGAACGAGCCGTCCGCCCGCTGGCCGAACAGGACGATCGACGCCACCCCGAGGGCGGACTCCTTCGGGACCCCGACCCCGCGGACCTCGTGGACGAGCTCGGTGAGCGCCGGCACCTCGTCCGTCAGCGCTTTCGGGACGGCGACGAGGATCTCGCTCGCCATGAGCCGGTTCTCGGAGTTGCCCGCGAGGTCGCCGGTCGCACGGTACGCCTGGACGAAGCGGGGCACGCCGGTCGACGGGTCCGGGATCGACTTCGTCAGTCCGATGGCGATCGCCCAGAGGTAGGCGCGGTCGGCGTCCGGGATCCCGCCGGAGAGCGCCGTGAAGTACGTCGCTCCGCCGGCGGCCAGCGCCTCCAGCTCCTGGTCGATCCGCTGGCTCTGCGCGAGGTACGTCTCGAAGTCGACGTCGGCGTACCGATAGAGCCGAACGGTGAGGTCCCGCAGCGCGACGGCGCCGGTCGGCGTGAGGCCGACGTACCCCCCGGCGTACGGGGTGAGGTTGTCGTACATCGCCCGCTTCGCGAGGAGGTCGTTGAACGCCTGCGCCTTCTGGGCGTAGTCGGCGTCGACCGCCTGGAGCTGCGCGCGGTCCTTCGCCTCCTGCGCTAGGTCCGCGGTCTGCGCCTCCTTCCCGTGAAGGTGGAACAGGATCGAGTGGTCCCGGGCGTAGTCCCGGCCCAGCTGGGAGGCGACCTGCCTCCGCGCGTTCGCCTCCTGGCCGAGGCCCTCCTGGGCACTCCCGATCGTCGCGACCTGGTCCGCGAGCTGCCGGTACTGGTCCGGGGTGTAGAGCTGCAGGAGCTGCAGTTGGACCAGGCGGTTCGCGTCGGCGGCGGCGAGGGTCGTCGTCACCAGGCGGGCGCGGACCTGGGCAAGGAAGTCCGTGACGTCCTTACAGCTCACCACGGGCGTGGTCGACCAACGGGAACGTGTAATTTAACCGTTCGTCGCCGCCGGCAGCCCGGACCCCCAGCATCAGGCTCCGGCCCTCCGAGCGGAGCTGGACGAACCGGTCGTCGCGGAGCGCTTCCTCGAGCAGGGCCTCGAACCGCCGTCGGCGTCCGCCGCTCTCGCCGAAGCGGCGGGCGCGCTCTGCGTCGATCTGCTCGTAGGCGAACATGAACTCGTAGAGCGACCGGAAGATCTGGTCGTCGAGCTTCTCGGCGACGTCGCCCGCGTCCACGCGCACGGTGTCGATCCCCTCGAGGTCGACGAAGTAGGCGGTGCCGTCCGGCGCGATCACCGCGTCCTTGTCGAGCCAGACGTCCGAGAAGTCGAGGCCCCGGTAGAGGTCCCGGACGGGGTCGTACTCCCTCGTGCGCGCGAACAGGGTCAAGAGGGCGATCCCGCTACGGACGAAGTTCGTCTGGAACCGGTGCGCTCGTCCGGGCGAGTCGACCCCGAACAGGTCGAACACGTGGGCGACATCGCTCCCGACCGTCGCGCGGCCGTGGAAGTAGAACCGCACGTTCGACGGCACGAGCCGGAGCTCCTGCACGAACCGGTCGCGGTAGCGTCGGTACCAGTAGACCGTCCGCAACCGCTGCTCGAGCTCGGGCGGCAGGAACGCGACCTTGACGACCGGGGCGATCCGGAAGCCGTTCAGGTCGGTGACGTCCGCTCGCTCCGAGACCCGCAGGGCCGTGAGGGCGTGCGGGAGCCCTTGCCCGCCGTAGGGCGAGCCCCGCAGCCACAGCTCGCCCGTGATCAGGCCCCCCGGCTCGGCGGCCGGGGCCGACAGGCGTTCCCGGGTCCCGAGGTCGTCGGTCAGCTCGGCGGCCCGGGACCGGTCCAGCGGGGCGTGGGCGAACGGGTCGACGGACGAGCCGACCCCCTTCACCGACAGGAAGAACGGCTGGCCGTCGATGGTCGCCGCGGGTCTCGGGTCGATCGCGCTGCGGTTGTCATCCTCGACGAACTCGGCGTCGCCGAGCGGCGGGACGTCGAGCAGCGACGCCATCGGAGCCGAGAGGTAACATCGGTCCCACGCCGCGAGGTCGAAGCGGGCGAAGTTCCGGTTCGTGATCGTCACGGCCGGGTACTCGCGGAGCCGGAGCCGTGGCCCCACCAGCCGGAAGGAATCCTGGGCGACCGGGGGTACGCCCCTGTCCAGGACGTCGGGATTGTGGCCGGCGTCGGCGTCCTGCGGCATCCAAGGGACCCGAAGCGACCTCACGGCCGACGCTCGGGATAGGGTTTCTCCGCGTTGCCGAGCCTCCCGCGGGGACGTCGCGATCCCCCCGTCCGTCGGTGCACGCGGAGCGGTGGCGGCGGGAGCCCACCGTTCAGGGCCAAAGTTGCGGGACAGTCGTTCCGCGACCCGCGGCGTGCTGAAACCGGTCGCTACCGTGCGGACCGGACGACCACGCGCCTTGCCTGAGAGCACCAACCCGCGACCCTAGTGACCGGCGGCCGCTAGGCGGGCTGCCGGCACGTGTCGTTCGTTCCCAAAACGAACTCGGCAGTCGCTCGCACTAAGCGGCCGTACGGCGGTCAACCGCGGCGCTGCCGGTGCCGCGGAGCCCTATCGTAGCAAGAAAGTAACGCGGACAACCGGGGGAGTATGGGGGAGGGCCGGACGTCCGCGTCGTACAGTAAAGGAACGGACGGGGGGATAAAGTATCGGGTCGACCCGTAACAACGGCATGTTATGACATCGCGCGGTGTCCGGAGACCGTGCGCCGCGCCCCGGAGGTCCGTCTGCTTCGGGGCGAACGGGCCCGGCTGACGGCCCTCGCCGACTCCGACGCGACCCCCCCGAGGCTCGCCCGGCGGGCCCGTCTCGTCCTCCGGGCAGCCGAGGGCCGCTCCGACCGGGACATCGCGGTCGAGCTGGGCACCGATGCGGGGACGGTCGCCCGCTGGAGGCGCCGGTTCCTGATGCAGCGGGTCCCGGGGATCGAGCGGGACGCTCCGCGTGCCGGTCGACCGCCGTCCATCCCGACCTCCACGATCCAGGTGATCGTGCGCAGCACGCTCGGCCGGCGCCCTCCCGGAGGGGGGTTCTGGTCCGCGCGCACGCTAGCCCGGGAGGTCGGGGTCAGCAAGACCACCGTCCAGCGGGTCTGGAAGTCGCACGGGATCGAGCCCCACCGGCCGGCCGAGACGTTCCGGCCGAACCCGGGGATGCGGTTCGTGAACAAGGTGACGGACTTCGTCGGCCTGTACCTCGACCCGCCGGAGCGGGCGATGGTCTTCACCGTCGACGAACGGGCCCGGACGTCGACGCTCGGCGCGAAGGAGCGCCGGGCGATCGCCGCGTACGAGGACCGCCGGCGGGGCCTCGAGTTCCGGGCGTTCCTCCAGGCGGTCGACCGGGAGACCCCGAAAGGCCTCGACCTCCACCTGCTCGTCGACAGCCGCCTGACCCCGGCGGACCCGGAGGTCCGCCGCTGGCTGGCCCGCCATCCGCGCTTCTACCTCCATTTCGTCCCCTCCGGATCGGGGTCGGCGAACGTCATCGAGCGCTGGTTCGCGCAGTTCACCCGCAAGCGGGTTGGCGGCGCCGCGTTCCCGAGCGTCGCCCGCCTGCACCGGGCGATCCGCGACCATCTCGCCCTGCCGGACGCGGGCGCCCGGCCGTTCGTCTGGACCGCGACCGCCGAGGAGATCCGCGAACGGGCCGTCCGCGCCGGCCCCGCCCGGAGCCCGGCGACGACCGCCCGGGCGCGGACCACATAGGTAACTCAGGGCTGGGAGCTACCTCGGCCAGGCGGGCCGGCCGACCTCACCGCCGATCGACGGCCCAGCCGACGGCGCCGAACACGAGCCCCCCGACGAACACGCCGAGGCCGAGCGCGTACACCGTCGGCCACAGCTGGGAGAGCGGCAGCAGGCCGAGCTGCTGCGCCAGGAGCACCACGACCCCCCCGAGGACGATCCCGGAGCCCGCGGTCAGCTGCGCGATCCTCATCGGGGGCGGTACCTCCGGCGCCGCGCGGTCCGGGAGCGCACCAGGGTCGCGATCCAGTACGCCTCGGCGGCCCCCAGGACCGTGGCGAACAGCGCGACCGCCGAGCCGAGGACCAGCGGGGCCCTCGCGTCGACGTAGAAAGGCTCGTTGAACACCACGACCCCGTTCGTGTCGGCCAGCTGGGCGTCCACCTCGTAGACCCCTTCGGTGACGTAGATGAGCGAGCCGAACGTCCAGTTGAGCTGCCCGACCCCGAAGCCCGAGGTGTTGGTCGGGGCGATCGACTCGGTCGAGAGCGTGACATCCAGGTAGCGCAGGACGAGCGAGGCGTTGACGACGGACGCGCCCCCGCGCGGCTCGGTGAAGTTGAACACGACGTCCACGATGTCCCCGGGGCCGATCGGGAACGCCGTCGCCGCCGAGGCCGCCTGGGAGACGGGCACCCCGTTCCAGCTGACGCTCGCCGCGAGGTCCGCGGCCGGCTGCGGGGCCCCGGGAGAGCGGCCGCCCGCGAGCGCGGAGGACGGGGCGGACGCGGAGACCTCCGGTATCAGGGGACCGACGGCGAGGAACAGCGAGAGGAGGATCACGCCGCCCGCGACGACGCGCCCGGCACCGGGAGCTCGGGGCCCCCGGGCGAAGGACGGGCCATGGCGGCCTGCCCCCACAGCCATGCGGTCCACGTCGTTCTCGCCCATCATGGAGCGGCCGAGCCTGCCGGGCGACCGTCCGGTGCGCCTCACGGCGTGGTCGGGGGCGTCTCAGCTCCCGGGACCCCCGGCGGGGTCAGGCCGAGTTCGCGCAGCAGCCCCTCGAGGTCGGCGGGCGGCAGCAGCCCCGGGGTCAGGTGGAGCCAGGCGCGGGCGTCGTGCTCCCGGGCGACGTGGTCGAGCTCCTTCAGCAGGCCGACGACGGCGGCGCTCCCGTGGATGCGGGTGAGGTACTCGACCCCCTCGAGGAACACGGCGGTGATCCCGTTCGCCTCGACCCCCTGGCGGACCAGGGCGGTCAAGCCTGGGAGGTCGTCCGGCCGCACCGTGCGATCGCGCGCCAGGTTGCTGAGCCAGTAGACGGCGACGGGCCGCGGGCCGACGAGCGTGCGGATCCGCTCCGGCAGCTCGCGGACGATCGCGAGCCCGCGATGGCCGGCGGCGGTGGCGTCCAGGAACGGCTGGAGGGCCGGCAGCAGCGACGGCGAGAGCTCCGCCTCGAGCCCGGTGGGCGCGGCCGGAGGGGATGGCGCCACGGCAGGGGCCGGGCGCGCGGACTCCGGGACGAAGGCGGGTTCGAGGGGCGGGGGCGGGGCCCGCCGTGGGGCGGCGGGGGCCGTCGGCCCCTCCTCGGTCGGCAGGGGACCGGGGGCCAACGGCGGGGCCGAGGGCGTGGGCTCGGCCACGGTCACTGGTTCCTGGGGCGGCGGCGGGAGCGGGACCTGGACCTCCTCGGGCGGCGGGGCCGCCGGCTGCTCCGTGGGCTCCGGGGGGAGAGGCAGCGAGGGGATGGCAGGCCCCTCGAGGGCGACGGTGGCCTTCACCTCGACGCGCGCGGGCGGCACGGCGGGCGAGGCGAGGACGACCTCGGCCGCCGGGGCTCGCGCGGGAACAGGGGGAGGGGATTCCACGGTCCCGCGGGGCGCTGCTTCCGATCGCACCCTGGGGGGCGGCGGGGGAACCGTGCGTCCCAGCTTGGTGAACAGCCGCGACGCGACCGACCGGCCGAAGCCGGGGAGCGTGGCGAGCTCGTCGAACGACGCGGCGGAAAGCTCGTCCATCGACGAGAAGCCGGCCTGCCAGGCGAGGTTCACCTTCGCCGGGCCGAGCACCGGCGCGCCGAGGAGCTTGTCGAGCTGCTCGCCCAGGGCCCGGACCTCGTCCTCGTGGTGGATCACGGCCGCGTCGGTGTAGTCGATCTCCGGTGGGACGGAGACGAGCGGGGGCCGGCGCAGCGGCATCCGCCGCGCCCCTCCGGCTGTACCGTGGGTCCTCCGCCGGCGGCGACCGCCCGTCGCGCCCTCGAGTCCCGGAAGTTCGACCGACCACCGCGCCCCGAGCCGGGTCCGGCCGGTCACCGCGGCGGGTCGGGCGTCGTCGGCCGACGGCGCGTCGATCGAGACGCTGGCCACGCCGAGCGTCGACGCGATCGCCGACCATCGCTCGCGGAGCTCCTTCGCGAGCGGGTCGACCGCGACCACGCGGACCGAGAGCGAGTGCGCGGCGTCGGGCTCCAGGACGCGCAGGCGTCGGGCCACGCGACGCACCAGCCACGCCGCGTCCGGCGAGAGCGGCACGCCGCCGTCCGCCACGGACCCTGCGGGGAGCTCGGCGTACATCTCGCCTAGAATGAACGGCGTCCAGACGACCCGCTCGGGGAGCGACTCGACCAGGGTGAGCATCTGCGGGGTGATCTGGTGCGGCTGGCCCTGGACGAACACGGAGAAGCCCCGGGCGCCCTCGACGTCCCCCGCGCGCCGGGGGGGCATGCGGCGCAGGAGGTGGACGATCTGCGCCGCGAGCGACGGGTACGCCCGCTGGATCTCGCTCTCCACCGGCACGAGTTGACGCCGGCGCCCCTCCCAGGGCGAGCGCGGGCTGCCGACCTCCAGCCGTCCGACGCCGGCGAGGCGCTCGAGCACGGAGCGGTCCCCGCGCAGCCGGTCGCCGAGCTCGTCGTCGGGGACGACGATCGCCACCGACGGGACGACCGTCCCGGGGGCGAGCCGGTGGTCGGCCCGGAACCGCCGGACCGCGCGGACGACCGCGAGCCACCGGTCCCACGCCCCGGCGAGCGCCTCGTCCGGGGGCGGCCGGTCGGTGTCGAACGGTTCGGTGTCGAACAAGCTCCTCGGCTGCGGCCGGAGCGTCCGGACGACCGACTCGGCCGCGAACGGCGTGATCGGGGCGGCCGCGATGGCGATCGAGGCGACGACGGTCGCGAGCGTCCGCGTCGCCGCCCGTCGGGAGCCGGCCGCGGGGTCGAGCGCCTCGCGCGGACGCACGAGGACCCGGTAGTGCTCGAGGTCGCCCTCGAGGAACCGCGTGAGGCTACGGTACGCCTCGGCCGGCCGGAGCTCCTCGTACGCGGCGAGGACCCTCAGCTCGGTCGCCGCCCAGCGCGCGAGGAGCGCCCGGTCCTCCGCCTCGAGGTCGCGGTCGGTCGGGGTCGCCGGGACGCTCGACGCCGAGCCGGTCGCGCGGTCGAAGCCGAGCGCGACGGTCGCCGCGAGGTTCCCGAGACGCTGGAGACGACGGTGCTCCTGACGGCATCTCTCGGCGAACGACCCGCCCGGCCCCTGGCCGGTGGCGGTCCGGACGAAGGCGGCGCGCACCGCGTCGGCGCCGTGGTCGCGGGCGAGCCCGACGAGGTCGACGTCGGTGACGGTCGGCAGCACCGCCGCGGTCACCTCCGCCCCTCCGGCTCCGATCGCGGCCATCGCCGCCAGGTGGTGGACGACGGTCGGCGCGCGGCGACGCTCCCCGAGATACAGCCGGACCGGGTCCCCCGGAGGGACCGGGTCGTTGCGCGCCCAGGCCGCGAAGGCGCCCGCGACCGCCGGGCTCAGCCGGCGGGCGACCCGGCGCCGCGTGCCTCCGCAGGGGCACCGCGGGCCGGCGTCCGGTGCGTCGAGGCGCGGGCAGCGGTCGCACTCGAGGAGCGCGACGGCGTCCGGCGCGTCGCTCGGGCGGGTCTCGCTGATCGGCCAGGCGGTCACCTCGATCTCGGCGACCGGCCGGTCGCGCGGGAGGAGCTGGGCGTAGCGGGCGATCTGCTCGGGCGGGAGGCGCCCCGGCTCGAGGCACCAGCATCGTCCCGGGAACCAGACGACCGGCCGGCCGCAGACCCCGCAGTACGGGACCCCGCGAAGCACGCGGAGCCGCGCGAGGACGCTTCCCCCGTCCGTCAGGTCGCGCGCGACGAACTCGTTCGCGGTCTCGAGGTCGAGCCCCGAGTACTTGTGCATCAACGTCAGGTCGAGGGTCCCGCGGAGCGTCAGCAGCGGCCAGCCGTGGATCCCGAGCCGCTCGGCGATCTGGGCGTCGCTCCCCCCGTGCCCGGGGACGAGCGGAACGATGCCGGTACCGCTGTCGCCAACCTCCGGGACCGCCTGGACGGTGCCGGAGGGCGGTGGGAGCGCGGCCCCGTCCGGGAACTCGTGCCGCAGCGGATAGGCGTACCGCCGGCCCACGAACGCTCGCCCCGGCCGTTCGTCGACGACGGTGAGCTCTGCACCCGTGAGCCAGGCCTTCAGCCGGCCGAGCGACGAGCTCAGCGTCAGCAATCGGGCCGTGACGTCGCCTCGACGATACTCGATCGTCGCGTAGGGGAGGTCCGGATTGACGAGGAGGGCGGTCGTCCCGAGCAGGCGCCATGGCGTGTCGACCCAGGCCAGCGCGTCGACGGGCGGCGTCTCCCCCTCCGCCTCCAGCGGGAACCGGACGAGGAACGTGTCGCCGACCTCCTCGTGGTAGATCGTCCGTTCCGGACTCCGGGGGGACGCGCACGACGGGCAGAGGCGGACCGGCCCCTCCCGCGCGACCAGCGCCCCCAGCCTCGCGAGGCGGGACGTGATCGCCTGCACGCCCGCGAGCCGCTCCTCGGCGTCGAACGGCCGGCCGTCCGAGCCCCCGGTCCAGACCGCGAGCGCGTCGAGCAGCGGCGCCACGACCGGGTCGGCCGCAGCCGCCGGCCAGCCTTCGCGCCGGAGCGTCCCGAACGCCCGTCCCCCCGCGAGCGCGGCCGCCCGGGCGTCGACGTCCGCGGCGACCGCACGCTGGGCGACGAGCACCGGCGGGTCGCCCGGGGTGTACGTTCCGACGAGCTGACGCAGGACCGGGCCCGAGCCGCGGCCGAGGGTCCCCGCGGCCGGAGGGAGGCCGTGGCTCGACCAAAGGCGTCGGACCGCGGACTCGATCGTGGCGAGCCCCTCCTCGCCGGTCCGCTCGCTCACCCGCCCGACCTCCGAAGCCGCTCGTGCACAGGCGGCCGCTCGCGAATAAACCCTCGTGGGCGCACGCAAGACGCCCGCCGGGCGGGCCGTTCGACCCGCGCGCCCGCTCCCGGGGGCGTCGCGCCGGCGCCTTCGAAACCGTTAAAGTACCGCGACCGTCCCGCCGAGCCGGGTACCCGATGGCCTGGACGCAGCAGGAGGTCCGCGAGCTGAAGGAAGGGCGCTACCTCCTCATCGACGAGGAGCCGTGCCGCATCCTCAGCATCCAGACCTCGAAACCGGGGAAGCACGGGGAAGCGAAGGCGAGGATCGACGCGGTCGGCCTGTTCGACGGCTCGAAGCGCAGCGTGGTGTTCCCCGTCAAGCACAAGGTCCAGGTGCCGCTCATCGGCAAGCGCCAGGCCCAGGTCCTCTCGCTCACCGAGACGGAGGTCCAGCTGATGGACCTCGAGTCGTACGAGACGTTCCAGCTCGCGCTCGACGCCGAGAGCCGGGCGGGTCTCGCGCCCGGGGCCGAGGTCCAGTACCTCGACGCGATGGGGAAGCGCCGGATCACCCGCGCCTAGTCGGCGCCGGGGGTTGCCGACGTCCCGGGTTCGGGGACGGGCGTCCACGAGTGATTTATAAGGGGGCCCGAGCATCGAAGCGGTGTACGCGCCCTGAACCCGCCCGTCGGGGAGGGCGCGGGTGTCAGGGGGGAGAGCGACGTCCGGTCCGGGGGGCCTCGGGCCCCTCCCGTCCTCTCGGCTCACGAGGATCCTCCAGGAGAAGGCCGAGGCGCTGCGCAAGAAGCGCCAGGCCGCCGAGGCCGTCCAGAAGGACGTCGACGAGCGGCTCGCCCAGCTCGCCCGCCTCGGGATCTCCCCGCCCGGCATGGCCGAACGCCAGGAACAGCTGCGCGAGCTCGCGCGCCGGACCGACTGGGACCTGCTCGAGGCGCAGTCGCGGGCCGTCCTCGATTCCCTCGCGACGACCGTCCCGGCCGCGATCGAGGGCCGCCGGCACCGGTCGGAGGAGTTCGCCGACCGCCTGAAGGCGGACGGGGTCCCGCTCCCCACTCCCCTCGCCGACGAGCTGGCGGCGCTGGCCCACCCGCCGCCGGAGGCCTCGTGGGCCGACACCCTCGGCCGCCTCGCGGCGGTCGACGACGGCCTCCGGGCGGCGGCGGGGGGGCAGATCGAGCGCGCCCGGGCCCAGGCCGTTGACCTCGCCCGCTGGGCGGGGCTGGCGCCGGCGCGCCTCACCGAGCTCGAGCGCGCCCTCCCCGACGCCGCGGAGGCGGTCCGCGACGGTCGGATCGGGGAAGCGCTCGCCTCGATCCGCACGGTCGTCGCCGAGCGGTTCCCCGAGGTCGCCGAGCGCCATCAGCGCAGCCGCGACACGGCGACCCGGCTCCGGTCGTTCGCCGACGAGCTCGGCACCCCGACCCAGGCGATCGACGAGGCGCTCGCGTCGGACGCCGATTCGCGTCCGGACGGGTGGCCGGCGAGCGTCGCGCGGCTCGAGACCGCCGCGCGCGAGCTCGGCGAGCTCCTGCGAGGGCGCGCGGCCCAGGCGTTGGAGGGGCTGCGGACCTCGCTCGGCTCTCTCGCGGACTACGGCGTCGACCCGGCGCCGGCGCGCGCGACGGTCGACGTCGCGCTGGCCCGGCTCCCCGCCGCCGCTCCGGACGAGATCGCCGGCGTCCTCTCGGAGGCCCGGACGGCCGCGGAGGAGCCGATCGTCACGGTCGTCGCGGGGCTCCTGGACGAGGTCCGTCCCCGCATCGCGAGCGCGCGGCGGCTCGGCCGCGACCCGCGCGACGTCTTCGCGGCGATGAACCGGGCGCGGGAGGCGCTCCGTCTCAAGATCTACTCGGAGGCGCTCGCGGCGAGCCAGGAGGCCCTCGAGAAGGTCCGCGACCTCACCGCCGACCTCGACGCCGCGCGGGACGAGCTCGCGACGCTCGAGGAGATGATCGGGCGGTTCCACGGCGTCGGGTTCTCCTCCTCGGCGGTCGACGCCGAGCTCGGCCGGGTCCGCCAGCATCTCGACCGGGCCGAGGTCCCCGCCGCGCGCGAGGCGCTCCAAGCGGCCCTGCGCGACCTCGGGACGAGCGCGGTCGCCTTCTTCCTCGATCGGTGGAAGCTCCTCGACCGCGCCCGGGAGTTCGCGCGCGAGCGCGGGTTCCTCCCGGCGGACGCGGAGCGGGAGCTCGCCGAGGCCCGCGCCCGCCTCGACAAGGGCGACCTGAGCGGGGCGGCCGACGCGCTCGCGCGCGCCGAGGTCGCCCTGCGCGTCGCCGCCGGGCCGTTCGTCGCCCGGCGCGTCGAGGAGATGGAGCAGGCGTTCGCCGACCTGCACGACGAGACGCTCGCGACGCCGGTCCGCCGCGAGCTCGCCGACGCCGACGTGACGCTCCGGGTCAAGGAGGACGTCCTCGGGGCCCTCGAGAGCCTCCGGCACGCCGAGCGGGACTTCGGCGGGGTCTTCGCGGCGCACGCCTCGGGCCTGGTCGAGGCGCTCGAGCAGGAGGTCCGCGTCCTCGCGTCGATGGGCGGGGCCGGCGAGGAGATCCAGCGCCAGATCGACGAGGTCCAGCAGATCTTCAACATGGGCGACTTCGTCCGGGCCGCGAAGGCGTCGCAGGAGATCCGCACCCGGGCGCAGCAGCAGCAGCTGCTCCGCAGCGAGGAGGCGGTCTCCCACGCGAAGCTCGCGCTCGCGGAGCTCGAGGCGATCGGCCTCGACCTCGGCTCGATGCGCGCCGAGCTCGAGGGCGCCCAGCTCCAGTCGCGCGCCGGCGAGTTCCTCGACGCGCACAAGCGGGCGACCCAGCTCGAGGAGGAGGCGGTCCGTCGACGGGGGGCGGCCCAATCGATCATCGGCCGTCTCGGCCGCGTCGAGGCGTTCGCCTCCCGCCTGCGTGCCGGTGGGGTCGACCCTGGACCGGTCGACGCGTCGATCGCGGAGGCGAGGGCCGCCGTCCGGGCGCTCGAGTTCGACCGGGCCCGCGGCGTGGTCGAGGGGGTCGAGCAGCGCCTGACCGCGGCCGAGGCCCACCTCGAGACCGAGAACCGCCTCGCCGAGCTCGCGCTGCTGATCGAGGACGGGAACCGGCTGACGGTCCCGATGGAGCCGTTCGTCGCGCGCCTCCAGGCGCTCCGCACGGAGGCGCCGACCGCGCCGCCCGAGGCGGTCCGCGACGGGGCGAAGAAGCTCCACGAGGAACTGGTCGCGATCGTCCGCCCGCTGCTCGAAGAGAACCTGAAGGCGCTCGAGCGCGACCTCGAGGTCGCGAGGTCCGCGGGCGCCCTCCTCGAGCCGGTCGTCACGAAGGTCGCCGAGGCCCGGCGGCGGATCGGCCTCGACGTCCCGACCGGGGCCGCCGCGCTCCTGGACGAGGTCCGCTCGGCGCTCCTCACGACCCGCGGGTTCGTCGACCAGGCCGAACGGGTCGCCCGCCGCGTCCGCGAGGCGCTCGGCCAGGCCGAGCTCCTCCACGTCGACGTCGCCATGCTCCGGGGCCAGGCGGAGGACGTCGACCGCGCGCTCGAGGCCCGGGAGTACCCGAAGGTCGTCGAGCTCGGGGGGACCGTCGAGCGCGAGCTGATCCAGGCGACGTACCAGCACGTGTCGAAGACCCTCGCGAGCTTCCAGGCGGCGGTGACGCAGCTCCGCCGGGCGGGCGGCAACGCGTCGGTCGCGGAGAACCTGCTCCACCAGGCGCGGATGGCCCTGGACGAGGGCCGGCCGGTCGAGGCGCTCCAGCTCGCCTCCCGGAGCGAGAGCGAGCTCGAGCGGGTCGACCTGCAGCAGCGGCTCGCCAAAGGCTCGATCGAGGCGGCGGAGCGGTCGGTCGAACGGCTCGCCGAGGACGGGATCGTCGCGACCGAGGCGTCCGACGGGCTCGCGGCGGTCCGCACGGCGTACGGCCGGGGGGACTACATCGAGGTCTTCGAGCAGGCGATCGCCGTCTCCGAGGTGCTCGCCGGCGCTCGCGAGAGCTTCCGGCACTCTCGGGACGCGCTCTCCACGGCCGACCGCCACGTGGCGGAGGCGACCGCCCTCGGCGCCGATGCGCGCGATGCGACCTCGAGGTTCGACGAGGCGCGCGCGGAGGCCGCCGTCGGGCACTACGTCGGGGCGGTCCAGCTCGCGCACGAGGCCGTCGAGCAGGCCCGCTGGGCGATCGAAAGGATGTTCAGCGTGCCGCTCGGCGAGCTGCGGCGCGAGGTCGAGGCGGTCCGGGCGGAGGGGGTCGTGGCGGAGGTCGAGCCGCTGGACGCGGTCGTCTCCGACGCGGAGGCCGCCCTGCGCGCCGGCAGCTGGGCGCGCGTGAGGACCTCGCTCGCGCGGGCCGACGCGGCGAGCCGCCGGCTCTTCTCCGCGGTCGTCGACGCGCGCTGGAGAGAGGTCGACGCCGAGGCGGCCCGCCGCGGCGGCGACGTGCCGGCGGAGGTCGCCCGCCGCGCCGACCTCAAGGTCCAGCTCGACCGCCTGAAGGAGCGCCGGGACCTCGGCGAGGCGCTGCGCCTGCTCAAGGGGGAGCTCGAGACGGTCCACGCGCGCGAGCGGGAGGAGGTCGCCCGGTCGATGGCGGAGTTCCGCGACCGCCTCTGGGTCGGCGAACGGCTCGGCGTCGACACGACGCCGGGGATGCAGCGGTTCGGGGAGGCCCGCCTCGCCCTGGACGGCGGCCACCCGACGGAGGCGCGCGCGCTGCTCGACAAGGCGGACGAGGCGCTCGTCGAGTCGGTACGGCCGGCGCTCGGCCGCCGGCGCAAGGAGCTCGCGAGCGAGGTCGCGTTCGCGGAGGGCGGGCTCCACGTGAGCGTCGGACCGGTGAAGGACCGCTTGCGCGAGGCGGAGGAGCTCATCGCGGTCGGGCGGCTCCTCGACGCCGGCCGGGTCGTCCTCAAGGCCGAGGAGGACCTCGGCCTGCGCAAGTCGCTCCACCGGGAGCTGACGAACCTGCATTACCTCCTCGACGCCGCGCTCGCCCGCGCCTCCGAGCGCGGGGTCGACACCTCCGAGGCGAGGCGCCTGCTCGCCGAGTCGCTCCAGCTCCGGGCGAACGACTATCCCGCGGCCCTCGAGAAGGCCCGCGAGGCGCTGCGCCTCCTCCAGCGGGCCGGGATCGCCGTCACCGAACCGGCCCCGCCCCCGCAGGGGGTCGTCTGGCCGTTCCGACGCCCGCCGGGGCAGGCGGGCGAGAGCGGTCGGGCCCCGTGAGCTAGGTCCGGGCGAAGCCGCCCACGACCCCGCCGACCGTCCCCGGCGGCGCCCGCGGGGGGCCGAGCGGCAGGCGGTCGTACTCGACCGTATGCCGTATCCCGCGCCGCCGCAGCAGCTGGGAGACGTGCTCGGTGATCTGGACGACCTCCTGGCAGCGGGACGGCTTCGCGAAGTACATCTCGACGCGGTGCTCGTCGGCGAGGGGGAAGATCAGGCGCATCCCGAACGGGTCCTGCCGGTTGTAGCCGACGGGCTTGCGGTCCCCCTTCAGGTCGCGCAGGTTCTCGTCGAGCAGGACCTCCGGGAGCAGCGGGTCCGCCTCCCGCACGAACGGCCGGTTCATCTCGACGACCCGCCGGTGGATCTCCGGATACACGCGGACCAGGTCGGCGTAGCTCCGCTTCGGGTCGAGAAGGATGTGGCCGCTGCGGGCCTTGACCGGGGGGGTCACGCCTCGGGAACCTCGGCCGCGCAGATAGGGTCTTCTGGGCCGACACGGCCCGGCTCCGGGCGGCCGAGCGACTTCCCTGAAGCGTGGGGGGTAACGCTCAAAGGCGTCGCCCATTAGCGAGTCGGGCGCTCCCGTAGTCTAGTGGTCAAGGATAGAGGCCTCTCGAGCCTCTGACGCGGGTTCAAAACGGGCCGGCCGTAGCCGGCCCGGGAAACTCCCGCCGGGAGCAGTCCCTTGATCGGTCGCGGGCGGTCGACGCGCGGAGGCGGCCGGCGCTCGTTGCGTGCGACTGGGGTCGGGCTTGCGGGAGCCGGTGCGCCGGGGTCGTCCGCGCCACGGAACAGCGCCCCCGTCGCAAGACCGACCCCGGCTCGGTGCGTCGGTCCCGCTGCCTGAGGTTATACGTCGAGGGGGCGACCCCTGCCTTGTCCAACCCGCGAGCCGCGGTCGAACCAACATGGGCCTCCCGCGGTCCGGCTCCCGCGTCGCGGGGGGGTCGGGTCGGCCTCGACCCGGAACGCCGCCCGGCCGCCGTGGCGGGCCCCCCCGCAGCGGGGTCGTGACGTCGGCTAAGGTACATATAGCGGTTATCAGTTCCGAAGCTCGACCCAGTGTGGTGGGAGGGTCGAAAATTGAAAGCGAATAGGGCGAATGGAAAGCGAACACTAGCGATCGTCGCTACGCTGGTGCTCGTCGTGAGCTTCGGACTGCCGGTCGTCGCCAACGTCATGGCGACGCCTGCGCACGCCGCGGCTCTGCCGACGGGGATCAGTGCGGCGGTGACGCCGGCGACCACGGCAGCGGTAAAGGTCAACTCGCCGGTCAGCCCGCACCCGGGAGTACTGTCGGTGTACGACGTGTACCCGGGCGGGGCGACGACAGAGGACCCCGCGGTTGCCTACGATACCGTGAGCTATGAGCCGATCTTGAACGTCTTTGAGACCCTGGTGACGTACAACGGGTCGAGTTCGACCTCGTACATCCCGGTGCTCGCGACGTGCGTGCCGGGCACCGCCCAGTGCACGCACGACTACGGCCAGAGCCTGGTCGCGAACAACGGCAAGGGCCAGCCGGTCTACTGGACGTTCGTGATCGACCCGGCGGCGAAGTTCTACGACCCGGCGACGACGAACTCGTGGGGCGTCTACCCCACGGACGTGATGTTCTCGATCGCGCGGGAGATGGCGTACTCTGAGGCGATCGGTGTCGGGAACACCCCGGGCTGGCTGATCGCGCAGGCGCTGCTCCCCAACGGGAGCGGGTCCTTCGACGGCGGCGTCCACGCGCCATACAACACGACGCCCGCGGACATCCTCGGGTCGATGCTGATCAACGACACCAACTACTGTCCGGCTGTTGCGATGACGAACGCCCACGGCTGCATCACGTTCGTCGCGGACGGTGCGGGCGGTCCGTGGCCGTTCTTCATGCAGCTGATCGGGGACGGCTTCATGGGCGTCCTCCCGTGCGGCTGGTACTCCAACTCTGCCCAGGGCGCGGGTGTTCCGGGCTGGGCCGCACCGGCGAGTGCGGACAGCTCGTGCCTGCTCCCGAACGGCGGCACGACGACGCAGTCCTCGCTCTGGACGAGCTACCTTGCTGGACTGAACCCGACGAGCTGGGACGCGTTCGAGGAGAACCTCGGCGCGACGTACCCGGCGCCG
>DASPQN010000080.1:0-9034 GCA_035624925.1 Thermoplasmata archaeon
GAGCACATCCGGGGCATCCGCCGGGACGACCTCCCCGCGGGGTGCGATTACTACGCGGGGGGCCACATCCACTACACCTACCTCGGGGAAGGGCCGGGGGGCGGCGAGCTCGTGAACCCCGGGGCGGTCTTCGGGACCAGCCGGACCGACCTCGAGAACGCCGCGGCGGGCCGGACCCACCAGGGCCTCGCGATCGTCACCGTGGAGGACGGGGTGCCGAGCGTCGAGATGGTCGACACCGCGCCGCCGGAGGCGGTCCACCTCGTCGACGTCGACCTCACCGGCCGCACCGCCGAGGAGGCCCACGACGAGATCTCCCGGAAGGTCAAGGAGGCCGCGGTCGAGGGGGCGCTCGTCTTCCCGCGGCTGCACGGCGAGCTCTCGAGCGGGTCCGCCGCCGAGCTCGACCTCGCCGGGATCGCGCGATCGGCCGGCGGTTCCGCGGATGCCGTCCTGTGGGAGACCCGCGAGCTCGTCTCGCCGGGGGCCACCGGCGGGGCGTCGGCGGAGGAGGCGGACGTCGAGGCGAGCGGGGTCGCCGCCCTCGTCCAGGCGAGCCGGCCGGTAGCGCCGTGGCTGGACGGCGCCGGCGGCGAGCGCCTCGTGCGCGACCTGCTCAAGGAGCTCGGCGTCCCGAAGGCCGAGGGCGAGTCGAGGGTCGACTACGAGACCGCCCGGGTCGAGGGGGGCCGACGTCTCCTCGGCGTCCGCGCCGAGCGGGCCGGATAGGGAGGGTCGGCATGCAGCTCCGCCGTCTCGAGGTGACGAACATCCGCAGCTTCGAGGCAGGACGGCTTGACCTCGGTGCCGGAACGACGCTCCTTGTCGGGGATGTCGGGGCCGGGAAGTCGAGCCTGCTCTACGCGGTGGAGATGGCGCTCTTCGGCGTCGCGGAGGTCGACGCGGCGTTCCTCGTACGGCACGGGACGGCGCACGCCGAGGTCGGGGTCACGCTCGCCGACGCCGACCATACCTACGCCATCCGCCGGAGGTTCCGCAAGGTACGCCGCCGCGGACGGGAGACGTACGAGCCCGAGCGGCTCACGTACAGCGAGGACGGCCGGCCGACGGCGTACTCGGCGACCGAGATCCGCCAGCGGGTGATCGAGCTGCTCGGGTTCCCCGACAACCCGAACCCCCACGCGCACTCCGACCTGTGGCGGTGGGCGATCTACGTACCGCAGGAACGGATGCGGGAGATCCTCTCCGCCGACCCCGAGGAACGCCTCGAGACGGTCCGCAAGGCGCTCGGGGTCGAGCGCTATCGCACGGCCGCCGAGAACGCCCAGACGCTCTCGGCCGACCTCCGCGTCAGCGCCCGTCGCCGGCGGGAAGAGGCGGGCCGCATGGCCCACTGGGACGTCGAGTTCGCCGAGGCGACCCGGGAGTCCGACCGGCTCCGCGCCGAGCGTGACGCGCTCGCCAAGGCGGTAGCCCGAGAGGAGGCGGCCGTCGCGGAGGCTCGCGGTGCGCGCCAGGGGCGCGACGCGGCGCTCGCTCGCGTCGAGGCGGACCGACGGGAACTCGAGGGCCTGCGTCGTGAGGACGCCGCCGACGCCCAGGGCCTCGGCGACGTCGCCCGACGCCAGGAGGCGCTCGCGGTGGAGGCCGACGCGACGCGCCGGGAAGGGGAGACCCTGCGCCCGGTCGCCGCCGAGCGCGCCGCGGCTCGGGCGGCGAGGACCTCCGCGGAGGACGGGGTCCGTTCCCGGAGGGCGGAGCTCGACCGACGCGCCGAGGTCCTTCGGGACCTGGCCCGGGCCGTCGCGCGCCTCGACGCGGCCGGCCGACGGTCGACGGAGGCCGGCGAGCGCGCCCGCCGCCTCGCGGCCCACCGCGAGCAGGCCGCCGAGGTCGTGGCCCGGCTCCTCGAGCAGGGCCCGACGCGCGAGCCTCCCACTCCCACCCCCCGGAGCTTGACGGAGATCGAGACCGGCCTCGCGCAGGCGGTCGCGGACGAGCATGCGGCCCTCGAGGCCGTCTCCCGGGCGAAGGCGAGCCTGGGTCAGCTCGAGGAGCTCCTGCGGGCCGGCGTATGCCCGACGTGCCAGCAACCGGTGCACGCCGAGCAGTTCGGGCCGCATCGTGAGGAGGCGAAGCGCGCCGTCGGCCAGGCGGAAGCCTCGCGGTCGGCGCGGGCGGGGGAACGCGAGCGGCTCGAGGAGGAGCGCAAGGCGAGGGAGCGCTACGAGCGCGCTCACGAACGTTGGGTCGACCTGGAGCGCCAGCGGACGGAGGCCAGGGGCACACTCGCCCACCGGGACGAGGAGCTCCGAGTGGCGAACGAGGAGGTAGCCGCGGCGGGGCGGGAGGGAGCGGAGGCACGGCGCGTGGTCGACCGGCTGCGGCCGGTCGAGGCGGAGGAGTCCCGGCTGCGCGAGGAGCTCGCCTCCGCCGAGCGCGCCCTCCACGAGATCGCCGAGGCGGAGGGCCGGGCCACCGCGGCAGAGGAGCGGCTACGGGCCGTCGACGCCATGGCCGACCGACTTGCATCGGAGCGGACGAGGCTCCAGACTGAGGTCGCGACCGCGACGCGGCGACGGGAGGACCGACGGCCTCGGCTCGCCGCCCTGGAGGACGCCGTCGCCCGCGCGGCGGACGCGGTCGCTGCCCTCGAGGGCGCACGTGCGGCCGAGGCGACCGCCTCCCGCCGTCTCGCGGACGCGCAGGGCTCCCTCGTTCGGGCCGACACGAGGCTGGACGGTCTGGTCGAGCGGGTCGCGGCGGCCGAGCGCGGCCGGGCGGAGCGAGCGAGCCTCCTCGTCGAGGCGGGGGACCTCGAGGCGAAGGCCGCCTGGGTCGCCGAGCCGTTCCGGCTCGCGGTGCTGAGGATGGAGAAGGAGCTGCTGGCCCACGCCCAGGCGGCGTTCGACCGGGCGTTCTCGCGGTTCTTCGCCTCGTTGATCGACGACCCGATGCTCACGGCCCGGACCGACGTCAGCTTCACCCCGGAGGTCACGATCGCCGGGGAGTCCACGCCGGCCGAGGCGCTCAGCGGCGGGGAGCGCACGGGCCTCGCCCTCGCGTTCCGTCTCGCGCTAGCGTCGGTCGTCCGCTCGCTCGGCGAGGTTCGCCTCGAGACCCTGTTGCTGGACGAGCCGACCGACGGGTTCTCCTCCGAGCAGGTCGTCCGCATGGGCGAACTGTTGGAGGAGCTCGCCCTCCCTCAGGTCGTCGTCGTCTCGCACGAGAGCCAGCTCGCAGGGGTCGCCGACCGCACCGTGCGGGTCGTCAAGGTCGACGGGCGCTCAAGCCTCGAGGCGGACCGCGGTCGCGAGACCGAGGAGGGCCCTGACGCCGCGGGGGAGGGGGAGCCGGTCCCTACCCGTCGACGGGACCGGTCCTCACGTCCACGATCGAGCTGAACGTCGCCGGGTCCCACGGGCGGCGCGAGGCGACCTCGAGGTTCTCCGAGAGGTGCTCTGCCCCCTTCTGCCCGACGAGCGGACCGATCGTCCCCGGGGCGGAGCGGGCGAACTGGAGGGCCGTCTGGGCCGCCGAGAGCCCCCCGCGCTTCACCCCACCCCGGGCGAGGCGTCCTTGGAGCAGCGGGACGCTGGTGAAGCTTCCCAGGCCTAGGCGGCTCGCGGCGACCAGCGCAGGGAGGCGCTCACCCCGCACCACCTGCGTCGGGGTCGTCCACGCTTCCGGCATCGCGAGGTTGAACGGGAACTGGACGAAGCGGAGGCCGTGCTCCTCTCCTCCGACCTTGCGGGCGAGGCGGACCGCGCTCTCCAGGGCGAAGTGGCGCGGCTCGGCGGGAGGCACGCGGAGGCAGTCCCAGGTCGCGAGGCCGTAGGCCCCGAGCGTCCCCGCGTCGCGCAGCTGCTCGTAGAGGACGAACGCCTCCTCGAGCCGCGCCAGGAACCGCTCGCGACCGACGACCGGGAGCTGGGCGTCGGGAGCGTTGTGGAGGTAGAGGAGGTCGACCGACGCGAGCCCGAGGTTCGCGAGGCTCTTCGTGACCTGGTGGGCCAGGTACGTCCGGCTCATGGCGTGGCAGCCGTCGACGAGGTCGGCCGGGTCGAGGATCCCGGGACGGACGAGCTCGTCCTCGACCCAGCCCCTCGCCGGAGGTCCTGCCTCTCCGTCCGGGGCCAGGTAGCCGTTCTTCGTGGCCACGAACACCTCCTCCCGCGTGACGGCGCCCGCCTCGACCGCGCGGACGAGCGCCCGCCCGACGCTGCGTTCCGCTCGCTGGTAGCGGTAGTTGATTGCCGTGTCCAGGACGTTCACCCTTCCCGACGTGAGGCAGAGAGCCGTCGCCTGCTCGACCGCGAGGTCGGTCGGGCCGTCCGGGTTCCCGATGTACGTCCCGAGGCCGATCGACGAGAGGGAGAGCCCGCCCGGCGCCTCGCGAAAGTGTTCGAACGGCAGCGCCCGCTCGCGCACCGCCCGGTCGCGGAAGCCTGCGGTCCCCGCCGGCGTGGCGCGCCCCGGAAGCGCCATCGCGCATAGGACGGTCGGGGCCCTCAAAACGTCCGCCCGCCGAGTCACCCTCGGCGATCCGGCACGCCAGCGTCAAGACCCCCGCGGGGCTCGGGCACGGGAGCGGTCGATGCCCCGGCGCAAGTATGGCCGGATGCAGAAGCCGATACCGCCGGTCAAGCCCGAAAAGTGCCGGCTGTGCCGGCTGAAGCGGCCGTGCCCGCTCCACGGGCGGGCCGACCGAGCCTAGCCGCCCCTGGGGGGCCGGCGCCTGGCCCCGGTGAGCAGCGGCGTCGCGACGCGCTCGTGGAACCGGTCCGCCGCACGGCCGATCCCGTCCACGACCTTGGGCGATAGGCGTCCGCGGGCCTTGCCGAGCGCCGCTTCGAGGCCGAACCGCGTCTGCGCCCAGCGGTAGAACGTCTCGGGGTACGCCGCCTCGAACAGGAGGCTGCGTCCTCCGGAGCCGCGGCCCTTCGTCGCCCCGCCGCGGAGCCGGTCCTTCACCGTCTCGTGGAACCGGGTCCCGGGGACCGGCACGGCGATCGAGACCGAGTACTCCTCGGGGCTGAAGCGGCGGAACAGCTGGAACGTCGCCTCGAGGTCCGCCTCGGTCTCCCCGGGGTAGCCGAGCATCAGGAACCAGAACTGCCGGACGCCGGCGTCGCGGAGCGCCTGCGCGGTCCGCTCGACCTGCCGGAGCTTCGTCCCGCGGTTCATCAGGTCGAGCATCTTCTGGCTCCCGGACTCGACCCCGACGTACACGCGCTCGAGGCCCGCCCGGCGCATGTCGGCGAGCAGGTCCGGCTTGAGCAGGTCGACCCGGGCGAGGCATTCGAACCGCAGGTCGAGCTGCTCGTCCAGCATCCCGCGCAGGAGGCGTTCGAGCCACGCCCGGCTGATCCCGAACACGTCGTCGCAGAACCGGACGTAGTCGACCCGGTACCTCGCCTTCAGCTCGCGCAGCTCCTCGAGGACCCTCTCGGGGGACTGCTGACGGAACGACCGGCCGAACGTGGGTTTCGAGCACCAGGAGCAGTCGAACGGGCAGCCGCGCGACGTGAGCACGGCCGCCCTTCGCTCGCCGGTGGCGCGCTCCCACGCCGCGAGGTAGCGCTCCATGTCGACCAGGTCCCAGGCGGGGAGCGGCAGCTCGTCCAGATGCCGCAGCAGCGGCCTCGGCGGCCCTCGGACCGGGCCGGTCAGGCCCTTCGCGATCGTCCCCGGCGTCCCGAGGAGCGGGCTGTCGGTGCTCGCCTTGCGGGCGACGTCGACCAGCGTCGGCTCGCCCTCGCCCGGGACGACGAGCTCGAACCCCGCGTCGAGGTAGAGCTGCGGCCGGGTCGCCGCGTCCGGGCCCCCGGCGACAGCGACCACGCCGGCGGCGCGGGCCGCGCGCGCGACCTCGCAGGCACGCTCGGCGGTGAGCGTCTTGGTGTGGACCCCGACGACATCGGGCCGGAACCGGCTCACCGCCTGTCCTACGGCCCGGCTGTCGCGGTCGAACGTGAGGTCGACCATCGCGACCTCGACCCCCGCATGGCGGAGGTACGCTCCCAGCGTGAGGAGCCCGAGCGACGGGTACAGTTCGACGAACTTCCGCTCCATCGGGTCCTCCCGCGCCACGTACGGGTCGACCAGCAGGACGCGCGGGGCCCGGCGCCCCGTCGGCCGTCGCTCAGCCGTCATGGCGGCTCCGGCCCCGGATCGGCCGGCCCCCGGAGATGGCGCCCACAGGGCAGTACGGGACGCACCAGCCGCAATCCGTGCAGGTCGAGTGGACCTCGAGGGAGGTCGGCGTGAGCTCGAGCGCGTTCGGCGGACAGACCGCGGTGCAGAGCCCGCAGAGGACGCAGCACGCCGGGTCGATCACAATCATCGCGCCGGCTCCTCGACCCCGACGGACGAACCCCGGGCCGTGGGGAGCCGGTCCGCCGACGGAAGGCCGAGCTCGACCCGAGCGTTCACGCGCCCGCCCGTGGCGCGGCCTCGGGGTGGAGCGCCCGGCCCAGCGCCACGAACCCGGTCAGGGCGCACTTGAGGCGGGCCGGCGAGAGCGGGATCCCGAGACGCTGGAGGAGGTCGTCCCGGCCGAGGCGCTTCGCCTCCTCGACGGTCAGCCCGGCGACGGCCTCCGTCAGCATGGACGCGCTCGCGACGCTGATCGCGCACCCATCGCCCTCGAACCGCACCGCCTCGATCCGATGCGACGCCGGTTCGACCTTGAGGCGCATCGTGATGTGGTCGCCGCAGAGCGGGTTCGACTCCTCGCCGGAAAGCTCGGCGCCCTCGAGAGGTCCGAAGTTCTTCGGGGAGCGGTAGTGCTGGAGGATCCTCTCCTGGTACATGTCGTACATCGCGATGCCCCTCCGAGGCTCTGGCACCCTTCTGACCCCATGGCTCTACTAAACGGCTTCCGCGGGGCCGCAGGCCCCGGGAGCCGACCGCAGGGGCCGGTCGGCCGCGCCAAGGCACGGGAGCGGGCCGGACTCCCGCCGGGCCGCTCGGACCGACCGGCCGCTCAGATGGGGCCCCGCCCCGGCCGCTGGGGTCGGGACGGGCCCCGTTCGCCCGGGCTCAGCCCGCGCCCGGACCGACCTCCGACCGGCCGCGGCGGCCCATCGCTCCCACGCCGAGCCCCGCGACCGCGCCTAGTGCCACGAGCACCGCCGAGAGGCCGGAGCTCCTCGACGACGCGCTGCGCGGGGCGGCCGGCCCGACCGCCGGGAGCCCACCCCCCGTCGTGGAGAACGACACCGGCTGCGTGCCGGGCCCGTGCACCACGATCGTCCCGCCGGCGCCGCTGAACCCGACCGCCGTCGTCGTCAGCGAGTAACTGTACGTCCCGTTCGGCGCCCGGAAGTGGACCTGGCCGCCCCGGCCGCAGAACGTCCCGAGGCCCTTCATCACGACGCACCACCTCGAACCGGGGGGGAGGCCGGTCTCCGTGAACCGGACGACGAACGTCTCCAGCTTGAACTTCAGCGTGTAGCGCGTGGGCTTGAGGATCTTCGTGATCGGTCCCTTCACGGTGAGCGTGTGCCCCCGCACCGCGTAGTCCGGGTTCGTGGCGTGCAGCGTGTACGTCCACGTCCCGGGCGGGAGGAACAGCGCCATCGTCGTCCCGAACGAGAAGAACGGGTAGCCACCCGTGAAGTTCGCCCACCACTCCATCCCCGGCGGGAGCCCCTTCTCGATCAGCACGACGCCACGGCACGGGACGAAGCTCGGTTGAAGGTTCACCGGTCCACCCTGGACGACGAACGTTCCGGGTAGGGCCGAGAGGACCCGGGAGCCGACCACGGTTCCCCCGAACTCGTAGCCGTAGGTCCCGTTGGGTTCCGTGAAGTTGAGCGCCGGACCGCTCGACTGGAACGTCTGGCCGTTCGAGAGGTTCAGGTACCACACGTGGCCGCTCGGACCGCCGGAGACGGTCACCGTGTAGACGCCCGGCACCACGGCGACGGCCGTCACGGCCAACGCGCCGGTCGCGGTGGCCCCGTTCGAGTCGGTCGCGGAGATGCTCAGCGTGAACGTTCCCGTGACCGTCGGGGTGCAGCTGATCGAGGCGGTGGTCCCGAGGAGACATCCGAGCTGCGGCGGCGCCGACCAGAGGTACGTCGTGTACACCCCGGAACCGCCGCTCGCCCCGGCGAAGAGCGTGGTCGTCTGGCCGACGTGCACCGGGTTGAGGCTCGCCGTCGGGACGACGAGCAGGGGCGGGTCGACCGTGAGCACGATCGAGGCGGTAGCGCTGGCCCCGTTCGCATCGGTGACGAGGAGCTGCACGTCGAACGTCCCGGCGGCGGTGGGCGCACAACCGAACGCGCTCGTGTCCCCCGGGTTCGCGCAGCCGGTCGGGAGGCCCGTCCACGCGTAGGTGTAGGGGGCGAGCCCGCCCCCGACCCCGCTGGTCGAGACCGACGTCGGCTGGCCGACATCCAGCGTCGTGCGCGTCGCGACGAGGGTGCCGGCCGACAGCGCGGGGTCGACGACGAGGGTCAACGTGACCCCAGCCGAGTTGCCGGCGCTGTCGGTCACCGTGAGCAGCACGGTGAACGTCCCGGCGGAGGACGGCGCGCAGGCGAAGGAAGTGACGTTACCCGGGTTCGGGCAGCCCGGCGGCAAGCCCGTCCAGAGGTAGGTGTACGGCCCCGTCCCTCCGCTCGCTCCGGTCGTGCTGAGCGTGGCCGTTTGGCCGGCATCCACCGGGTTCGGGGCCGCGAGCGGCGCCCCGACGCTCAGGACCGAGCTGACGAGGACGCTCACGCCCCCGGTCGCGGAGGCCCCGTTCCCGTCCGTCACCGTCACGAGGACCGCGTAGACGCCGCCGATCGACGGCGCGCACGCGAACGACGTGACGTTCCCCGGGTCCGGACATCCCGGTGGCAGGCCGGTCCAGACGTACGTGTAGGACCCGGTGCCTCCCGTCGCCCCGGTCGTCGCGATCGTCGCGCTCTGGCCAACGTCGAGCGGGTTCGGCACGGCCGAGACGGTCCCCACCGCGAGCGCTGGCTCGACCGTCACGACCACGGTCGCCGAGGACGTGCTCCCGACCCGGTCGGTGACGTTCAGGTAGAACGTGTAGGTCCCGGGCCCGGACGGC
>DASPQN010000081.1:0-24370 GCA_035624925.1 Thermoplasmata archaeon
GCGAGGTAACGCCATAGAAGACGCGGACGACGCCACGGCGGTCGAGGCGGTCGAATCGGATCGTCGACGTCGGCTCGGCTGCGAAGCTCCGTTCCCTCATGGGGGTCCGCCGAGGGTCGGAGGCCGGCACGGAGGATGGCCTGAACTCACGACGCGTGACCTGCCCCGGTGAGCGGGAGGCTGCGGGCGGGTCGGCCCGGACCACCTCCTGCCCCGGAACGGACGTCGCGAGGGGGCACCCGCCGGCCGACGGACGCGCCACGGGGCGGCCGTCGCGTGGATCGGGGGGCGTGCCCGCGGTCCGGATCGGGACCGACGGGTCCGCTCAGGTCGATTCGCGGGCGAGCCGAGTGGTGGCGACGGGGCCAGCGGTCGACCCCGAGGGAGCGTCGGCATGGCCGCGACCGGGTGGCGCCGGACCAGAACTGGTGTAGTTGACCACGTGCGTCTGGGGCGGGAGCGGCGCGACCACCGTGAGCGATCCCGACGCCGGATGGGGGTTCCAGGCAGTGAAGTTCGAGACGGTGTACGTGTACGTCCCGTTCTCGAGCACGAGCTTGATCTTCCCCGTCGACGACGACCGACTGAGGTTCATCGGGCCGGCCACGGAGACGGTCCAGACCGTCGTCGCCGGGAGGCCGTGCTCGACGAAGACGACCGTTTGGGTGAGCAGCTTGAACGTGACCTTCTTGCTCACGTTGTGACCCGGGACGACCACCGAGCCGGGGCTACCCGAGCCAGCCTGGTAGACGACCGGCTTCTCCGACACCGTGTAGCGGTACGTCCCCTTCACCACGCTGAACCCGATCGAAGCGCCCCGCACGCTCGCCTCCTGCGGCGCCGGCCCGCCCCCCGGCAGCTCCGGGGTGATGGTGACCCCCCAGAGCGTTCCCGACGGGAGGCCCACCGCGTTGAACGTGAGCGTCACGACCGGGCCGAACCGCACGGTCAGCGTCGTGTTGCCGGTGACGGTCACGGAGGTCTGGGTGGTGGCGCTACCTCCGGAGACCCTCCACACGCCGAACCCGCTCGGCGGGGTGATCGTGAACGGCAGCGTGCCGTTCGGTTCTTGGTACGACACCACCCCGCCCCGGGTGGTGGTCGTGTTGTTCCGCAAGACCGCCGCAAGGCCGGCCCGTACCTGCCAGGTCGCGTGCAGGGGCAAGCCCATCTCGCGGAAGAACACGAAGTGGCCCCCCGGCAGCGTGAACGCCGTCGTGGCGGTGTGCCGCGACGCATCCACGGCCGTGACGGGGTACGTCCCCACCGGCGTTCCGGAGGGGACGGTGTATCCGCAGCTGAAGTTGCCGAGGGCCGTCGCCGTCGCGGTGCAGACCGCCCCGAACGTCCAGTTCACCGTGACCGCGGCCCCCGCGCCGAACCCGGTGCCGCTCACGACCAAGGCTGTCCCCGCGGGCCCCGTCGGGGGCGTGACCGTGAGCTGTGGGACGACCGTGAAGGTCGTCGTGCCGACATCCCCCGGAACGTCGGTCCCCGTGAACGTGTAGGTCCCTGCGGGCGTCGGGAGGACAGGGTAGGTGCACCCGAACCCCCCCGAAGCGGTGGTCGTCCCCGAACAGGCGGTGCCGCGGGTCCACGTGATCGAGAAACCGGACGACACCGCGAAACCCGTGGCGGAGAACGCTAACGTCGTCCCGACCGGGCCGGAGGCCGGGGCCGTCGAGAGGAGCGACGGCACGAGGAACGACGCCTGAGCCGAGTTGGACGCCGCGTCGGTCCCGGTAAAGACGTACGTCCCGCCAGGAGTCCCGACCGGCAAGGTGAACGTGCAGGCGAAGCCACCCCCGGCGGCGGTCGTCGCCGTGCAGGCGGTCCCGTCGACCCATGCGACCGTCACCGCGGAGCTGGCGGCAAAGTTCGACCCCTCGAACGAGACGACCGTGCCTCCGAGCCCCGCCGTGGGGCTCACGACGAGCAACGGCAGGACGGTGAACGTGGCGTGCGCGGCGTCGCTGGCGGCGTCCGTTCCCGTGAGCACGAGCGGCCCGCCGGTGGTCGACGGGATGGACCAGCTGCAGGTGAAGCCGCCCGCCGCCCCGGTCGTTCCCGAGCAGACGGTTCCCCCCGACCAGGAGACCGTCGTGGTCGACGTTCCCGCATAGCCCGTGGCGTCGACGGTGACGGCGGTGCCGACGTGCCCTGAGGAGGGGGCGACGCTCAGCTGCGACGCCACGGTCACCGTGGCCGTGGCCGTGTTCGGGACAGAGTCGATGGCCGAGAACGTGTGGGGGCCCGCGGTCATCGCCGGGAGCGTGAACAGGCAGGTGAAGCTCCCCGTCGCGTCGGTAACGCCGTTGCACGCCATCCCCCCGGGCCAGCTCACATGGATCGGGATGGTACCCCCGAACCCGGTGGCGGCGAAGCTCACCGTGGTCCCGACCACGCCCGCGGTGGGGGTCGCCTCGAGAGTGGGCAGGAGCGAAAACGCGGCGGTCGCGGTGTTGCTGGCCGTGTCGGTCCCAACGAAGGGGTGAGAGCCTCCCGTCGCCCGAGGGATGGTGAAGACGCAAGCGAAGGCCCCCGACGCGTTGACCGGCCCACTGCAGGCGAGCCCGCCGTTCCAAGTGATGCCGATTGAGGAGGTGGGAGCGAACCCGCTAGCGCTGAGGCTCACGATCGTTCCGACCGGTCCTGAAGACGGGCTCGCGAGCAGTGTGGGCGTCGCCAGTGGTGTCGGTCCCCCGTCGGTCGCCGCGCGGGCGGACGTCGAGGTCAGGACAGCGGCGAGGGTCCCCAACCCCGTGGGGACCAACATCGCGACAACGGCGATCGACACCAACCGCGAGGTCACCGGATTGCGGCTCCGTCCCGACATGACCCGACCCGTGGAGCCGTCGAGGGACCCACTCCAAATAAACCCGCCCTGGGGCACGGGGACTCCTCTCCGAGGGCGACGTCGAGGATGGCGTCCACGGCGTCAGGAAGGCGAAGGGGGCGGGCGAGGAGCGATCCGGCGCTGCGGGAGGACGGGGAGGAGACGCTCCTCGCGATCCGGGAGCGAAGCTCCGGGGCTACGACGCGGGGACGAGCCTCGGGGCGGTGTTCGCGAGGGTGAGACGGACTCGACGCCGTCTTGGGCGTTGGGGGCGGGACCGAACTGCCGAACTCCGTTCCGCCCACGGTCGAGGCCCCACCGCGCCTGCGCCTCCCATGAGGCACGGCACGGGCTACCCGAGGTTCAGGTCGCGCAGAAGGCGTGGAAAACGTGGGTCCGCCCTAAGCTGGTCGAACCGCGGCTCGACCTTGATCCATGCGAGCCACGCGGATCGTTCGCGGTTCGCCCGGTCGAGCCATGAGAAGGCGCGGGCTCGGTCTCCTAGTCCCACGTGGACGAGGGCGATCCAGTAGGACGGCACGTACTGCGTACGACCCCGTCGGACCAGCTTCAGGAGTATCTGTCGGGCCTCCCGAGCACGCCCGGCGGACGCGTAGGCGTGGCCGAGCATCGCCAGGCTCATGGTGCTCTCCTGGGAGAGTCCCACCGCGAGCTCGATCTCGTGGATCGCCCGGTCGTACATGCCCTTCTCTAGGTAGGGCCGCCCGAACCAGAGGTGAGCCTGGACGAACCCGGGGTCGAGCTCCGAGGCCTTGCGGTACTGGGCGATCGCCCGGTCGTACCGGCGGGAGAGGTAGAGAACGTGCCCGAGCGCCGTGTTGATCCCGAGCGAAAGGGGGTCCAACTCCAGGGCGCGGTTCACCTCGGAAAGGGCCTCGTCCAACCGTCCCTGAGCCTTCAGGAAGTCCGCATAGAATTGATGGGCTGCGGGATAGTTCGGACTGAGCTCGATGGCGCGACGGAACTCGCTCTCCGCCTCGATCCAGGCGCGGTCGTAGAGGAAACGGACGAATCCGAGAGCGGCGTGCGCCTCCCCGAGGGTCGGGTCCAACGCGACGGCCCGGAGCGCGGCCGCGCGCGCCCGCGGGAAGGCGTACCGGGGGCGAGAGAACTCGAGCCACGCTAGCGTGCTGTAGGCGTCGGCGAGGCCCGCGTAGGCCTGCGCGAGCCTCGGGTCGATCTGGAGGGCGCCGTGGAAACTCTCGAGCGCTCCGCGAAGCGAAGCGGCCGTGCGCTGATTGAGCAGCGACCTTCCCTTCAGATAGAGGGCATGCGCCCCGACGTCTCCCGTGAACGGGCGCGCGATGACGTTCCGCTCGCCGCCGAGGATCTCTACCTCCAGGGCGTTGGCGATCCGTTGAGCAATGTCGGACTGGACGACGAACACGTCCTCGACCCGTCGCTCGTACTCCTGCGACCAAAGGGTATCCGCACTGATCCCGTCGAGGAGTCGAGCGGTCACCCGGAGCTGCGAGCCGATCTTCCGGATCCCCCCCTCCAAGAGGGAACCTGCGCCGAGCTCTCGAGCGATCTCGGACGGGGGTTTGACCGTCCCCTTGTAGCGGAGGACCGAGGTCCGGCCGATCACCCTGAGCCCGGTGATCTTGGAGAGCATCTGGATCAATTCCTCGGTGATGCCGTCCGCAAAGTATTCGTCCCGAGCCTGACCGCTGATGTTCGCCAGGGGAAGGACCGCGACGCGGGGTCGTTCGCCCGAGGGCGCGATGGGCGGGGGACGTGCCGAGGGCAACAGGACCTTGTACACCGGGATGGGGGCGTGGATGTGCTTGAGCGAGGGTGTGCCGAGCGATTCGAACCGGGCGCTGACCTTGTTGTGGACCTGGTCGAACACCTGCTGGGTGAGGCAGACCCCGCCCGGCTCGGCGAGGGGCTCGATCCTCGCGACGATGTTGACGGCGTCGCCGAACACGTCCCGGGCCCGATGCACTACGTCGCCCAGGTGAATCCCGATCCTCAGTTCGAGGACCCCGTCGGCCGTTCTCGCATTGCGACGATGGATGTTCTCCTGGATGTCGATGGCACAAGCGACCGCCGTCAGCGCACTCGGGAACTCTACCAGGAAGCCATCTCCGAGGGACTTGACCGTCCGGCCCCGATACTTCCTGAAGATCGGACGGACGAGCTGCTCTTGCTCCCGGACGAGATCCAACGCCCGTCGTTCGTCCTGCTGGGCCAGCGAGGCGTAGCCCACCATATCGGTGAGCATCATCGCGGCGAGCCGACGACCCTCGGCCGTCACGCTGGAGAATCGACGGCCTCGCCTTAAGGGCTACGCCGTGATTTTTCTCCTCTCCCTCCATCGTGGAACCTTCCAGGGAAGGGATACGGCCTCGTCTCGCAGAGGCTCCTCCGAGGAAGCCAGTCTGTTTCTCTCAGAGAATCGACTCAGGCGGGACTCAGCGCACGGTGTGAGCCCTTCCACCACCTCGTGGACGAAACGTAGAGGATCACGAACGTGACGCGTTGATGGGGTCTGATATCCCTTGAAGCCATCTGGTCAGGGCCGAGAGTAGAATGCGACGGATCGAAATCCTGGGTTGGGCCCTCTGCGCGCTCGGAGCGGTCGTCCTCTTGCTCACGATTCAAAGCGGGCTCGCCTGGTCGCAGGATCCTAACAACGTCAACCACGGTCTCTATCTACCGGACGCGAGCGAGGCCCCGGGGATGCTCTCCCTGCTCCTGGGAGGAGCTCTCCTTGCTGCCCTTGGCCCCGCAGTCGCCCGCCGGCCGAAGCTCTCACCGCCCGGCTCCGTCGCGCGGGTCGCTACCTGGCTCCTCATTTCGGGGGTGATCCTTGGAGGCTCGTCCCTTGCCCAGCCATGGTGGGACTTCTCCCTGATCCAAACGGGGTACCCCGGGTGCCTCGGCAGCAAGAGCTACTTCCCGTTCTTCGTCCAACAGTCCTCTGCGGGGTGCACGGCCACCACGACTTCGGTGAACTGGTGGTACTCGGGAGGCATCCCTTTCTCGAGCTCAGGGACCGTGGCGCTCACCTGTGGCGCCATTGTCCTCGCGGGGGTCGCTCTCGGGTGCGCTTCGCTGGTCCTTAGCCGGCCGAAGGAGCGGTCAGGGCGGTCCGCCCTCCGATGGGCCCGGGCCGCCCTCGTAACGGCGGCTGTAGCCGCCGCAGCCGAAGCAACGGCGGTGGCGTACTTCGCCCTCGCTCTTCCCCACGCCCTCGCGGTCGACTGGGCTGCCTGGTCGCCATCCGACCCCTACGCGCAGAGCTTCTGGGGCGCGTCCATGCTGTCTGGTCCGCCTTTCGAGTCGTTCCATTGGGGCCCGCTCTGGGGATGGGCGCTGCCTCTGTGCTCCGCCTTCCTCATGCTTCTCGGTGCCGGACTGAGGTTCCGGGGGACGCACGGGCGACCGCCCTCCGCACCGCCTCCGGGTTGACCTACCGGCTACGGACTGTCCGTCGCGGGAAGAACGGACGGGATCCCACGCCCTTCCGGGCGTGGCCGTCTCGACTACCCTGGAAGGGACGCCGTCAGGGGCCGGGCGGGCCCCGGTGAGGCGTCGCCACCGCTCGATGAGCTTGCCACTCGGTAGGAACGCCCCTGCTCGAGCCGGAGGCTCGCCGACCGCCCTAAGGGCGACGGGGTCCGTCGCCCGGCTGAGGTCCCCCGTCCAGCGCTGGACCCCCGCACTGACACCGGCGCGTCCCAGCCCCGCCTCACATCCCCGGTCGCCCGCGGGAAGCAGAGCGCGGAGCCTCCTTGGGCTCGTCCGAGGTGGGTGTCCGCCTGACGGGGTGGTCCCGAGCGGACTCCCGGCTAGCCGGGGCCAAGTCGACACGATATCAGAGGGTCCGAGAGACTTTAGTCTCGGCCCCGCTCATCGCCGGAGATGGACTCCCTCGACATGCGACTCCTGCGGTCGATGTTCCCGTCGCACGTCTTCGCCCTGTCGGGGATCGACCCTCGGACGTCCGTGCAGGACCTCTCGCGTTCTACGCACGCGAGCCGGGTCACCGTCCGCCGCCGGCTCGCTCGGTGGCGAGAGGAAGGGTTTTGGAAGAGCGTGGTCGCCTTCCCGAATCCCAACGCCCTCGGGACCAACTTCCAGATGCAGTCGTTCGTCCTCGAACGGGGGCAAGAACGGACCCGGCTCGAGAGCGCGCTGAACGAGGTCTTCCAGCCCGTATTCTTGTTCCAAACCGAGGACGTGTACAATCCCGTCGTGCTCGCGGAATCGGTCGAAGAGTCCGCGAGACGTCAACGGGTGTTCCGCGACACGGGTTCGGGTGTCGCGAACTGCCCTCCCCTCGAGGTTCCCTTTCCGTCCTCGGGGATGCGGCTCACCCCACGGGATTGGCAGATCATCGCCGCGTTGCGAAGGGCCTCCGGTACGGATTGGGCCGCCGTGGCGAAGGACGTGGGGGTCACGGTGCGAGGGCTCGAGCGTCGGGTGGCCCGGCTCATGGCGGAACACGCCCTGTTCTTCTTCCCGGAACTGGACTTCCGACGCTCCCCCGGGTCGGTCGCCTGGGTCGGCGCCCTCTTCGCCCGGTCGGCAGATGCACGACGCCTGGAGTCCGACCTCGCGCGTCGGTACCCGGACCTGTTGCCGGTAGAGCCGATCTTCCCGTTCGAGGTCTTGCTTCCCCCAGCCGTTCGACCTGCCTTCGGCGGGAGTTTCGCGTTTCTCTTGCCCGTGCCCTCGGCCTCGACCGGCGACCAGCTGCGACGGGATATCGGGGCGATTCCAGGCGTGGTACATGTCCTGGTGGGCTTCCCCACGCAGAACCTGCACTTCCCCCAGGCCTTCGACGGCCGAATCGAGCTCGCGAGGGCCGGGCGAGGTCCGCCCGATGGAGTCTCCCGCCGTGCCAAGGCAGCCCAGGGCACCCTGGAGTGACGGTAGGGGAGGGAATCCCTCGCTGTCCGAATTGGCAACCTGGGTATCCAGTCGGGTTAAGCCCGAGACATCGTTCGGCATGTAGGTCCGGGGTCGCGATGCTGGCAGAGTGTCCGCACCGCGATGCCGAGGCGGCTCAGGCACGCCGGGGAGAGGCGCCGACGGGGGTAGGTCGTCCCGGAAGGGGTTTCCGGCCCTCGCGAGCGACCCGCTCCTGCCTCATGGGCGGGCTCGTGGTCTTGCTCGTCCTAGGTTCCGCGCTGACGATCCGCCCGCCCGGCGTTCAGGCGACCGAGAGCGGGGCGACCTCGGTCCACGTTGCGGGTGGCCCCAGCGGTTTGGGTTGTGCGACCGTGAATACCGTGGGGAATCTGTCGATCCTGTCCCCAGCTTCCGATTCGGGGATCGTCGGCAGCTACGTCCGGCTTCAGGGATCCGGTTTCGTCACCACCGGGTCGGTCTTCCTGTTCTTCTATCCGCCCGGCGGCGCGCAGGGTCGCGAGGTGGCTTCCGTACCTGCGGGCACGTCCGAGCCGTTCCAGAGGACCGTCGCGGTCCCGGACGGCAGCCTAGAGGATACCCTAGGCGTGTCGGAGTTCTGGGCGCTCGACGTAGCCTCGAACTGTGCCTCCGCGGCCTTCACCATCACGGCGGTGCCCCCGCCGAACCTAGGCTGCGTCAACTTCGGCTCGTCGGAGCTCTTTCCGTCTCCCGCGAGCGGACCGGAGGGGACCTCCGTCAACCTGGTGGTCAACGGTTTCTATCCCGAGGGCGCCACCAACCTCTGGTGGGCGAGTCCTGACGGCTCCTTGCCCGTTCAGGTCGGCAGCGGTGACACGGGCATGACGACCTGGACTGCGACCGTCACCGTACCCGCAGGATACTCCGCCGGGACCTACCTGTTCTGGGGAGTGGACGGAGTCGGCGACTGCGGTGGGGCGATTTTTGCCCTGACCGCGTCGCCTCTGGTTGGAGGGACGGCGTCGGCGGGGCCGGCAACGATCGACTACTCCCAGCAAGCGTCGACGATCTCGCCGACCGGGGTGTCGGGGGGGACCCCGCCGTATGCGTACACCTGGTACCTCGACACGGTCGACACGGGTACCTGCGGTTCATCGTCCACCGAGACGGCCTTGGGGATAGGTCCGACGTGGACGACGGGCTCGGAGATCACGGGGCCGGGGACATACTACTACTGCTACGTCGTCACCGACAGCGCCTCGGCCTCGCAGCCGTCCGGCTACGCGACCGTGACCGTCGACCCGACGTTGTCGCCTCCCGTGATTGCCGCAGCCCCCGGAACCGTCGACCAGGGGCAGACCGTGACGCTGACCACCACCGCCCCCTTCGGGGGGGGCACGTCGCCCTACGCGTGCCAGTGGCTGGACGAGACGCCGAGCGGGTCGGGCTGGGTGGACCTCCTGACGTCGTTCGCCTGTGCCCCCGGCAGCCTGCCGGGGACGACGTTCAGCGGCACCGCGGATCCCGGCGCGTATGCCTTCGAACTGCAAGTGACGGACACCCTGGACACGGTGGTGACCTCGAACTCGGCGGCCGTAACCGTGGCGAGCGCCCTCGTGCCGACCGTGACCGTGGCCTTGAGCCCCGCCGCGATCTCGCTCCACGAGAGCACGTTCGTGTCCGTGGTGGTCACGGGAACGGGGCCGACCCCGACGGGGTCGGTGAGCGTTTCCGACGGCCTCACGGAACCGGGTGACAGCTGCACCATCCCCTCGCTGAACGGCTCCGGGGGCGGGAGCTGCGAGCTCCAGCCCAGTCACGTCGGAGCGTTGACGGTGACCGCGACGTACAGCGGGGATGCGACCTACGCTTCCGAGCCCGGAGCGGCTTCCCTCACCGTCACGGGCATCGACCTGACGATGAGTCCGACGAGCGGGTCCCAGGGTCAGACCCTGAACGTCGTCCTCGGAGGCTTTAGCCCGGTGGCGTCCGGCACGAACGCCTCCTTCGGGAACGCCGAGAGCGGAATCCAGGTCGACTCCGTCACGATCTCAGGGCTCTCGAGCATCACGGTCCAGATCACCATCGCGCTGAACGCCACGCTCCAAGGCAACGGGGTCATCGTGACGGTCTCCTCGCCCTGGGGGGAGCAAAGCATCGAGTTCGGTAGCTTCCGAGTGACGACTCTGCATCTCACGATCACCCCGGCGAGCGGCACTCAGGATGAGACGCTGGACGTGGTCCTTGCAGGGTTCACTCCCCCGCCGGCTTCGAGCCTCCAATCCCCGTTGCGGGTCACGTTCGGTCGCCTGAACGCCAAGGTCCATGTCGATGCCGTGACGATGACCGGGCTCTCCAACCTCACCGTCCAGATCACCATCGGCCGCCACGCCAGGATCCAGGCGGACCCGGTCGCGATATCGTGGCTCACGGGGAACTCCACGCACCGGGTCGTGCACAGCCTCGATTTCGGGAACTTCCGGGTACTCGCCTTCGCGGTGACCATGAGCTCGAGAGCCGGGACGCAGGATGAGACGATGGACCTCTACCTGGGGGGATTCACGGTGTCGCCGATGGCCCGCGACATGTCGGTCACCTTCGGGAAACCTACCTCGGGGATCACGATGGACTCCGTGGCCCTCGCCGGCCTCTCGAGCCTCCTGGTCGAGATCACGATAGCGGACAACGCGAAGACCGGCCCGGTGGCCATCCAGATCGCGGAGTCGGTGCCCGGTGGGCCGAACACGTCCACCTCCCTCACGCTGATGGGATTCCACGTCCTCAAGTTCGCCGTGACCCTGAGCCCGTCGAGCGGGTCCCAGGGCGAGACCCTGGTCGTAGCCCTGACCGGATTCACGGTCGCCCCCTCGGCTTCCGACATGACCGTCACGTTCGGGAACGCCAACTCGATGGTCGCCGTGAACTCCGTGCTCATCGCCGGCCCGTCCAGCATCCAGGTCTCCATCACCATCGCAGGCAACGCTCCCGTGGGCTCCGATCCGGTCACCGTTGTCGAGTCCGTTTCCGGAGGGGCCAACACCTTCACCACGATCCACGCGGGCTCGTTCGCGGTGACCGCGTAGGAC
The DNA here is from genome assembly GCA_035624925.1 of Thermoplasmata archaeon. Classification (GTDB taxonomy): domain Archaea; phylum Thermoplasmatota; class Thermoplasmata; order Lutacidiplasmatales; family UBA184; genus Lutacidiplasma. The sequence goes on from DASPQN010000081.1 coordinate 10,786, forward strand.
GAGCCGGTCCGAGGGCGCGCGGGGCGGGACTCCCGCCTCGCGAACCGTGGTCGGCACCCCTCGGACCTGGAGCGACCGTTCTTCGCGGTTCGAGGCAAGCGGCCTCGGACGAGCCCCGTCGGGGGGCCGTGCGCCACGCGGACCCCTCTCTTGGCAGGGGGATGCCCCCCTTTCGAGGCGCCCCGAACGGATTCGCCTGAGGCTTCAGATCAACCGGGGTACACCTCGCCGGAAGAGCGGGCGACCGTGGAATCCGGCGTCCAAGCTCCCGGAGCCCACCGCGGTCAGTACGTTTCGAGATGGAGCCCGGGGATCCGCTGAAACCCACGGTCTCGGGTCACGAGGATTCCACGGTTCATCGCGTGCTCCGGCTCCGGAGGACCCTCCCTACTGAGTGACCAGAAGGGCGTACTGAAGGACGGCGGTGTCCCCCGCGCTGGTCAGGTCGAGGGCGAACGTCGCATACTCCGCCACCGCGATGGCCGCCGAGGTTCGAACGTACGCCGTCACCGCGATGCCGTTCGCCGCCGGCGTCACGGAGACGCGGATCTCCACCTGGAAGACATGGGAGACGAGCGCGCTCTGATTGAACGAGATCTCGAAGACGTACATCGTGTCACCCGTGGCGATGCCCCCCGTCGCTGTGGTAAGACAGATTCCGGTGTCGCCTCCGTTCGTCAGGTTGGTCGGGACCGCTAGCGTACCGAGGTTGGACGCCGAGCAAGCTCCCGCCGCGGGCACCGTGGTCGGACTTGCAAACTGGGCCCCGGAGAGAACGGTCGATACCCCGGCCGGGGCCGAAGGTGCTCCGACCGCAGAGGCCTGCGAGGGGAACGTTGATATCACGAATGCGGCGACCGAGTAACCGGCGATACCGACCATCACGGCGATACCCGCGACAACCAGGCGCACGCCCGGACTTGACAGACGGCGCCTTAGACGCCCCCGGACTTTCGATCGCCGTCGAGTCGCCCGGGGTCCTGACGCATGGACCCGCACCATCCGGATACCTCCGCGAGGGAATGGTGATACTGCAGGGACCTACATACCCCCACCGCGCCGACGATTAGGGTCGCCGGGGGTGCCAGCCTCGCTACCCCGTCGCTTCCGCTGCGCCACGCCCTGTCCCGCGGAGGGCCCTTACGGGGGGCGGGGTACTCTCTGGCATCGGCGAGGGCCGAACTCCCAATCACCTCCGGGCCGACACCAGGGCCTGTAGGCTCGGAGGGTCGGTTAGCCACTCGGTACCCACCCCCTTCAGGTTGTAGCCCCGGCTGGTATCGTACCATAGCCCCGAGCGAGGCCACCGCATCGGCCAAGCCGAACGGGTATCATTGCTCTCCTCCGTCTCGTAACGCCCAACGACCCTTGAGGGGACCGAGTGCCATCCGAGCTTGGAGGAGAACTCTCCCCTCTAGCTTGAAGACGATAGAACTTAGACGCGGCACGCTATCCCGCTACGTCGGCGTGGGACGGCCCGATGGATGAGACCGACCTGTCGTTGCTGCTGTTTCTCCTTCGAGATTCTCGGGCCACGTACTCTAGCCTAGCACGGCGTCTCAAGCTGAGCATCCCGGCGGTCCATAAGCGAATCCTGGGGCTCCGAGAGGCAGGAATCATCACGAAGTTTACGGCGAACCTTTCGTGGCCATTTCTGAACGCGGTTCCCGTACTGGTCTCCGGACTCTCGGCAGCCTTCCCTCTCAGAGAGGCCGTTGAACGGGTGGGAAAACACGAGGCCACAAGAATCGTAGTTCAAGGGAGCGAGAATTCCCTGCACATTCAGGCGCACCTTCGGTCGATCCAGGGCCTCGGACCCTACGCTTCCTTCTGCCGCAAGGCTGCGGCCATTTCGAACCCCAGTATCGGAATCGAGGCAGGTGTCCTCTACGGCAGCAATCCACCATACCGCGAGCCAGAAGAATCGGAGCTTGACCCCGTCGATTATCGAATCCTGTGGTCCCTCCATGACAACTCGAGGAAACCCATCGCGGACGTTTGTCAGGAAATCCGCGTGTCGCCGAAAACCGTCCGGACCCGTCTTCGGCGGATGTGGGAACTTGGGGTGGCCGAATTCTACGCGCAGCTGCAGATCGGAAAGGATGCCGGCGTACTTGCGTTCTTCATGTTGTCCCTCAAGACGGATGCCGAGCCGCTGGAGTGGCGGGGACGACTCCTCTCACAGCTTGAACCGCGCGTGATCTGGAGCACACCAATCAGCAATGCGCCGAACGCACTCACGTTGCTGATCTGGTCTCCGACGCCGGCTGCCCATGAGGATCTCTTCGATCGTCTCTCCGCGGACGCGTGCGTGGAGAATGCCGTCAGCCACATCAGCACTCACTTCGACTTCTTCGAGACATGGCGGGACCGGCTCTTGGAAGAGAACGCCACCGCTCGACCAGGGGGCTGAGATTGCTTCTCTAGCAACGGTTCCTTTTCTTTTCCGAACGGGTTGCCAAACAGGCAGTCTCTGGGCGGGAATTGCGTCGATTCCGTACCGTCGGGCTAACGAGCGTCTTTCTTCGTCGCAGACTTACCGAACGCCGTGGAACGAAAACCGCGGAGGAAGGGTAAGCGGAATTCCGCCCGCCGTTCCAGGGTGGCCCCGACGGGTGCCCTCCTTAGAAGCCTCCTGGCTGAGGCCCGACGGACTCCAGGTGGCGAAGCTTACGATGAGCTGGCGCGAGGTCCAACTTTTCGTCTCGGCATAACCGTGGAGGTTCGCGATCCGCGCTCGCCGCGAATCAGCTTGGTCGTCCTGCATGGTTGGCCGACCGGAGCTGGGCCACCGACCTACCCCCCCCGCGGCCAGTTCGCCCGAGTCGAGGAGGAACTGACCGCCCGAAGATACAATCCCGAGCGGCTCGGCGATGGCTGGATCGCCCATGAACGGTCCTTCTCTCAGAAGCGACTGATCGAGGAGTGGCAATTCCTTCGAGGCTTGCTAGGAATCCAGAGCACGTCAGCGGAGGCGCGAGCGTGATACCCGTCGCGGTTCGAGAGGTAGGGTCGGGACAACTTTGCAGGGAAAGGTGAATTGGATGAACGAAGCAGAACTGAATCCACACGCTCTGACAACCTTGGACGCGCACTCGGTCCCAATCCCATGGACCACCGCAACGCCCAACAGCGTGTCGGTTGAATCGCCGACGCGAAAGACACGGGCCGTTGTAACGGTCGACCGGCTGCACAAGACCTACGGTGGAACGAACGGGGTCCACGAGGTTTCATTTTCCGTCGGGGAAGGAGAGATTCTGGGCATCATCGGACCAAACGGTGCCGGTAAGACCACGACGGTGGAGTGCATCTCTGGATTGAGAGCCCCGGACTCGGGCTCGATCAACGTTCTCGGGTTGGATCCGCAGAAACACCGACAAGAGGTCCGCGACCGTGTGGGGGTGCAACTCCAGGAAGGATCCCTGCCACCCCGAGCCAAGGTTCGGGAAGTGCTGCAGCTCTTCGCTTCGTTCTATCGCCAACCGGCGGACCCCGACGAACTTCTGAGCGAATTGGGACTCACCGAGAAGCGCAATGCCTACTACAAGCAGCTCTCCGGGGGCCAGAAGCAGCGCCTCTCCATCGCGCTTGCGTTGGTAGGGAACCCGAAGGTAGCCATTCTCGATGAACTCACCACGGGGCTCGACCCTCAAGCGCGACGCGAGACCTGGGGCCTCATCGAGAAGATCCGGGACCGTGGTGTGACGGTGATCCTTGTCACCCACTTCATGGACGAGGCGGAGCGCCTCTGTGACCGGGTGGTCCTCATCGATCGAGGCGAAGTCGTGGCGATGGCCACGCCGGAAGCCCTCGCGGAGCAGGAGGGCGGGGGAACCCACATGCGATTCGTGCCGTCCGCCCCGTTCCCGGACAAGATTCTTGCTTCGTTGCCGGGGGTGTCGTCCGTCGAGCACGTCGGCCCACATGTTGAGGTGACCGGAAAGGGCGACCTGCTTCCTGCCGTGATGCAGGCATTGCAGATCGTGGGTGTCCGCGCCCAGGATGTCCAAGTGACGAGCGGTAGCCTTGAGGACGCCTTTCTCCGGCTGACCTCTCAAAGAACTCGTCCCACCACGGAGGTGGCAGGATCATGAGCTCTTCTGGAGGTCTCGCCACGGAGCGGATTCCCTCCGGCGCGTTCTGGCAACTAGTGCGGTTCGAAGGGAAGATGGCCCTTCGGGAACCCATCGGAATCATTTTTGGACTTGCCCTCCCGGTCTTCCTCCTCGGCGTCTTCGCGAGCATCCCTTACATGAGTTCGCACATCGTGCCTGGCACCAACCTGACCGATTTCGAGGTCTATCTGCCAATCCTGATCGTAACGGTCCTGCTCATGGTGACCCTCCTCGGGCTTCCCATCCCGCTCGCCCGGGACCGAGAGCTGGGTTGGCTGCGCCGGTTCTCCACCACTCCTGCACCCCCATCGATGCTGCTTGGAGCTCAGGTAGCGGTCAACCTGGTCGTAGCGGCGATAGCGATTGGCATCCTGCTCGTTGGCAGCGTGGTTGTGTTCGGCGTAAGCGTGCCCCACCAGCTCGGCGGCTTCGTGCTCGGGGTGATGCTGGGGACGGCCGCGATGTTTGTGATGGGCCTGCTCGTCGCTGCCATCTCTCCTTCCGAGAAGTCAGCCGCAGGAATCGCCCAGTCACTGCTGTACCCTCTTCTATTCCTCGCCGGAGCCTACCTGCCTACCGAGTACCTTCCCGGCTGGCTGCAGACCGTGAGCAACCTCTCGCCGGTGGGAGCCGCTCGCCAAGCGATGACCGATGCGATGCAAGGCACGTTCCCTACGATCCTCTCGCTCGGCGTCCTTGTCGCGTATATCGCGGTCCTCGGGTATCTGGCGGTCCGGCTCTTCCGCTGGGAGTGAGACGCGGTCCGATGGTCCACGGACTGCCCGATTTGAGGGGGTGAGCAAGGAGAGTGGTCATCGACCTCGCCCAGGTTGCAGCCCCGCATTCGGCGCCACGAGCCCTCCGGGGAGCTTGCGATCGAGCGGATGGCTCGCGATCACTTCCCAAGAAGGTTCGAACCAATCAAACGTCGCGAATCCAAGGGAGATCTCTCATGTCGCAGGAAGACCGACTCTCCGACCTCTTTCCGTTGCCTGAGGGCGCTAGGCGATTACACTGTTTCTTGGGCTCATGGAAAGTGGTCGGAACGCTTGAGAACCGAGGGAGAAGCTTCGTGGCCGAGGGAATCGCGACATTTGCCTCGGTCTCCGGTGGCTGGGGCGTCCTTCTACAGAACAGGCTCGAGTTCAAGGGACTTGGGACCTACCTTGAGACTGGGATCCTGGGGTACGATACGATGGAAGACGCGGTGCATTTCTTCGCGTTGACAAACACGTCCGCCGCCTATGATCACAAGGGTGCGTGGCTCAACGACCGGTCGCTCCGGCTGACCTACGAGGGTCAACGAGGAACCGAACGTTACTCTGAGCGACTGAGCCTAGATTTCCGTACTCCGGACGAGCTGGAGATTTCCGAGGAAGATACCTTGGGTGGGCAGCCCGTGACAACGATGCACGTGCGCTTGACGAGGACCTCGTAGAGACTTCATAGACCGTTCCTGTGAGGTTGCGCGGGGCGAGAGCTCCCGGTCTCTACAACTCCACATCGAGCCGACCCGAGCGAGGCTACACCGTCGGCCAAGCCGAATGGGTATCATAGCCCCGAGCGGATTCGAACCGCTGTCGCCGGCTCCAAAGGCCAGCATGCTTGGCCACTACACCACGGGGCTGTTGACGCGAACTAGCCCGACTACCAGAAAGGGTCTACGCTCGAACGCCAGCGGGCACCGGCGCCGTCCCCCAACGTGCCCGGGGCGTCAGCCGACAAGCGCAGCCGGGCCCGGGCTCCGGCCCGCGGGCCGCGCCAGCACGAGGACGGGCAGGAAGGCTATGGTCGTCGCGCCGGCAAAGACCCACGCCCAGCCGTAGCCCACCGAGGTCGCCACCAGCGCGAACGCGAGGGCGATCGCGCTGCCCATGATGATCTGGAGGAAGTTGAGGAGGGCCAGCCCGAGGGCGACCAGGTCGGTGGTCACCTCGGGGAGGTACGTCGGGATCAGGTAGAGCAGCGTGAACGTCACCCCGTCCGAGAAACCGAGGACGGCGAACGCCGCCAACGCGGCTCCGAGCGAGAGGAACGGCACGGCGGCGAGCAGGATCCCGGCGGCGATCCCCCAGGCGACCAGCGCCCGGCGCATGTCCCGCGAGCGTTCTCCGAACCACCCGCCGATCGGGCCGCCGGCGATCTCGACCGCGATCATGATCGTCGGCGCGGCCGCCGCGAAGGCCAGGCTCCAGCTCGGATGGACCTCGTGCGCGTAATTCACGAAGTACTGGGCCGCGACGTAGAACCCTCCCCAAAGCCCTCCGCCACCGACCGCGACGGCCCAGATCCCCCGGGACCGGAGCACCGGACGCGACGCCTTCCACAGCCCGCGGGTCGGGGTCCTCGTCTCGTTCGGCGTCGCCGGCAGGAGGAGCCCTGCCACGAGGGCGAGCGCGAGGAGCAGCCCCCCGCCCAGGGCGATCGGCCACGCCCAACCGGTGAGGGGCCCTAGATAGGCGCTGGCGAAGAGGCCGACCCCCGATCCCGCGCTGAACGCGCCGTTGTACGCCCCCACCATGAACCCCCGGTGGCCGCTCGGGTAGTAGGCGGTGACCAGGCCGAGCGCCGGGGCGAAGAAGAACGCCGCGCCACCGCCCGCGCCGAAGCGCAGGAGGGCGAGAGCGACCCAGTTCGGGCTCGCGGCGGAGGCGACCGCGAAGGTCCCCATCACTGCGAGCGCGGCGACGGAGGTCGTCCGACTTCCCCAGCGCATCGCCGCGTAGCCTGCCGGCAGCTGGAAGACCGCGGCGCCGGCCAGGAACGCGGCGAGGACGACCCCGAGCTCGACCGTCCCCACCCCAAAGTGGGTCCCCACCAGGGGGAGCACGCCCCCGATGTCGTACCAGTTGTAGGCGTAGACCGCCCGGGCCGAGAGGAGGACCCCTGTGGCGACCGCCCGCGACCGCGGGTCGACCTCGGTCACGACGGAGCCCCGACGAGCTCGCCGTGCGTCTGGAAGTAGCGGAGGAACCCTTGGGCCGCCACGTCGTAGCCGGAGACCATCGAGGCCCGGTCGCCGAGCTCGCCACCCCGCTCGGCAGCATCGAACACCTGGAGCCGGGCCGCGATGAACCCGGCGTCCGGCCGTTCGCGCGCGGCCGCGAGCGCGATGTCCCTCCACCGCTCGACGACCGCGCGATACCTCTCCAGGTCGCTCGCCCCGTTCGGGGTCGGACCGAAGTGGCTGAGCAGGACGAACCGGGGCTCGGCTCGGCGCATCAGCTCGAGGCTGGCGAACAGCTGCCCGAGGTCGAGGTCGGGGGGCGGGACGGCGGGTCGCAGGTGGGGCGAGCGCTCCAACCGGACCCCGGCGCCGTCCCCGGCGAAGACGGCCCGCAGCTCGGAGTCGAAGAACGCGAGGTGGTGCTTGGCGTGGCCCGGGGTCGCGAGCACCTGGAGCTCGCCTCGCCGGAGCGCGAGGGTCTCCCCGCCACGGAGCGCTTGGAGCCGGGCCGCGGGCGCCGGGACGACCGTCCCCCAGAGCTGGTCCGACGCCTCGCCGTAGACCCTGCGGGCGCTCGCGATCAGGCGGCTCGGGTCGACGAGGTGGCCCACGCCCAGCTCGTGGGCGTAGAGCCGGGCGTTCGGGAACGCCTCCGCCACCGCGCCCAAACCACCCGCATGGTCCAGATGGATGTGCGTGACCAGGATGTCCCGGACGTCGCGCGCCTCCACGCCCGCGGCGGCGACCGCGCGGAGCAGCGCCCCGTGGCACGAGGTCGGCCCGGTCTCGATCAACGCCCACCCCTCAGGCTCGGGGAGGAGGTAGGCCGCGACCAGCCCCTCCGTGTCCCGGAAGTCGAGGTCGAGCAGCTTGCGTTCCAGGCCCAGGTCGACGACCCGCGGAGCCACCATGGTTACCCCCCTCAGAACGAGAGCAGCGGACTGACGTAGACGTAGAGGGCCAAGACCGTGACGACCATCGCGGTCAGGGTGAGGGCGATCGCCCCCGCCCAGATCCCGCGGCTCCAGAGGAACACCTTGCGGCCGTCCAGCACCCCGAACGGGAACAGGTTGAACGTCCCGAACCAGGCGTTGATGAAGGCGAGGACGAGCAGCCAGACGAACAGGACCGAGCCGAGCAGGTACGCGGCGATCGACGCGACGTAGAAGACCGCCGCGAAGGTGACGTTCGTCATCGGGCCGGCGAGGCTCGTCCGGCCCCAGGACGACCGGTCGATCCCGCTGATCCCGCCGACCATCGTCGCGCCGGGGGCGGCGAGGATGAAGCCGAGGAACGACGTGACCGCGGCCATGATCAGCCCGTAGGGCGACGCCCGGAACTCCGCCCAGAACCCGAGCCGCTGCGCCACGATCTTGTGGGCCATCTCATGGGCGACGAAGCCGGTCAGCGCGGCGAGCGCCGCGACCACGACCAGCGTGACGCTGATCCCGGTGAACCCGGGCGGAGCGAAGCCGCTGCCGAGGTAGGTGTTGCCGGAGAAGACGAGCAAGAGGCAGCCGGTGAGCACGGCGTACGCCACCCCGAGGTGGAGGAGCTCCGTCTTGGAGGTCGTGACCCGGCGTGACGGCGCCGGCGGGGTCCAGGAGTACTGGAACGAGCCGCCCCAGCTCACGAGCCGGCCTCCAGCGGGGGAGCGTTCCAGCGGACGACCGGCATCGGGCCCTGCGGCGGGTTCCCCCGGAGCAGGGTCCGCAGCAGGTCCACCCCATCCGCGAGCCTCGGCCCCGGCCGGCTGAAGTACGCCTCGTCGGCTACGAAGGTGCCTCTCGCGGGAGAGCTCGCGCCGACCTCGCGCGCGAGGGTGAGGTCCTCGAGCTCGCGCCGGGTCCGGTCGACGGAGAAGCTGCACGGGCTCAGGACGACCAGGTCGGAACTGAGCCTCGCGAGATGACCCCAGTCGGTCCGGGCCCCTGGCTCTCCCGCGGACGGGCCGACCGGCGTTCCCCCGGCGGCGACGACCATCTCCGCGGCCCACAGCCCCGCGAGGATCGGCGGGTCGAGCCACTCCACGACCGCCACGCGGCCCACCGACGGACCGGGTGGGGGCGAGGCTCTACGCCGCAGTTCTCGGGCGAGCCGTCCTGCCTCGCCCCCTCGGTCGATCGCCTTGCCCACCGTCTCGATCGACGCCCAGACTTCGCCCAGGTTCCGTGGCGAGAGGGAGACGATTGTCGGATGCACCCCCGCCTCGTTGCAGGCGCGCGTGACCTCCGCCTCGGTGACGGAGCAGACCCCGCACAGGTCCTGCGTGAGGAGCAGGTCCGGCGCCGCGGCCCGAAGCCGGTCGACCTCGAGGACGTAGAGGCTCTCGTCGCGGGACCTCGCGGCACGCACCCGCGCATCGATCTCCGCCGAGGGCCGCTCCGCATCGAGCGTCCGGGCCCGCATCACGACCGGCACGGACGCGACGTCCGGCGGGAAGTCGCACTCCGCGCTCCGTCCGACCAGCTGCTCCCGTGCGCCGAGGGCGCAGACGATCTCGGTAGCGCTCGGGAGGACCGACACGATCCGCACGCTCGGACCCCGAGCGCATCGACTCGGGGATGGGTTACTTACGTTTGCGGGCGGCGCGGTGCGTGGCGGAGGTCGAGCGTCCGCCCTTCCGCTTCCCGGCCCGAGCCGATACCCCGGGGGCCGCGGGCGTCGTCGCCTCGGCCTTTCCCTGGGCGGCCGCGCTCGCGGCGCGCCGGGCTATCGAGGCCGCTACCACGCTGGTCGACGCCGGCTTCGGAGGGGGCGACAGACCCAGCTGCTGGCAGAGCGCCGCCTCCCGCTCGTACGTCAGCCCGAGCCGGCGGGCCTCCTCGCGGTCGGCCGCGCCGAGCGAGGCGGAACCGGTCCGTTCGAGGGCGACCCCGTGCAGGAACCTTAGCTGCGGCTCCTCCGGGGTCCGGGCGAGCATCGCCTCGATCTCCACCCGGGCGCTCCGCCAGTCCCCGAGGTCGACCAGGGCGGCGACGAGATGGGCGCGGACCTCCGACCGGGCCTCGTCCTCCTCCAGCAACTGGCGGTAGAGCGCCACCTCCTCCTTGGGCCGGGAGCGTGCTCCCAGGACCGCCGCCTTGCCGAGCCGGGCGTCGACGTCCTGCGGGTGCGAGGCGAGGATCTCGTCGAACTCGCGGTCGGCGTCGTCCGCGAGGCCTAGGGCGAGCAAGGCCCGCCCGAGCCCGGCCTTGGCGGGAGCGAACTCGGGTTTCAGGTCGATCGCCTGCCGATAGAAGCGGAGCGCGAGCGCCGGGACCCCCCAGTCGAGCCAGGTGCGGGCCCGGTGCATCACCCCGTCGAGCTGGTGGGCGCTGGGGAGGAGGCGGCGGCCGTCGGGCGGACGCGCCCGCGGCTCGTCCCCGACCCAGCTCCCGAGCCCGAGCTGACGACAGAGCTCGTTGAACCGGGCACCCTCCACCAGCGTGCCACCCCCACGGGCCACCTCCTGGGCGAGGAGCGGCGGGAGACGGCCGGGGGTCAGCACCACGAGCCGGGGCGAGCCGCCGGTCTCGGCGGCCGTGAGCTTGCGGATGCCGTCGAGGGAGATGACGGTGGGGTCCTCGAGGAACGCGTAGAGGAAGCCGTCGGTCGTACGGACCGTGACCCCCTCGTCCGTCGGCTTCGCCGCGTCGAGGCGCTGTCCCATCGCCTCGACGAGGACCGAGGCGAGCTGGACGAACGGAGCGCTGGCCATCGGACCGGCCACGGTGCGCGCATTAAATACCCTCGGTGTCCAGACGCACCCCCGTGGACCTTGCAGGGCTCTCGCGGTACCTCCCTGAGGTCGAACGCCACCTCGCGCTCTCCTACGACCGTGCCCGTCGGTCGACCCCTCCGCCCGTCCGGCCGTACCTCGCCCTGAACCGGGAGTTCTCGCTCCGCGGCGGGAAGCGCTTCCGCGCCCTCCTCGTCCTCGGCGGCTATCATCTCGTCTCGGGCCGATCGCCCACCCCGGCGCTCCCGGCGGCGGCGGCGCTCGAGCACTTCCAGAGCTGGATGCTCATCCACGACGACATCATCGACCACGCAGAGGTGCGTCGAGGCGGGTCGACGGTCCACCGCGAGGTCGCGCGGCTCCACGCCCGAAACCGGGCCGTCGGGTCGAGCGACGACTACGGCGTCGGGGTCGCCATCACGCTCGGGGACCTCGAGGAGCCGTTCACGCTCGCGAGCCTGCTCGCGACCCGGGTACCCGCGGCCCGGCAGCTCGCGGCGCTCGACGAGCTGGTCCGGATGACCCGGCTGACGGCGTGCGGCCAGCTCCTCGACCTGCGGAACGGCACGCTCGAGCCGTCCGAGCTCGCCGAGCAGGACGTGCTGGAGGTCCACCGCTTGAAGTCGGCGGTCTACACCGTGGTCGCCCCGCTCCGGATCGGGGCGCTCCTCGCGGGCGCCCGGCCGCGCGCGCTCGTCGACCTCGAGGCGGTCGCGACGGACCTGGGGATCGCCTTCCAGCTGCGGGACGACGTGCTGGGGGCCGGGTTCGACGCCGCGCAGATCGGCAAGAGCGCGAACGACCTCGTCGAAGGGAAGCGCACGCTGCTGGTCGTGCGGGCCTGGGCCTCAGGCTCCTCGGCCGAGCGTGCCGCGATCGCCCGGGTCCTCGGCCGCCCGGGGGCCACCGACCGGGAGGTCGACCGCGCGCGGGAGGCGATCCGCACGAGCGGCTCGCTGGACTACTCCGAACGGAAGATCGCCTCGCTCACCGCACGGGCCCTGCGTCGGCTCGACGGGAGCCGTCAGATCCCGTCGGCGAGGAAACCGCTGCTGGTCGAGGTGGCGGACCGCCTGACGCGGCGGTCGTCGTAACGGGGTTCAGCCTTCCGGCTCGTCCGCCGCTTCGGGCCGGACGCCCGCCGCCTGGAGCTGCTGGGTGAGGTCCTGCTGCATCGTGGTGTACCGCTCCTTCAGGTGGTTCTCCTGCCGTTCGACCGCCTTCTGGCGGACCTCGAGCGTCTCCTTCTCCTCGCCGAGCAGGTCCTCGACCTCCTTGCGCGACTTCGCCTTCACCAGGAGGCCCCCGATCGGCCGGTAGACGGTCGCCTCCTCCGGCACGGTCTTCAGCTCCTCAAGCGTGTGACCGATCTCCCGAAGCCGAAGGTCGAGCTGCAGGTGCTGTTGCTGGACCGCCCCGAGCTCCTGCTGGAGCCGCTGGAACTGCTTCAGGTCGTTCTGCAGCTTCGCCGGTAGCGCCACGGCGCGGCTCACCGGGAGCGAGAGATAAGCGCTTCGGAGCCGCCAGCCGCCGGGGGCGTCACGCCGTCCGCTTCGGCGGCCCGGACCGTCGCGAGCGACAGGGCGATCCACCCGAGGTAGGTGTTGAGCGCCGCGCGCATCGCGCCCGCGTCCGACGCGACCACGCGGAGCTCGACCGAGGCGCCGGAACGCCGCAGGGTCGTGCGCGCGCGGGGGACCTCCCGCGCGGCCTCCGGCAGGAGCGCCCGTTCGAGCCACCGCGCGAGCTCGGCTCGGCCGGTCGCGAGCCGGACGGTCGCCGACCACGGCGAACGCCGGCGGGTCACTTCTCGAGCTCCCGCTCCACGAACGCGAGGATCCGGTCGGTCTTCTCCGCCGCGGCCCGGACGTAGCTCGCGGGGTCGAGGAGCACGTCGAGCTCGGCCGGAGTGAGGTACTTCGCAACGGTCCGGTCGGCCTTCGCCCTCGCGGCGAGCGAGGTCCGACCGGCCGGGCCCCGCGTGAGGTTCCTCAGCAGCTCGTGCGCCTCGCCCCGGGCGAGCCCCTTCGCCGTCAGGGCGAGCATCAGGTTCTCGGTCATCGCGAGGCCCCCGCCCTGGGCGATCGCCTCCGCCATCCGGTCCTGGTCGACCTCGAGGCCGTCGAACACCTCCGCGAGCTTGCCGAGGATGTCGTCGGTCAGGACGATCGCGTGGGGGATGACGATCCGCTCGTTCGCGGAGTTCGAGAGGTCCCGTTCATGCCACTGGACCATGTTCTCCAGAGGCGGACCGGCGAACGCGCGGACGAGCCGGGCGAGGCTGGTGACGTTCTCGCTCTGCATCGGGTTCCGCTTCTGGGCCATCGTCGAGCTGCCGACCTGGCGGGCCTCGTCGAACGGCTCGGCGACCTCGGCGATCTCGGTCCGCTGGAGGTTGCGCACCTCGGTCGCCAGGCGCTCGGCGGTCCCGGCGAGGAGGGCGAGGAAGTTCGTCAGCTCCGCGAGACGGTCGCGGCCGACGATCTGCGTCGGCGCCTCGTCCGGGACGAGCTCAAGCCGGCGCATCGCCGCCTCCTCCACCTCCGCAGCCTTGTCGCCGAAGCCGGCGCCGGTCCCGACCGCCCCCGCGAGCTTGCCGACGAGCAGCCGGCGCTGCAGCTCGTGCAGGCGGTGCCGGTGACGCCCGACCTCCGCGGCGGCGACCGCCATCTTGTAGCCGAACGAGAGCGGGACCCCGTGCTGGCCATGGGTCCTCCCGACCGTCGGCGTGGCCCGGTGCCGCCGCGCGAGCCCGGCGAGCACGCCGCCGAGGCGTACGAGGTCGGCGTCCAGGACGGTGAT